>DATKLO010000245.1:0-15564 GCA_035542375.1 Steroidobacteraceae bacterium | reverse complement strand
AGCTGGCCCATGATGAGCGTGACATACTGGAAGCTGGAGTAGAACCCGCGGCGGCGGCTGGTGGCGATCTCGCTCAGGTAAGTCGCGCTGGCGCCATACTCGCCACCCACACTCAGTCCCTGCAGCAGCCGCGCCAGCAGCAGCAGCAGCGGCGCGGCAATGCCGATCTGTCCGTAGCCGGGTGTTGCCGCGATCATCAGCGAGCCCAGGCACATCAGATATACGGAACCGGTGAGCGCGGCCCGCCGGCCGTGCCGATCGGCATACCGGCCTAGCAGCCAGCCTCCCAGTGGACGTATCAGAAAGCCGAGCGCGAACACGCCGGCGGTGTTCAGGAGCTGCGCGGTCCGGTCGCCTGAAGGGAAGAAGCTGCGGGCGAAGTAGATGGCGAAAGACGAATAGACGTACCAGTCGTACCACTCGATGAGATTGCCCGCCGAGCCGCTGAAGATCGACAGCAGGCGCCGGCCGGTCGCGTAGTCATCGGAAGCGTCTCTCAGTGCAATGGCTCGAACCCGTATTTGACGAAAGTGGCGCGGGCCGCGCGGCTGCGCACGAACTCGATGAACCGAGCCGCATCAGCTCCTGCGTGGGTCGTCAGCCCGATGGGATACATGATAGGCGGGTAGCTGTCCGACGGAAACTCGGCGACGATACGCACGCGATTCTCGGCCAGCGCATCGGTGCGGTACACGATGCCCAGCGTCGCCTCGCCGCGTGCCACGAAAGCGAGCGCCGCACGCACGTTCTCGGCGCGCACGAGTCTGTCTGCCACCGCGCCCCACGCGCCGAGCTTCTCCAGCGCCGCGTGCGCGTACTTGCCCACTGGCACGGAATCCGGGTCGCCGGTGGCCAGCTTGCCGTCGGCCCCCAGCGCTGCGCCCAGATCGACTCCCTGGACCAGCTGCACGTGCAGGGTGCTGTCGGCGGGGGCGATCAGCACCAGCCTGTTGCCAACCACATCGTGACGCGAACCAGCCTTCAGCAGCTTGTGCTGTTCGAGGTAGTCCATCCAGTCGAGGTCGGCCGAGAAGAACACATCGGCGGGTGCACCGGCTTCGATCTGCCGGGCGAGCACCGAGCTGGCCGCGTACGAGGCTTTGACTGAAACGTGGGACTGGGCCTGCCAGGCCCGCGCCAGATCATCCAGCACGTTCGTCAGCGATGCGGCCCCGAACACCAGCACGCCCTGGGGTTGCGCGGCGCGAACCGAGCCGCCGCCCGCGAGCAGTCCGATCGCCAACAGCCACACGGTGAGTTGCCGCCGCGCGGTTCGCCGGAGGGATTCGGGACGGTCGTTGAATGGATACGTCACGGTGCGCCTCGTTCGAATCCGGATGATCGATGTATATGGACAAATATACCGATAGTCGCACAGCCCACGCGCGATGACTCGCGCAGGTCCGCCGCTGCGGTCGGGGAATGCTTCCGCGGAAACCCGGCGCGTCAGTGGCGCTTGGGTCCGCCCGGATTCGGCGGTTTCAGTCCGCCGGGATAGCCGCCTTGCGGCCTGGAGGTCGTCGAGGAGCCAGTGGTATTCGGTGGCGAACTGACCGCGGGCCTCGAGCCGGTCGCTGAGGTTTGACCCGGGTCAGCGCCTGCCTGACCGGGTCCCGCACCCGGCGGTCCTGATCCGCCGGCCGTTGTCGCGCCCGAGCCGGCGCTACCCGCTGACCCGGACGAGGTCGTGCCTGCAGCCCCTGTCGCGGTGGCGCCCGAACTCGAGAACGCCGTCGGTTGAGGGTTTGGAGCCCTGATCGTAGCGCCCGCAGGCTGCGTGCCGGTCTTGGTTGCCGTGGCGCCTGACTTGCCTGGGACCGGAGCCTGAGGCGGCAGGACTTCCACCGAGAGCGTGAAGGTCCTCTTCTCGGAGGCCTGCAGCGCACCTACGTTGACCACCTGGCGCGTGACTTCCTCACCACGGTCATTGCGGATGGCGATGATCACGAAATACTCGAGCGGCTGCTCGAGCGGGGGATGCCGGATCATTCCCTCCACCCGCAGTGCGGGCGTAGCCGACACCTGACGCTTCGCCGCTTCCGTGTCGAAGCGCAGGTGGTGCATGCATCCCGGGCAGATGCTCAGGCTTTCGAGGATAGTCGCCTTGCAGTGCGGACAGGTGCGCGTCTTGCCCGTCGCGACCGGGCGAGAGGCGACGCTCATGAACCGGTGCCGTATCCCTTGGTTTCGGCCTTGCGGCTGTTATCGTTGTCCCAGCCGAATTCGACCTGACCGCGCATCCTGGAACCCGCGGCCACCGTCAGTGAGCCGGCCTTCACGTCCCCGCTGATCACGCCGCCTTCCAGCAGCTCCACCCGTTTGGCGTTCTCGATGTTGCCCAGCAGTTCACCGCCGACCACGACCACGCTGGCCTTGACCAGGCCTTCGAGGTGCGCGCCCGTATCGAGCGTCACGTTGCCATCGACGATCACATCGCCCTTGAACTTGCCGGCGATGCGGATGTGGCCGGTACCTACGATCTTGCCCTCGATCGTCAGATCGGAGGCGATCACGGACTCTTTCATGTCCAACCTCTGGGATTCCTTGACGACCGGCCGTCGGGCCGCCTCGGCGCTCAGCGGCGCCACGTTGGTCTTCTCCGGCTCCCGCGGGTGCGGGATGGCACCAGCGCCCGGGATGGCCTGAGCCGGCGCCGGGCCGGACGGAGTGGTCGTATCTTTCCAGAGCGCCATGAGTCACCCCCAGTTCAGTGTGGGATAGGGAAATTACCTGCCCGGTCCAGTTCAGCCAATGTCTCCGCCCGCCGACAGGGAATGTTGCCGACGCCCTCGCCCCCGCACGGGGCCCGAGTGGCGATCGTATAAGCTAACCGCTGTCCGAGCGAGGAAAAAGCCATTTGAGCCCGAAAAAGATCCATCTGATTGCGGCTGCCAGGCCGAATTTCATGAAGGTGGCACCCTTGTACCACGCCTTGGTGAAAGATTCCGGGTGCGCCCCCCTTATCGTACATACGGGACAGCATTACGACACCAATATGTCGGATGCCTTCTTCGTGGATCTGCGTCTGCCCGAGCCGGCGCACCACCTGGAAGTCGGCAGCGGCAGCCACGCGGAACAGATGGGCCGCACGATGATGGCCTACGAATCCCTGTGCCAGCGGGAGCGGCCGGATGCCATCGTCGTCGTCGGGGATGTAAACGCCACGGCAGCGTGCGCCGTGGTGGGGGCCAAGCTCTGGATACCGGTCGTTCACCTCGAGGCCGGACTCCGCAGCCGTGACCGGCGCATGCCCGAGGAAATCAACCGTCTGGTCACGGATGCCATTGCCGATCTGCTGTGGACACCTTCCCCCGATGCGGACGAAAACCTCAGGGCCGAGGGCGTGCCCGCCGCGAAGATCGATCGGATTGGCAACATAATGATCGATTCATTCGAGATGCTGCGGGAGCCGATCGAGCGTGCCGATATCCGAGAGCGACTGCACCTGAGCGGGCAGCCCTTCGCGGTGGTCACGCTGCACCGACCCTCGAACGTGGACGATCGGCAGCGACTGGAGCAGCTGGTGGGCCCCCTGATCGAGGTATCACGCCGGATGACGGTCGTATTCGCGGTTCATCCCCGAACACGGCGGCGACTGGAGGAATTCGGCCTGCTCGACCGGCTCGGGGCGACCGAGGGAATCAGGGTCACCGAACCACTGAGTTATATCGAGTTCATGAGCCTGGTGAGCCGTTGCGCGCTGGCCGTCACCGATTCGGGCGGAGTGCAGGAGGAAACCACGTATCTGGGCATCCCTTGCGCGACTCTGCGTGAAAACACCGAACGCCCCATCACCGTCACCGAGGGCACCAACAGGCTCATCTCCCCGGTGGATCTGACCCGGGTGGCGCGCGAGGCGCTGGAAGGCCACTGGTCCAAAGGTCGGCGGCCGGAAGGGTGGGATGGCCACAGCGGGGAGCGCGCAGCCCGGAGCCTGAAACGCTTCCTGGGGTATTGAGCGGCCGATTTTCCCCGCCGATAGCCTCCAGATCGCTTCTCGTTCAGGCTTTTTAGCCACCCAGACGCAGCGCCTCCATCAGCACATCGATGTCACAACCCTTGGTAAGGTAGGCCGAGGCACCGCGACGCTTGGCCTCCCGAGCGGCCTCATCGCTGTCCGCCACTCCGCTGTACACGATCACGCGCAGGTCCGGCATGGCAGTAGTGAGTTGCTCGATCAGCGGCAAGCCGCTGCCGCCGTGCAGGGTCAGATCGAGGATCAGGACATCGGCGGACCGATCCCGGGCGGCGGGCAGCACATCCCCAGCCTCCGACACCTGGCCGACGCAGAGCATGCCCGGTTCCGTGTCGATGAGCTGACTCATGGCATCGCTGAGATCGGGATGGTTCTCCGCGATCAGCACTCTCAGTGGCCTGGTCTCGAGCAAGACCCCTCCAGAGCTAGGTTCCGGCGCCCGCGGGCGACGCAAGCGGCGTTCCCGGGGATAGTGTCCCGGCCTCGCGCCCCGTGCGCCAGTTCGCGGTCGGCCCGTGCGGTCGCTACCCGCGGTTCACCGCGGTCAGGACCCGAGCCGCCCTCAGGAATCCAGGAAAGCCAGAAGCTCGGCGGTCTTGTCCTTCATCAGCGACTCGCTTCCCCTGGACTCGACGTTCAGGCGCACCAGCGGCTCGGTGTTCGAGCCACGCAGGTTGAAGCGCCAGTCGGTGAACTCCATCGACAGCCCGTCGGTGAAGTCCACCGTGAGGGCCTGCTTTTCGTAGCGCTGCCGGGTCCGTTCGAGCACCGATTTCGCATCTCCGGCCAGGCGGCGGTTGATCTCACCGCTGGCCGGATAGAGGCGCATCCGCTCGCCCACCAGCTGCGAGAGACTCTGGCCGCTGGCGCAGAGGGTCTGGAGCACGAGCAGCCAGGGGATCATGCCGCTGTCACAGTACGAGAAGCGCCGGAAGTAGTGATGCGCGCTCATCTCGCCGCCGTACACCCCGTCCACTTCGCGCATCTTCTGCTTGATGAAGGCATGACCCGACTTGCACAGCACGGGCACGCCACCGTGACTCTTCACCACATCGAGCGTGTTCCAGGTCAGGCGCGGATCGTGAACGATGCGGGCACCCGGCTCGCTCTTCAGGAACACCTGGGCCAACAGACCCACAAGGTAGTAGCCCTCGATGAACTGGCCGCGCTCGTCGAAGAAAAAGCAGCGGTCGTAATCACCGTCCCAGGCGATGCCCAGATCCGCTCCCGTGCGCCGTACGACATCGGCGGTCGCCGCCTGGTTCTCCAGCAGCATGGGGTTGGGAATGCCATTGGGAAACGTGCCGTCGGGGGCGTGATTGACCTTGATGAACTCGAACGGCAGGTGCGGCTCGATCTGATCGATGATGAGCCCCGCGCCACCGTTGCCTGCGTTGACCACCACCTTCAGACGCCGCAGCCTGCCGCGGTCCACGTAACTCAACAGGTGCTGTAGATACTTCTCGCGCAGGTCCAGCGGGCGTTCCGCGCCGCGCCGCGCCACCGGGGCGGGCAGCCGGCCCGCCTCGATGAGTGAGCGCATCTGCTGCAGGCCGGTGTCGGCGCTGATGGGCCGGGCCTGCTCGCGCACGAACTTCATGCCGTTGTAATCGGGCGGATTATGGCTCGCGGTGACCATGATTCCGCCGTCGAGCTGCTCGGCAAAGGCGGCGAAATAGGCGCCCTCGGTGCCCCACAGGCCGATGTCGAGGACATCGCAGCCGGTATCGCGCAGCCCGTTTTTCAGAGCCGCGGCGAGTTGGGGGCTGGACAGGCGGATGTCGTAGCCGACCGCCACCCGCTTCGGCTGCACGAACGCGCCATAGGCGCGCCCGATGTCGTAAGCCAGCTCTTCGTTGAGCTCGTCCGGAATCCGCCCGCGGATGTCATATGCCTTGAAGGCATCCAGGTTCCTCATGCTCAGGTCCTGGTCCCCTTGCGGCCGTACACATCGTCGAAGCGCACGATGTCATCCTCGCCCAGGTAGGAACCCGACTGCACCTCGATAATGTGCAGCGGGATCATGCCGGGGTTCTCGATCCGGTGCTTCACGCCGATCGGGATGTATGTGGACTGGTTTTCCTCGAGGAGGAACACCTCCTCCCCGCGCGTGATGCGCGCCGTGCCGGAGACCACGATCCAGTGTTCGGCGCGGTGGTGATGCATCTGCAGCGACAGGCTGGCGCCGGGCTTCACCTTCAGGCGCTTCACCTGGAAGCGCTCGCCGTTCTCGATGCTGTCGTAGCTGCCCCAGGGGCGGAAGACTTCCCGATGCAGGGAATGCTCGTAGCGGCCGGCTTCCTTCAGCCGTGCGACCAGCTTCTTGACGTCCTGCACGCGCTCCTTGGGCGCAACGAGCACGGCATCCTTGGTCTCGACGACAACATGGTCGCTCAGACCGACGGTTGCCACGAGACGACTCTCCGAGTAGAGATAACATCGCTGCGTGTCTTCGCTGATGACATCGCCGTGCGAGACATTGCCATGTCCGTCGGCATCGCTAGCCTCATGCAGAGCGGACCATGAGCCAATATCACTCCAGCCGGCATCCAGAGGAACGACCACGGCGTCGGAGGTCTTCTCCATCACCGCGTAGTCGATCGAGTCGCTCGGACACTTCTCGAAGGTCTTCGGATCGATGCGCATGAAATCGAGGTCGGATTTCGCACTGTCGAAGGCACTGCGGCACACCTTGGCGATCTGCGGTGCGAAGCGCTCGAGCTCCTGCAGGTAGCGGCTGGCGCGGAACATGAACATGCCGCTGTTCCAGAGATAGTCGCCGGACTTGAGGAACTCCTCGGCGCGTTGCAGGGAAGGCTTCTCGACGAAACGCGCAATGCGATGCGCGCCCGCGGCCGCCCCCGGGCCAGTAGCCGCGGCCGCCGCGCCACGCTGGATGTAGCCGTAGCCGGTTTCCGGGTTGCTTGGCACGATGCCGAAAGTCACGAGTTGCCCGTGCTCGGCCGCCGCAAGCGCGACGCGCACGGCCTGTTGGAATTCGGGCACGTCGCGGATCACGTGATCGGCTGGTAACACCAGCAGCTCGGGATCCTCGCCAGCCTGTTTGCTCAAGGCCGCCAGTGCGGCGAGTGCGATGGCCGGCGCCGTATTGCGCCCGAAAGGCTCGATCACCACGGCGCTGGGCTCTATCTTCAGCTGCCGCAGCTGCTCGGCGACCAGGAAACGGTGCGCCTCGTTGCAGACCACGATTGGCGCGGCGGAAGCGAGCCCCGACAGCCGCAGGGCGGTCTGCTGGAGCATGGTCCGCTCGCCTGTCAACGCCAGCAGCTGTTTGGGGTACAGCTCCCGGGACAGCGGCCACAGGCGGGTGCCTGCCCCACCGGACAGGATAACGGGAGTCAGCATCAGCGCACCGCGGCCGACTTGCCGCGGCCTATGGCGTAGTACGTGAATCCGAAGCGCATCACCATGGCCGGATCATAGAGATTCCGGCCGTCGAAAATGAGTGGCGCCTTCAAGATTTCGCGCAAACGGTCGAAATCCGGGCTGCGGAACTCCTGCCATTCCGTGACGATGCACAGGGCATCGGCACCCTCCGCGGCCTCGTAGGCATTACGTGCCAGGGTGAAGCCCGTCTGGCCCGCGTAGATCCTTGCGGCCTCCTCCGAAGCAACCGGATCGTAGGCGCGGACCTGCGCCCCCGCCCTCAGCAACAGGTCGATGATGGCGCGCGCGGGGGCCTCCCGCATGTCATCGGTATTGGGTTTGAAGGCCAGGCCCCAGACCGCGATGGTCCGGGCCTGCAGCTGACCCCCGAAATGGTGCGTCATCTTGCGCACGAGCACCTGTTTCTGCTGGTGATTCACAGCCTCCACCGCCGCGAGGATGCTCGGCTCGTGTCCCACCTCATGGGCCGAGCGGATCAACGCCTGCACGTCCTTGGGAAAACAGGAGCCGCCGTAGCCGGTGCCCGGATAGATGAAGCTGTAGCCGATGCGCGGATCGGAGCCGATGCCCACCCGCACCTTCTCGATGTCCGCTCCCAGACGCTCGGCGATGTTGGCCAGCTCGTTCATGAAGCTGATCTTGGTCGCGAGCATGGCGTTGGCCGCGTACTTCGTCAGCTCGGAGGAGCGGATATCCATGACGATGAGCCGGTCGTGATTGCGCGTGAACGGCTCGTATAGCGCCCGCAGGAGCTCCGTGGTGCGCGGATTGTCGGTGCCGATCACCACCCGGTCGGGCTTCATGAAATCGGCGATGGCCGCGCCCTCTTTCAGGAATTCGGGGTTGGAGACGACATCGAACTCGACCTGTACGCCGCGGCCGGAAAGCGTGTTGAGGATCTCCTGGCGCACCTTGTCGGCGGTCCCCACCGGGACGGTCGATTTGGTGATGACGATGCTGTAGCGGTTCAGATGACTGCCGATGGTGCGCGCGGCGCTCAGCACGTAGCGAAGGTCGGCGGAGCCGTCCTCATCGGGAGGGGTGCCCACGGCGATCAGCTGGAACAGGCCGTGCTCGACGCCCCGGACCGCATCCGTGGTGAACTCGATTCGGCCGGCCTCGGCGTTGCGCTTGATGAGCGCATCCAGGCCCGGCTCGTGGATCGGGATCTCGCCGCGCTTCAGCCGCTCGATCTTGCCAGCGTCCACATCCACGCAGATGACATGATTGCCGGCATCCGCCAGACAGGCGCCGGTGACGAGCCCGACGTAACCCGAGCCGAAGATGGTGACGCGCATTTAAGGTAAGTTCTTGAGTATTAAGGGAGAACCGGGACAGCCTAAAGCAAGGGAACAGGTCCCTCAAGCTCGGCTCGCCCGGGCTGGCGCAAGCTCCGCCCCCCACCCCAGCCGGCCGCAACCGGGTCTTGCGGGGAGGACGGGAGGGGCCCGCGGCGCGAGTCTACCGTGGCCGGATGGAAGTTTCGGTACGGCCGCCGATTGCGGCCCTGCGGCCTCAGACCGGGCTCTGCCCCAGTCCCGGCTTGCTGCCGGCTTCGGTGCTGCGCCGCTTGGCGACGAAATCGGCGATCTTGGTATCGGCTGCGTGCGGCAGGGCCGTGGCCTTGCGTGCCCAGACGTAGTCGCGGATCTCCAGGCCCTGGTTGTACTCGGCCACTGATTCGGCCAGCAGCCCCAGCGCCCGGTGGCAATCGAACGTGGACAGCGCCACCAGCAGCTCGCTCAGGAGCTGCTGCATGCGCTGCCACGGCAGGCGATGCTCCATGGCCCGCAGGATCATGGGATGGTCAGTGCCGGTCACGTTGCTGCCGATCAGCAGCTCCTCGAACAGCTTCTCCGCCGCACGCAATCCGGTGTACTCGATCTCGATATCGCCGTCGGGATTGTTCGCATCGCGCACGGTCAGACCCATGAGGTTGATCATGCGCCGCGCGAGATCATCGATGCGTACCGGCCGGCCCATGTCCAGCACGAACACATCGCCACCCTTGGCCATCGAACCGGCCTGGATGACGAGCTGCGCCGCCTCGGGGATCGTCATGAAATACCGGATGACATCCGGATGAGTGACCGTGACCGGACCGCCGCGGCGGATCTGTTCCTGGAACAGAGGCACGACTGAACCGGAGGAAGCCAACACGTTGCCGAACCGCACCATGCAGAAGCGGGTGGTCGAAGTCCGTTCCTGCAGCGCCTGCAGCACGAGTTCCGCCAGTCTCTTGGTGGCCCCCATGACGTTGGCCGGATTGACCGCCTTGTCGGTGGAAACGAGGACGAAGGTCTCCACACCGGTCTCGATGGCGGCTTCGGCCGTGTACCAGGTGCTGATGACGTTGTTGTGAACTCCCTCGACGACATTGTGTTCGACGATCGGAACGTGCTTGTAGGCTGCGGCGTGATAGATGGTCTGCACGCCGTAGGCGCTCAGCACCTCACGCACGCGGTGCCGATGGTGCGCGTTGCCGAGCAGCGGCACGATTTCCACCGAGAGCCTTTCGCGCGTCGCGATCTCGTGCAGCTCGCGTTCGATGGTGTAGAGGGCGATCTCGGACATCTCGAACAGGACCAGGCGGCTGGGCGCCAGCTGCAGCATCTGCCGGCACAGCTCCGAACCGATGGACCCGCCGGCCCCGGTCACCAGCACGCATTTGCCCCGCACGCTGGTGCCGAACAGGCGCGGATTGGGGGGAACCGGGTCACGCCCCAGCAGATCGCCCACATCGACGTCCCGCAGCTCATCGATGTGCGCCTTGCCGGCGATCAGATCGGACAGGTGCGGCAGCGACTGCACATGCAGGCCGAGCGGCTCGAGTGACGAGAGGATCTCGCGCCGTCGCCGTCTCGAGGCCGAAGGCATGGCCAGCAGCACGCGCTGGATCTGCCGCTCGCGCACCAACTGCGGCAGCACCTCGGGACCAAATACGGTGACACCGTTGATGCTGCTGCCCTGCAGCGACTTCTTGTCGTCGATGAAGGCCACCGGTTCGAAGTCCGGGCCGCCCAGCAGCACCAGTGACAGACGCGCGCCGGCATCGCCGGCTCCGTAAATGGCAACGCGCGTCGCGGGCGAGCCATTGCTTGCGCGCGAGAACAGGTAGCGCACGAAGAAGCGGCTGCCCAGTGCGTAAAGCAGTGCCAGGGCCCAGTAGATGGCAAAGGCCGAAGCGGGAATCTCGGTATTGGACAGTGCCCGGTCGAAACCGATCACCACCAGCACCGACAGGGTGACGCCGGTGACCACCGACAGCATGGCGCGGGCGCCCATGAACCGGATGACGGCGCGGTACAGTCCGAGCAGCGAGAAGATGATCAGGGCGGAGGCCACCGCGACCAGGAAGTAGGCACGCGTGCGCTCGAGTACCGGGTCGAAGCGATCGAACTTGAGAACCAGGGCGGCCCAGAAGGCCAGCGGCATCGCGATCGCGTCCGCGGTCAGCATGACCAGACGCTTCTTGCCGCGTGGCAGTGCCAGGAGGGCTGCGGCCGCGGCTGCGCGCAGGGACGCGAACCTCCCGGCCTGTTGATCATCCTTCATTCAGTCATCCCCTAACCGCCCGACACCGCTTGACAATCCCGTGAAACGTTGCCTCGTACTTGGGCTTATCGGGCGCTGCGGGATTGTAAATGATTCGCGCGGACCTATACACGAAATTCAGCGACTTGGGAGCGGCACTGTCACCGGCTTCCGAGGTTCATGAACGGCTCAGCAACGGCCCAGTTGACTTCAGTTCGTACGCGTCGGGGCGTTTTCCTCCGATCGGGGCTTCCGCAGCAAGACTCAGACCCATGGGTGGGGGCGCCAACACGCGGAACGTCAGGAACGCGTTCCGCCGGCAGCGCTGTCGGAATTCTCGCGACGCCCCGCGCCGGCGACCAACAAACCGGCGATCAACGGCGCCTGCGCGAGCACCAGTATCCATGGCGCCCGCGTCGGGAACGAACTCGCCAACACCGCACAAGGCAACAGCCACAGCACATTCAGGCCGGATGTCAGCAGCGTCACGGACAGATGACTGCGCCAGCGCCGGGCCAGCCACTGATAGCCATGACTGCGATGTGCTACATGCACGCGTTCCCGGCGCAGCGAGCGCCGGATGAGGGTGAGCGTCGCATCCAGGAAGAACAGCGATCCGAGGATGAGCCAGACCCAGACCGCCGCGGGATTCGCGTGCGTGGCCTGCAGACCGAGCACGGCGATCACATAGCCCAGATAGCCGCTGCCGACATCGCCCATAAAGATGCGGGCCGGTGGCCAGTTCCACACCAGGAAGCCCGCACAGGCGCAGGCGAACACTCCTGCGAAGACCCCCACTCCGGCGCTCGCGGCCGGGACCAGTGCCGCGGGAGTCAGCATGGCGGCTGCAGCGGCGATGAAGATGGCCTCCGAGGCAGCGATCCCGTCGATTCCATCCATGAAGTTGAACAGGTTCAGCGTCCACACGATACCGAGCACCGCGAGTACATCGCCGACCGCACCCAGGTGGATGACCTGCGCTCCGATCTGCACGTCGGCGAGTCCGCCGAGCCAGGCCACCGCCCACACAGCTGCCAACAAGTGGATGCCCAGGCGCATGACCGGTCGCACGGGCCGGCGATCATCGACGAATCCGACTCCTGCAACCGCAGCACCACCGCCAAGCAGCGCCACCACCAGCCGGCCGGAGACCGAATGCGTCAGCAGCAGGCCGACACCAGCGGCCGCGCTGACCACGACGATCGCCAGCCCGCCGCCGCGCGGTGTGACCCGCGCGTGTGAGCTGCGATCGTTGGGAACGTCGAGAAACCCATGTTTAAGCGCGAAGCGGCGCACGAGCGCGGTGAGTCCCGCGGAACCGGCGCAGGCCAGTGCGCCGATGGCGATGTCCGCGCCAGTCATTTCGGTGGGACCTCCGGAGTTGTCGAACGATACCAATCAGCAGTGCGGGCCAGACCTTCGTCCACGGTGATGGCGGGTGACCAGCCCAGCAGTCGGCGGGTTTCCCCGACATCCACGGTAAGCGAACCACACAGCCGGGCAAACTCAGCGCCCCTGCCGAAGAGGCCGGCACTGAACCGCAGCACACTCTCGGGTACGGCCACGAGCCGGGGTGAGCGCCGCAGCGCGCGGCCGAGCCGCTCCACCAGCTGTGCGGTGGAGAGATCCACGCCGTCCGAGACCATCCAGACTCGACCGGGTGCTGCCTCGTGTCGCAGCAGTGTCAACAGCAGTTCCACGAGGTTCCAGACGCTCACGAGGCTGCGGCGGTTGCGCACCGCGCCCAACGGAAGGGGTCGCTGGAAATCAACCCAACGCATCAGTCGCAGGAAGTTGGCGCGCACACCAGGGCCGTAAACCAGCGGGGGGCGAACGATTGCTGCCTCCATCCCGTGGGCGGATGCTATGTCCAGCAGCGCCTGCTCGCCCTCGAGCTTCGACCGGCCGTAGGCATCTTTCGGATCCGGCGGATCGGTACTGAGGAACGATCTCGCACCGGACTCCTCGCCGTTGACCTTGATGCTGCTCAGGTACACGAAGCGTCGCACGCCCGACCGTGCCGCCATTTCGGCCAGTCGCCGGGTGGACTTCGCATTGGTCTCCGTGTACAGACCCGAGTTGGCCGCCGTGTCATGCAGAACGTGGGTTCGCGCGGCAGCGTGCACGACGTAATCGACCCCACTCAGGGCTTCGGTCCAGTCGCTGGCTCCGGTGATCTCGCCGATGAGGGTCTTCTCGGCGATGGCCATCGGGAGTGGCCCATCGGTTCTGAGCGCAGCTCGCACGATGCACCCGGACTGCGCCAGTTGCTCGCACAGGATCCGGCCCACCATGCCGGTAGCGCCCGTGACCAGGACTCGCACCGGCGGGTGGCTCATGCGCGAGCCGCCACCGCGAGCACGTCGTCCGCCATCGCAGCGGCGATGTTCGATCGCAGGAAGCGGGCGACGAACTCGGGCCGCGGCCGGTCTTCCAGCCGAAGCGACTCGAAGGCCGTCACCGCCGCCGCGGCATCACATGGAGTGAAGACGGCGGCATTGGTGATTTCCTCGCGCACGAAGCGCGCCGCGTAACCGGCAACCCCGGCGAGCAACGGCTTGCCCAGGGCGGCGTACTCGAACAGCTTGGAGGGCAACACCTTTTCGAAAGCCGCATGCCTGCCCAGATGCAACAGCAGCACGTCGGCGGCGTGATAGGCGGCTATCAACTCGGTGCGCGGCACTGGCGGGCGCAACTCGACGCTGTCCACTCCCGAGCGGGCTATCTCGGACTGCAGCAGCTCACGCCGGCCGCCATCGCCGATGACGATGAAGCGTGCGCGGCCACGCAGGGCGGCGGCCAGGGGCGGCAGGATCTCATGCAGCCCCTGCCCCTCCCCGATATTGCCGGCATAGAGGATGGTCGCGATTCCCGGCTGCGAGGCGCCCGTCGCGCCGGTCTGCGACGCGCGTGTCACGATCGCGGGCGCGGCGGCGAGGAATTCGGCATCGATTCCGTTGGTGAAGGCAGCGAAGTCCCGATCACCGTAGCGCTCGCGGAAATACGGCGCGAAGCCGGGAGACACCAGATTGACCCGGTCGGCGCGGCGCAGCGTCCAGGACTCGATCGGCGAGAACAACAGTCGCGCCGCCAGCGAAGCCGGCCCGGAAAGGATCTCGGTGATCGTGTCCACGAAGATGTCGCGGATGTCCAGATACAGGCGCGCCCGCATGCGCTGCGCGATCCTGGCTCCCAGTGCGGCGGTCATCAGCCGCGATGAAGTCGCGAAAACCAGGTCGTAGTGGCGATCGCGCACGTGGGCGCTGACCTCGCGCGCGAAATGCAGGAAGGCGCGCGACTGGCCGCGGATGTCACTGCGATGAGCCGGCAGCGGGATACGCCGGATCTCACCGGAAGCCAGCGGTTCGACCTCCGCGGCGTCCTGTGTGAAGGTGCTGTAGCGGTTGGGAAGGGTCGTCAGCACGTCGATGCGCGTCCCGGCCGGCGCGCGTGCCTGCAAGGCTTCCACCAACGCGGTTGCCCGGAAGGAACCGGCGCTCAGGTCAGGCCGGTAGTAGAAGCTCAGGATCAGGAGCCTCATGCCGCCGACCAGCTGATGCGCGTGGTGAGCGATTTGTCACGCAGTCGTACGGCGATGCAGCGATTGGCGATCTGCATCCCGAATCGCGGCTGCCAGGTTGAGTCGATCAGATCCAGTGCTTCAGCCCCGTCGAAGGTCATTGACACGGTCAAGCCCGCAGGCGAGGTTAGCATCACTTCGCGCGCGGCGGATACCCGCGCCTGTATCTGCGGATGCAGATGAAACCGGGCTTCGGCGCGTACGGGTGTACCACTGAGTCGATCTTCGATCCGTAACCACCCGGCTGCCAACGTCCAACGGCGCTCGTGCACCACCTTCCCGCGCAACCTGCGATAGCCGTCGTGACTGGCAGCGACGATCAGTTCCTCGGGTGTGAAGCGGGCTTCAATCAAATGCGCACGCGCACGGCGCGCGACGCGGAATCCCGACCACACCTCGCTCGATTCCATCCCATCGACTACCAGCGTGTTGTGGGCTGCGGTTCCGCGTTGACGCAGTCGCTCAACGCTGACGCCATAGACGGAAGTGCCCGAGTTCACGAAGCAGCGCTGCGCTCCGAGACTGAGCTCGAAACTGAGAGTGTCGGCATGCGCGTGTCCGGGAAGGTAGTCGGGGCCCACCGGCGCGCAGTCACACAACAGACACGCTGATCCGGCTTGCGCCCGGACATAGCCGCTGGCTTCGAGCACCAGCAACGAGGGTTGCGTATCGGGCAGGGGTGGCAGACCGAGCCTCGCGGCGAACTGATCGAGTTCAGCAGCCGTCGGCGCCATTCCGAAGGCGGCATCATTGAAGAATGCGATCTCGCCGTCCGGGTGCGACATGGCATGCAACCACCCCTGCATGCGCGCGATGGCCGCGAGCCACTCCTGCGGAGGCTTGCGTCCATACGTTGCCATGAGGTTGACGAGGTCCAGCAGATCTTCCAGGGCGGCGGCGTGATACATCGTGCTGCGTTCGAAATGGCCGCCATCGGCCAGCACCTGTTCAGGCAGCTCGCGTTCGATGATGGACAGGCCCTTGCGGTACCAGCGCTCCGCTTCAGGTCCGGAGAAGTACAGGCCAGCGTGCATCAGCGCCTTGGCGTTGGCGAACAGGTGGTTCC
>DATKLO010000244.1:0-10792 GCA_035542375.1 Steroidobacteraceae bacterium | reverse complement strand
GCCGCTGGGCGGCTGACGGTCAGCGGTCAGCGACCCAGGGTCAGCGGCCCAGGGTCAGCGGCCCAGGGTCAGCGCCCCTTCCACACGGGGGCGCGTTTCTCGCTGAACGCACGCGCGCCTTCCTTGAGATCCTCCGAGCGGATGACTTTCTGCACGGCGCTCAAGGCATCGTGCAGCTCGAAGGCGGCGTGCTCTGGCACCATCTCGGAGTGGCGCAGCAGCTGCTTGATGGCGGGGTAGAGCAGGGGTGGACCGTCCGCGAGTGTACGGGCGATCTCGCGCGCCCTGGCCAGGCTCTGGCCCGAGGGAACCACGTAGCTGGCCAGACCCCAGTGTTTGGCTTCAGCTGCGTCCATCCAGCGCCCCGTCATGAGGAAATCCACGGCAACGTGATACGGAATACGCCGGCGCAGCTTGATCGTGCCGGCATCCGCGAGCACCCCCACGTTGATTTCGGGCAGCGCGAAGCGCGCATGCTCTTCCATGACGATGATGTCGGTCCCCAGCACGAGTTCGAAGCCGCCGCCGCAGGCGATGCCGTTCACGGCCGCGATGATGGGCTTGTCGAGATTGCGTGGATGATTCAGGCCTCCGAAGCCACCGACGCCCCAGTCCGAGTCAGACTCCTCGCCCGCCGCCGCGGCCTTGAGGTCCCATCCGGGCGAGAAGAATTTCTCACCGGTGCCGGTGACGATGGCAACGCGCGTCTGCGGGTCGTCGCGAAAGGCAGAGAAGATTGCGTTGAGGCGACGGCTTGCCGCCAGGTCGATGGCGTTGGCCTTCGGACGGTCCAGTGTGACCTGCAGGATCGCTCCATCGCGCGTGGTGCGGACGCCGTCTCGGAAGGATTCCAGTTCGGACATGTCATTGCTCCTGCGCCAGGCGAACCAGCGCGTCCACGGCGACTGCGCCACGACCCAGCGGGCGAACGATAACGGGATTGATGTCGAGCTCGACCAGGCTGGCGAGATGGGCTTGCGCGTAGCGCGTGCAAGCCAGCACGGCCTCCACCAGTGCCGGCACGTCGCCGGGCGGCTTGCCGCGATAGCCCTGCAGCAACTTGCCGATTTTCAGCCGGGCCAGACTCGATTCGATGGCGGCGGAAGTGAAGGGCGGCAACAGCGGCACGCTGTCGCGCAACAACTCCGTGAGCACACCGCCCGCGCCCAGCACGAGTACCTGGCCGAATTGGGGGTCCACCGTCATGCCGACCAGGACCTCGGCCACGCCGTCGGCGATCATCTCCTCGACGAGCAGCGACTCGGACAGTGCTGCCAGCTTTTGCGCCGCCGCGCCTGCTTCCTCGACGCACCGGATGTTGACTATAACTCCGCCAACATCGGACTTGTGCTCCAGATGCGCGCCGCTCGCCTTCATGACGACGGGGAAGCCAATGGCCTGCGCGGCAGCCGCGGCCTCACCGGGCGCGACGAGGCGCGCGCGGGGAATCCTCAGTCCGCAGGCGGCGAGCGCAACCTTGCCTTCTTCCTCTGTCAGCGTCCTGGTGGCGGTTGCCGGCCGGCCGGCCGCAGGCGGAATGAGCAATTGGACCGCCGCGCCACCTTCCCAGGCCTTGCCCACATCCGCAGCCAGGCTGAGGGCCTCGAGGGCTTCGCGCTGGCCCTGTAGCGGCATGATTCCCGCAGCCAGACACTGCGCACGCGTGGCGGGCGCCATGGATTCCGGCAAGGAGGAAATCACAGCGCCGCGCGCCGGGTGACCGGGGAAGGAGGCGATGTACTGGTCGATCGCGGCCGTATAGGCGGTGGGGTCGGCTTGATCCGCCGGGGGGCAATCGATCATGAAACCGGTCGCGTCGTACCCTGCTCGGTGCACGGTCGAGAACATCGCGTTCATCGCCTGCGCGTCGAACCAGATATGGGTATGGAAATCGAACGGATTCGCGAGGGTCACGCGATCGGTCAGGATCTCGCGCAGTCGCGTGGCCGACTCGGCCGGAACGGGTGAGAACTCGAGTGACAGATCGCGCGCCGCATCCGCCGTCATGGCCATGTCGCCGCCGGAGGCGCCCATGATGAGGACACGCCGGCCCTTCAGCGGCCCGCCCGCGTGGAACACCTTCAGGGTCTCGCACAATGTCCCAAGCGAATCGCAGCGGGCTATGCCCGCTTGCCGGCAGAACGCATCGAACACCGTGTCAGCGCCCGCCAGTGAGCCCGTATGGGTGCGGGCGGTTCGCGCGGCCGCCTCCGTGCGCCCCGCCTTGACCAGCGCAACGGGCTTGCCGGCCGCGTGTGCCTTGCGGATGGCCTGCGCAAAGCGGGGAGTGTCCTTGACACCCTCGACGTACAACCCGAATGCGCTGACGCGCTCATCCTCCGAGAGCAACTCGACCATGTCCTCCACGGCGAGGCAGGTCTGGTTGCCCACGGTCAGGACGTAGCCGATCGGCAGGGACCGACCGTTGAACAGCAGATTCAGCGCCAGGGTGCCGCTCTGGCAGATGATCGCGACGCCCCGGTCCACGCGCTGACCCACCACCTGGTCGGGCCACAGCGCGGTGCGATCGAAGAAGTTGATGAAGCCGTAGCAGTTCGGGCCGAAGAAGGGTAGTTCCCCCGCGCCTCGCATCAGTTCGGCGGTCAGCCGCTGTCCCGGCTCGGTGCCGGTTTCAGAGAATCCGGCCGCGAAGCACACAAAGCCACCAGCTCCTCGCCGAGCGAGCGCGGCAGCGATCCTGGGCACCTCGTGCGCCGGCGCAGCAACGAACGAGGCATCCGGCGCGCCAGGCAGCTCATCGACCGAACGGTAGTAGCGCACGTCCGCAGTTGAGCGCCGCGTCGGGTGTACGCGCCAGACCTCGCCCGGAAATCCGATGACCTTGCCGCCAGCGGCAACGGCATCCGCCCAGGCACTACCGAAGAGCGCAAGTGTCCTGGGCGCCAGCAGGCGCTTGATCAATGCCGGGTTCACGGTCGGCTGCGCAGCTCGATGCGCCTCGAGCCGGGCACATCGGTGGCTTGCGGCGTGGAGATCGCAAGAGCCTCGAGAGCGGCTGTCACTTCGGGGGGGAAGGGTGCGGCGCCCGGTTTCTCGCCCTGGTGGACGTGCAGCAACATCAGTTCCGCGCTGGCCACCGGATCAGCAAAACGCTGGACCCGCAGGTCAAATGCCGCGTGAATGCGTTTGCGGTCGACGCCCAGGATGCGAACGCCCACCTCGACCGTGTCAGTCTGCTTCACTTCGTGCAGAAAATGCAGGTGCATTTCCAGCGTGTACAGCGTGCAATGCGTGCGTGAGCGATAAGCCTCGTCCAGACCTATGCGATCCATGAGGGCATCAGACGCGAGGCTCACGATCAGACTGTAATAGGCATCCCGGAGGTGGCCGTTGTAGTCGATCCACTCGCTGGAGATCGGCGTCCGATAGAGGACGGCGTCCGTCATGAGAACTTCAGCCGGTCCCTGACCTGCGCCGGACTGAGGACGCGCGCGCCCATTGCCTCGATGATGGTGCGTGCCTTCTGTACGAGTTGAGCGTTGCTCGCGTAAACACCCTTGCTGAGATAGAGATTGTCCTCGAGGCCGACGCGCACGTTGCCGCCCAGCAGGATCGATTGCGCCACCCAGGGCATCTGCATGCGGCTGACCGCGAAGGAGGTCCACACGCAATCGGACGGCAGGCTGTTGACCATGGCGAGCAGGTGGCCGGTGTCGGCCGGTACGCCGTAGGGGATTCCGGTGCACAGCTGCACGAGCGAGGGCGCCGGGATCAGGTCTTCCTTGATCATCTGTTTCACGAACCAGAGATTGCCGGTGTCGAAGATCTCCAGTTCCGCCTTGACCTTCAGGTCGCGCAGGATGGCCGCGCCCTTGCGCAGGTAGTTGGGCGTCGAGACGTAAGCGCGATTGCCGTCGCCGAAGTTCAGGCTGCCGCAGTCGAGCGTGGCGATGTCGGGACGGTACTTGCCCTCGTTGCACAGATCGATCACGTGCCGCATGCGGTCTTCCTGGCTGCAGAAGTCCGAACCGGGAGCGGGCGTGTCGGCCAGTCCATTGTCACCGACGCAGATGTAGCCACCCATGCCGCAAGTGAGGTTGACGATCACGTCGGTCTTGCTCTCACGGATGCGCTTCACCACCTCGCGGTAGTAGCGGGTCTCCATGCTGAAGCCGCCCGTCTCGGGATCGCGCACATGGATGTGCACGATGGCAGCGCCTGCCTGCGCAGCCTCGATCGCCGTGTTGGCGATCTGCTCGGGCGTGATGGCGCAGTGCGGGCTCTTGGTGACCTTGGTGTCATCGCCGGTGACGGCGCAGGTGATCATCACGTCGTGGTTCATAAGGCCTCGGGCGGCGGCGTGCGCCGGCAGCGGGTTTGGGTAATATTATAGTGATAATAATAAACCATCCCCCGGCGTCGTGCTACCGTCACGCCCCCATGACACCCGCCGCCGAGCCCGCCACCGGACCGCAGGCCGCCTCGCTCGCCCGCGCCGAAAAGCTCAATACCCGGGCCGCCGGCATCGTCGGGCTGGCGGTGCTGTGCAGCCGCCTGCTGGGGCTGGCGCGCGAGCAGATCTTCGCGGCGCTGTTTGGCGGCGGCCGGCTCATGGACGCCTTCACGATCGCCTTCCGTATCCCCAATCTGCTGCGCGACCTGTTCGCCGAAGGGGCCCTGTCCACCTCGTTCGTGACGACCTTCAGCAAGACGATCGCCACCGACGGTGATCAGGCTGCGTGGCGCCTCGCCAATAAGGTCGCAACGCTGACGGTGATCGTGCTGAGCGGCATCACCATCCTGGGCATCCTCACGGCCCCGTGGCTGGTGCACGTGCTGGCGCCCGGATTCGAGGCGCAGAAGGCGGAACTCACCATCACGCTCACGCGCATCATGTGGCCGTTCATCCTGCTCGTGTCACTGGCGGCCCTGGTGATGGGCATGCTGAACGCGAAGGAGGTGTTCGGCGTCCCGGCGATGGCCTCGAGTTTCTTCAACCTGGGCTCCATCATCAGTGGCGTGCTGCTGGGCTGGTGGATGGACCCGGGCTTTGGCGAGCGGGCACTGCTGGGATCGGCTATCGGCACGCTGATCGGCGGTGCGTTGCAGTTCGCCGTTCAGCTGCCCGCGGTGCGCCGCGTGGGCTACGTGTTCCATCCTGACTTCCAGTGGCGTGACCGGGGAGTGAAGGCGATCCTGCGCCTGATGGGGCCGTCGGTGGTCGCGGCAGCCACAACCCAGGTCAACGTCCTGATCAATTCGGTGTTCGCCTCCGGCCTGGGAGATGGGCCAACCTTCTGGCTCGCCATCGCCTTTCGCCTGATGCAGCTGCCCCTGGGGATCTTCGGCGTGGCGCTCGGCACGGTGGCGTTGCCTCTGCTTGCACGCATGGCGGCGGCCGGCAACATGACTTCCTTCCGCAGCGAGCTGTCGCGCGGCATGCGGCTTGCCTTCCTCATGACCATTCCCGCCACGATCGGGTTGATCATGCTGGCCGAGCCCATCATCTCGGTGCTGTACCAGCACCGCCGCTTCGGTGCGTACGAGGCCGCGGAGGCGGCGGGTGCGCTGCGCTACTACGCCATCGGTCTGAGCGGCTATGCCGCTCTCAAGGTACTGGTGAACGCGTTCTACGCCATCGATCGCCGCAAGACCCCGATGCTCGTGAGCTTCAGCGCGGTGGCGCTCAACCTGCTGCTGAACTGGTTCTTCACCCTGAGGTTGGGTTGGGGCCATCGCGGTCTGGCGCTGTCCACCGCGTGCATCGCCACGTCGAATTTCCTGCTGCTGTACTGGCTGATGCGCCGGCAGCTCGGCCGCCTCGAGACGGGTGCGCTGGTGAGGCTGCTGGGCAAGCTGGCGGTGGCGAGCGCGGGTCTCGCGGGGATCTGCTGGCTGGGCTCGCACTACCTGTTGGCCGACTGGGCCATACAACCGTTCTGGCCCAAACTGGGATGGTTGATGGGCACCATCGTGGTAGCGGGCAGCGGCTTCGTGGCGCTCGCGATGGCGCTGGGGATTCACGAGCTGCGCGACATCGTGGCCGCGGTCGGGCGACGGCTGCGGCTCTGACCTCTGGCTGCGGCTGACCTCCGGCTACGGCGCTAACCTCTGGCGGACCCGACCCGGCTCCCGCTGCCCGCGTCAGTCCTTTCCGGCAAAATCGATGCAGGACTTCAGTACGCGCCTCAGTGCGGCTTGCATCGGTGCGGCGAACTGCTCGTCGTAAGGTGCAGGCCAGTCTTCTTCGGAGACGTTCACACCGGGCTCTCTCATGTAGCCTCGACACGCAAGTTCCATCTGGATGGCATGCACGCCCGCTGCGGGGTTGCCGTAGTGGCGCGTCGTGTAGCCACCCCGGAAGCGTCCATTCGTGACGCGAGTGAACTGACCGGTATCGCAAGCCGCTTCCACGGCCTGTGTGAGGTCGCCCGCGCAGGTGGCCCCGTTGTTCGTGCCGATGTTGAAGTTGGGCAGCTCACCCTCGAACAGCCGGGGGATGCGCGAGCGGATCGAATGACAATCGTAGAGCACGACCCGCGCATGACGCTGCCGCAGGCGGGTGATCTCACCGGCAATGGCCGCATGATAGGGATCGAAGTACGCAGCGCGCCGCGCGGCGATCTGCGCCGCATCGGGTGTCTTGCCGGGCCGGTAGAGTGGCTCGCCATCGAAAGTCGTCGTGGGGCACAGCTCCGTTGTGGCCTGTCCGGGATACAGCGAGACGCCGCTCGGATCGCGATTGGCATCGATGACGCTGCGGGAGATGGCGGTCCGGATGATCGTGGCGCCGAGTTCCCGCGCAAAGCCATACAGCCGGTCCACCCACCAGTCCGTGTCCTTGCGCGCCAGCCACGGCGACACCAGCGAGGCGGCAAGGTCGCCAGGTATCTCGGTGCCGGTGTGCGGCATACTGGCGATCAGCGGAGCCTCGCCGCGCACGACGGTGAGCCAGGGAAGAGGTGATGGGTTGGCCACGGGCATAGAATAGCGAAGCGGGCACAGGGGTGACGAGCGGGATGGCCAATCTGTGGTTCGAGTCGGCGCTGCTGCCGCAGGGGTGGGTGGAGCGCGTGCGCGTGAATATTGCGGGCGGCCGCATTCAGCGCATCGATGCGGGTGTGGATCGGGTCGCCACCGATGAAGCGCACGCCGTGGCCATTCCAGGCCTGCCCAATCTCCACAGCCATGCCTTCCAGCGCGGTCTCGCCGGTCTCACCGAGCGGCGCGGGCCCGAGGGCGACAGCTTCTGGACCTGGCGGGAGCTGATGTACCAGTTCGTCGAGCGCCTGGATCCGGAGGATCTCGAGGCGATTGCCGCGCTCGTCTACGCCGAGATGCTCGAGTGCGGCTTCACGCAGGTCGGGGAATTTCACTACCTGCATCACGACCGCGGTGGTGTTGCCTACGCGAACGCCGGCGAGCTCGCTGCGCGGATCGCCGCTGCTGCCCGACACACGGGTATCGGTCTGACACTGCTTCCGGTGTTCTATGCACACAGCGGTTTCGGCGGAGGGGAGCCCACCGCGCGGCAACGGCGTTTCATCAACGATCGGGAACGGTTCATTGCGGTTTTCGAAGCGAGCCAGCGTGCGGTGAAGGATCTGCCTGGAGCAACCGTGGGAGTCGCGCCACACAGCCTTCGTGCCGTCACACCCGATGAACTGAAGTGGCTCCTGGAGCTCGGGCGCGCAGGGGTCATCCATATCCACATCGCCGAGCAGACCCGCGAAGTCGATGATTGCATCGCCTGGTGCGGCCGCCGGCCCGTCGAGTGGTTGCTGGCACACGCACAGGTGGATGAGCGATGGTGCCTGGTCCATGCCACGCACATGAATGAGGCGGAGCTGCAGGCCGTGGCTGCCAGTGGCGCGGTGGTCGGCCTGTGTCCGATCACCGAAGCCAACCTCGGCGATGGGATATTCCCGGGTCCGGCATTCCTGGCCCGCCGGGGCCGCTTCGGCGTGGGCTCGGATTCCAACGTGCTGCTGGATGCCGCCGAGGAATTGCGGCTGTTCGAATACTCGCAACGTCTGGCCCACCGCGCCCGCAACGTCGTGGCCGCTGCGCCGGGTCGCTCCACGGGGCGCGCCCTGTTCGATGGAGCGCTCTCAGGTGGTGCTCAGGTGCTGGGTGCTCCCGCGGGATTCGTTCCCGGTGCCTCCGCCGACATCGTGAGCCTGAATACCCAGGATCCGGCGCTGATACAGCGGCGCGCTGATGATGTGCTGGACAGTTGGATCTTTGCCGGAGGACGCCGTTTGATCGACTGCGTATGGCGCGCCGGGGAGAAGATGGTCAGCAACGGCCGGCACCGTCATCGGGACGCCATCGCCGAGCGATACAGACGGACCCTGCAGCGCCTGCTCAGCTGAATTGCCGTCCGCTGGCTGAATGAGTGTCGAAACGCGGCGCGCGGTGCGACCGCGGTTGCAAGGGGGAGAGTCGGATCATGCTGAAGAGCTTCGGTGGCATTGTCCTCGCCCTGGTGGGCGCAATCGCCCTGGCGGCGATTGCCCTGCACCGGGAAGAGCCGGTCAACGCGCTGTGGATCCTGACGGCCGCCGTCTGCGTCTATCTGCTGGGTTACCGCTTCTACAGTGCCTGGATCGCCGCCCGCGTGCTGTCAGTCGATCCGACCCGCGCCACCCCCGCGGAACGCCACGACAATGGCCGGGATTTCGTACCCACGCATCGCTGGATCGTATTCGGTCATCACTTCGCCGCCATCGCCGGTCCCGGGCCGCTGGTCGGTCCCACGCTGGCGGCGCAGTTCGGTTATCTGCCCGGCACGCTGTGGATCATCGTCGGGGCGGTGCTGGGTGGGTGCGTGCAGGACATGACCATCCTCATGCTGTCCACGCGCCGGGACGGTCGCAGTCTAGGCCAGATGGCGCGCGATGAACTCGGGCCACTCGGCGGCTTCGCCGCCATCATCGGCACCCTGCTCATCATGATCATCCTGATCGCGGTGCTCGGTCTAGTGGTCGTGAACGCGATGAAACACAGTCCGTGGGCCACGTCCACGGTTTTCGCCACGATCCCGATCGCCATCCTGGTGGGCATTCACCTGCGTCGCTGGCGGCCGGGCCGGGTGCTGGAGGGTTCGCTCCTGGGGGTCACCCTGGTGCTGCTCGCCGTGCTGGGCGGGGGCTGGATCGACCACCACGACAGTCTGCGCGCGCTGTTCGATTTCCAGCCCGTGCCGCTGGCCGGGTTCGTGATCTTCTATGGCTGGCTGGCTGCGATCCTGCCCGTCTGGCTGCTGCTGGCGCCACGCGACTACCTGTCCACCTTCCTCAAGCTCGGCACCGTGGTGCTGCTCGCGGTGGCGCTCGTGTTGATGCACCCGCAGATCAGGATGCCGGCGGTCACGCAGTTCGTCGATGGAACCGGTCCGATCTTCGGCGGCAAGCTGTTCCCGTTCGTGTTCATCACCATCGCCTGCGGGGCCATCTCGGGATTCCATGCGCTGGTCTCGAGCGGCACCACGCCGAAGCTCATCGGCAACGAGGGCGACGTGCGCCTGGTGGGTTACGGCAGCATGGCACTCGAATCGCTGGTGGCCATCATGGCCATCATCGCAGCGACACTGCTGGATCCGGGGGTCTATTTCGCGATCAACACGGGCGCGGGCATCGTGGGCGCGACACCTGATGCCGCGGTACACACCATCAGCGGCTGGGGCTTCCCGGTCACGGCCGAGCAGATGCACCAGCTGGCGAACGCCATGGGCGAATCCACGCTGTTTGCCCGGACCGGTGGTGCGCCATCGCTTGCCGTTGGCATGGCGAGCATCTTCGCCTCGGTATTCGGTCGTGGACTGCTCAGCCTCTGGTACCACTTCGCCATCATGTTCGAGGCCGTGTTCATCCTGACCACACTGGATGCCGGCACGCGCGTGGGACGTTTCATGCTGCAGGACATGCTCGGTCACATCTGGTCGCCGCTGGGCCGTACCTCGTGGTATCCATCGGTGCTGTTGTCCAGCGCGCTCGTCGTCGCCGGATGGGGTTATTTCCTGTACATCGGCGTGATCGATCCCAACGGCGGTGTCAACATCCTGTGGCCGCTGTTCGGCATCGCCAACCAGATGCTCGCCGCCATCGCGCTGTGCGTGGCGACCGGCATCCTCATCAAATCGGGCAAGGCGCGGTATGCCTTCGTGACCGGGGCGCCGCTCGCGTGGCTGGCACTCATCACGAGCACGGCCGCCTGGCAGAAGCTGACGAGTCCGGATGTACGGATCGGCTTCTTTGCGGCCGCGAATGACCTGGCCGCCAAACTGGCTGCCGGTGTGCTGCCGCCGGAGAAGGCGGCCGTGGCAGCGCAGCTGATCTTCAATCAGAGACTGGATGCCTGGCTGACCCTGTTCTTCCTTGCCGTGGTGTGGTTCGTCATTCTGGACATGGCACGGGTGTCCATCCGCTCGCTGCGCGGCCTGCCCGTGTCGCGCAGTTCCGAAGTGCCGTATCAGGTGTCGCGGCAGGCAGGCGGCGCGTGAAACCTGCCGTAACTGCAACCTTCCGCCTCGTGCGGGATGTGTGGGATTGGTTGCGTGCTGCAACGGGCGATGACGCGTATGAGCGTTACGCCGAGCATCACGGAACCTGCCATGCAGGCGAGAGTCTGCTGACCCGTGCGCAATTCTACGAAGAGCGTCAGCGCCGTAAATGGAGCGGCGTCAGTCGCTGCTGCTGAGCGGAGTACGCCATCACTGCACGCGCATGTGCCGGATCAGCCGCCGATCGATGTACAGGCGCGCATCGAGCACCAGCCGGTCCTGGGCCTGCTGCAACTGGTGCAGGAAGAACATCACCAGGATGCAGGC
>DATKLO010000243.1:0-7225 GCA_035542375.1 Steroidobacteraceae bacterium | reverse complement strand
TCGCGGGAGAAGGGTTTCGATGTTCTGCTGCGGGCATTCGCGGGAATCGCCGCGCAGTTTCCGCAGTGGCGGGTCGGCATCCTTGGCGAGGGTGTCGAGCGGGAATCGCTGCGCCGCCTGAGCGAGGAGCTGCAACTTGCGGCCCGCGTGGAGTTTGCCGGTGAGGTGCGCGAAGTGGAAACCTGGATGGCACGGGCGGGGCTGCTCGTCCATCCCTCGCGGCGCGAAGGATTCCCCAACGTGGTGCTGGAAGCGATGGGAATGGGGATGGCCGTGATCAGCGCGGACTGCCGCGCAGGGCCCGCCGAGCTCATCGAGAACCGTGTCAACGGCCGCCTCGTGCCCGTTGACGATGTCCAGGCACTGTCACGGGCCATGACCGAGCTCATGTCGAACCCGGCGGAGCGCGAGCGCCTGGGCGGGGAGGCCCGCAAGGTTCGTGAGCGATTCGCGCCGGAGCGCATCATGGCGCGCTGGGAAGCCTGTCTGCGCGGTGAGCCGCTGCCGGAGTCGCCATGAGCACGGAGTTGCTGCGCAAGCTGCGCTGCCGCCTCGATCGGGCCGCGCTCGCCGCGCTGCGTCCGCTGTTTGGTTTTGACCCCTGGCATGCGGCGGCGCCGTACTCATGCCGTCCCTACAAGGCTACAGTGGTCGCGCTCGTGAACGAGCTGCGTCCCGCGCTGGCGGTGGAGGTGGGCTGCGGGCTCGGCGATATCATCAGTCGAATCTCAGCGCGTGAGCGCTACGGTATCGATGTGGATGGAGGAGTCATCCGTGCTGCCCGTGTCTTGCATCCGCGCGGCACGCGGTGGGTTCAGGGTGATGCGGGTGTAGTAGGGACGGTGGTACCCGGCGATCGGACCATCGACTGCCTCATCATGGTCAACTGGATCCACAACTTTGCCGCGGACCAGCTCGGGCAGTGGCTGCAGCCGCTGCTGCCGCGCACTCGACATCTGCTGCTCGATGCCATCGATGCGGATGGCCCGGCGAGTTACCGCCACAAGCATGATTTTGGCTTTCTCGGCGCCCGGGCGCGCCGCCGCTCCACTACGCACGCATGCGGGGAGCCGCGCAGTTTCATCCTGTTCGAGGTGGGCTCGTGAGCGCCTGCTACCTCATCCGCCTGGACGATGCCTGTGCAACGATGCGGCGCGACCGTTGGTCGCGCGTGGAGGCCATCCTGGATGCGCATGGCGTCCAGCCCATCGTCGCGGTCGTTCCGGACAACCGCGATCCGGCACTGGATCACGAGCAGCCCGATACCGGCTTCTGGGACCGCGTGCGGGCCTGGGCCGCGAAGGGCTGGAATGTGGCCATGCATGGTTACCAACACGTCATGCATGCCACGGACAGCAGGCTGGTGCTGCCGTTCTACCGGCGCAGCGAGTTTGCCGGTCTCGATCTGGAGGCACAGGCGCGCAAGATCGCCGCTTCCTGGCAGTTGTTCGCGGCGCAGGGTGTGCGGCCGGATGTATGGGTGGCACCGGCCCACAGCTTCGACCTGCTCACGCTGCGGGCAGTGAGGCGCGAGACCCCCATCCGCATCGTCAGTGACGGAATCTCCAGTGATACCTGGTTCGAGCATGACCTCCACTGGATACCTCAGCAGCTGTGGAGTCTGGCGCCGCGCCCGTGGGGCGTATGGACGGTCTGTCTGCACCCCAACACCATGGACGAGGCCGCCCTCGACTCGCTCGATCGCTCGCTGGCCGCCTATCGCGGTCGGCTGACACGCGTATGTGACGTGCCCCTGCGAAGTGGCCGCAAGAGCGTTCTGGGGCGGCTGTATGGCCGGTACTTCTGGTGGCGCTGGCGCCGCGCGACGCAGGCATCCTGAACCTGCGATGAGAGTACTGCTCGTGATCGATCACTTCGGTTCGGGGGGCGCGCAGCGGCAGATGGTCGAGCTGGCCTGCGGGCTGGCCGCTCGTGGTCACAGTGTCGAGGTGTTCGTCTACTTCCCCCAGTACGACTTCTTCCGCTCGCGGCTCGAGGCGCAACGGATCCCCGTACATGAGTATCCCAAGGATGCCGGCGGCTCACTCGCGGTCGTGAGGGGCCTGGCCAGCGTGCTGCGCAAGGGGGCATTCGATGTGGTCGCCGCTTATCAGAGCACGGCCAATCTGTACGCCGAGCTGGCCCGGCTGGCGGCGCCGTCAACCCGCCTCGTGGTATCGGAGCGAACCAGCTATCACGATGACCGCTCTGCAATCGGCGCCCTGGCGCGTCGACTCCTGCACCTGCTCGCCGACCGGGTGGTGGCGAACAGTCGGACGCAGGCGCGGTGGCTTGCGACCAAGCCCTGGCTCACGCGGCGGGTGGCCTGCATTTACAACGGCGTGGATCTGGAGGCGTTCAGACCCGCTCCGGGCGCGCCGGAATCGCCCGATGACCTGCGTCTGGTTGGAATTGGCCGCATCGGACCGGAGAAGAACCTGCTCAACCTGGTGGCCGCCCTCGGCCACTTCGAGCGGCAATTCGGGTATGTTCCGCAGATCGGCTGGGCAGGGGGGCACGATGAGAGTGAGGCCGGGACGCGCTACAGGAAGCGTCTCGAGGAGTCGCTGGCGAAGCTGCCAAGGGTGGCGCAGCGCTGGCACTGGCTCGGCTTGCAGAACGACGTCCCCGCCCTGCTGAGCCGCTACCATGCCCTGGTCCACCCCTCATGGTACGAAGGGCTTCCGAATGCCGTGTGCGAGGCGCTGGCCGCAGGGATGCCGGTACTGGCGTCCTCGGTATGCGATCACCCGCTTCTGGTCGCCGAGGGACAGCGCGGCTTCCTGTTCGATCCGGCCGATCCCCGCGCGATCGCCGCCGCGATCGCCCGCCTCGCCGCGCTCGATGCGGCGGGGTGGCGCGCATTCGGCGTCAATGCGCGCGAGTACGCGGTCGCCAACCTCGGGTTGCAGACCATGGTGAATTCATACGAAAGGCTGTTCGGGGAGCTCGCGCGCGTCCCGGTGCACCCCGCCGCATGACCAAGGCGAACAACTTCGATCTGATCCGGCTCGCCGCGGCCCTGCAGGTCGCGGTGACGCATTCGATCGCGTTCTTCCTGCCCGACAGCCGCGGTTCGGTGCTGCTGTACGTCGCCGAACTGTTTCCCGGCGTGCCCGTTTTCTTCTTCGTCAGCGGCTTCCTGATCAGTGCCTCTTACGAAAAGAACTCCAGTCTGGGCGATTTCGCGCGCAACCGGGCTCTGCGCATCTACCCCGGCCTCGCCGTCTGCTTCGCCGTATCGCTAGCGCTCGTGTGGCTGAGCGGTTACTTCACCGGCCAGCGGGTGCCTACCATCCAGTGGTTATCGTGGTCGCTCGCGCAGCTCTCGATCGGGCAGTTCTTCAACCCCGATTTCATGCGGCACTACGGCACGGGTGTACTCAACGGCAGCATGTGGACGGTCACGGTCGAACTGCAGTTCTACGTGCTGATCCCGCTGTTGTATGCGGTACTGCGCCGCCGGGCCGGTGCGAACCGGCTGCTGCTGGCGCTGATCTTCCTGTTCGCGGTGCTCAATCAGGCCTTCGTCACCGGCGCGCGCCATCACTCCCATGAGCTGTGGTTCAAGCTGGTCGGGGTCTCGTTCATTCCCTGGTTCTACATGTTCCTGGTGGGCGTGCTCTGTCAGCGCAACGCGCGGCGCGTGGGTTCCTGGCTGGCCGGCCGCCTGCCGCTGGTGCTGCTCGTGTACGGCCTCGCCGCCGTCCCCGGCAATCTGCTCTGGGGCTGGAACCTGGGCAACCTGCTGAGCGTTCCGCTGTTCCTGGCGCTCGCGGCGCTGGTCTTCAGCGCCGCGCTGACACGACCGAACCTAAGCGATCAGCTGCTGCGACGGAACGACATCTCCTACGGCGTCTACATATATCACATGCCGGTTGCCAACTTCCTGTTGGCAACCCGATTCGGCGCCACGCTGTCCGGATTTCTGCTGCAGATCGTTGGAACCCTGGCGTGCGCCACGGTGTCATGGATCTGCGTGGAAAAACCGGCACTCGCGCTCAAGCGTCACGCGCTCTACAGGCATGACGAACCTATCGCCACTCGCTCGGGCCTTGTCAGCTCCTGATGTAGCAAGTTGTGTCGGGTTCACTTGGCAATGCCAAGTAAATGCGAAAGGTTACCGAAAGCTTGCAACGCTACGCAAGAATTTCCGCGCGATGTCATTTCGCCGCGTTTTGGGAGTGATAGGATAGTCGCGCGGGTCGAACAGCTCAGGATGCGTCACTGACAGGCCGCCTCCCCGCCTTCGGCTTGAGTGTTGCCACAGAGGTGCTCCGCGACTGCCGACCCATTCCCGCTGATCGAGCCGACGGAGTCGCGAAAGCCTGTGATCGATGTCGCCCAACGGATCGAGCGATCCTTCACCGCCTGCAAGGACGAGAATGCCCTGTGGTTCGCAGGCACGGGCTGCACGTACGGCGAGCTGCAAGGGCGTGTGCTGGCCATCCAGGGGATGTTGCAAGCATCGCTGTCGTCCGGGGAACGATTGGTCGGTGTGTGGGCGGACGAGAGTCCGGAAGCGTACGCGTCGGTGCTCGCCATCCTGCGTTCCGGTCGCGCTTTCGTTCCGCTGCACCCCGGTCATCCGGCCCAGCGCAATGCGGGCATCGTGAGGCAGTCGGCCATCCGCACGATTCTTGCAGCGGACCCCGCGCGCGCGGCCGCCGACAGTCTCACGCCGGATGTCCGGATTCTCGGCAGTACTGCGTTGTCTGCACCGGGCCCGATTCCCCTGACCGAGGCGCGGCCGGATGATCTCGCATATCTGCTCTTCACCTCGGGCAGCACCGGAGAACCCAAGGGAGTTCCGATCACGCGGGGGAACCTGAGTGCCTTCCTTGACTCGCTGGCGGCCTCGGGTTTCGGCATCGTGCGTGGTGACCGTGTACTGCAGATGTTCGACATGACATTCGATTTCTCCATCGCATCCTATCTCGCGCCGCTGAGCTGCGGCGCCTGCGTGTACCCGCTGCCGGCGGGCAACGCCAAGTTCATGGAGGTCTATCAGCTGCTGGACAGCCAGAAGCTGACAGTTGCGCCCCTGGTGCCGTCGGTGCTGAATTTCCTCAAGCCGTATTTCGGCGACATTCATCTGCCCGAGCTGCGCCTGACCGTGTTGTGCGGCGAGGCTCTGTTCGCCGACGTGGCGACTCAGTGGATGCGCTGCGCGCCTGGCTCGCGCGTAGCCAACTTCTACGGTCCGACCGAGGCGACGGTATTCGCCATGGTGTACGAGTGGCGCCCGTGCGCCGGTCACGGCAAGGCGTCGAACGGAGTGGTGTGCATCGGGCGGCCCATGCAGGGGAACCTTGCCATCGCCCTCGACGAGGATCTGAATCCGGTCGCCGATGGCCAGCTAGGTGAGCTGTGTCTGGCGGGAGCCCAGCTGACACCGGGCTACTGGCGTGATCCGGCACGCAATGAAGAGGCATTCTTCGAACTCGAGCAGGAGGGCGAGCGGCGGCGGTTCTACCGCACCGGCGATCTGGTGACACGCGATCCGGACGGCGACTTCTACTTCGGTGGTCGCATCGGCACCCAGCTGAAGCTTCAGGGTTACCGCATCGAGCTGGGCGAGATCGAATATCACGCGCGCGTGCTGGCGCGCGGGCACGCCTGTGTGGTCGTCCCCCAGGCGCTCGATTCGGGAACCGAACTCAGTCTGGTGGTGGAGAATTTTCCCGGCGACCCGCGCGCGCTGCTGACGGCGTTGCGCGAGCGCGTGCCTGCCTACATGGTGCCCGCAAGAGCGCTCACCGTTGACCGGTTTCCGATGAACGCCAACGGCAAGATCGACCGCCTTGCGTTACGACGCGCGCTGGAGGAGCAGCTCACATGACTGCCGTTCCGGCCGAGGTCCTGACGCAACTGACTGTAATCTTCCGGAATGTCACGGAAAACGAGCACGCGGTGCTCGCCGAGGACACTGCTGCAAGGGATGTGGAGGGGTGGGACTCGTTCACGCACCTGAAGTTCATCACGGCGATCGAAGAGCACTACGGTATCCGGTTCGCCCTGAAGGATGTCGTCGGCTTCCGCAACGTCGGTGACATGTGTCGCGCGGTGCTGGCTGCTGCGCGTTGACGCGGTCGCGAGATGCTGTTCGACTCACTGGCGTTCCTGGTCGCATTTCCGATCTTCGCGGCGTTGTTCCTGTACGCACCGGCGCGCCTGCAGCCGCCACTGGCGCTGCTCGGCAGTCTCGCGGCTTGCGTCAGCTTCGGCTGGGTCACCTGTGCGTGGCTCATCGTGCTGACCGTGCTGGCCTTCTTCCTGGGTCAGTCCCTGGGGCGTCGGTCCTCCGGCGCACGCCTCGCCGGCGCTTTGCTCGCGGTGCTTGCACCCCTGCTCGTGCTGAAATACACGAACTTCGCGCTGACCTCGGCGCAAGCGGCTGGCGCGTGGCTGGGGATCGCCCTGCAGGTGCCGCACCTATATGCGGTGCTGCCCGTGGGCATCTCGTTCTACACGTTCGTAGCGGCCGCCTATCTCATCGACATCCACCTGGAACGGGTAGCGCCGCAGACCAATCTGACGCGCTTTGCGCTGCTGACGGCGTTCTATCCTAAATTCGTCGCCGGCCCCATCGAGCGGGCGGGGCGGTTCCTGCCGCAGGTGGAGGCGCCCAAGCGATTCGACTACGCACGCATCGTCGATGGAATCCGCATCGTCGGCAGCGGATTGTTCAAGAAGCTCGTCGTCGCCGACAGGCTGGCGATCGTCGTGGATGGCGTCTACGCCAATCCGACGGATTACCGGGGCGTGGCGTTGGTGCTCACCAGTGTCCTGTACATGTTCCAGCTTTATTATGACTTCTGCGGTTATTCGGAAATCGCGGTCGGCACCGCACGCATCCTGGGCTACGAGCTCACCTGGAACTTTAACCGCCCGTATGCGGCGCGCTCGATTTCCGACTACTGGCGTCGCTGGCACATCTCACTGACCTCATGGCTGTTCGACTACGTGTTCGCACCCACGGCAGCGGCGTTGCGCAGCTGGAAGAGCGGGGCGGTGGTTAGCGGCCTCATGTGCGCGTTTCTGGTCAGCGGTCTGTGGCATGGAGCCAAGTGGACTTTCGTGTTGTACGGTGCGATGCATGGTGTGGCGCTGTGCATCGAGTATCTGACGGCGCGGCCACGGAAGCGGCTCAAGCAATGGGTTCCTGCGCGTCTGTACGCGGTTCTGGCCTGGATGCTCATTTTCGGCTTCGTGGCGAGTGTCG
>DATKLO010000242.1:0-30790 GCA_035542375.1 Steroidobacteraceae bacterium | reverse complement strand
CGCGCTCAGAACGGGAGATCGTCGCGACCATCGGCATCAAGCGAGGTGCGCTGCAGAGCGAGTTCACGACACGCAACGAACTCGAGCCCGATCGACGCATCGTGATGCGTCTGGTCAGCGGTCCGTTCCGGCAACTGGAGGGCGAGTGGTTGCTCGTGCCTATTCCGCCAGCGCTTGAGAAATCGGCAGACCCATCAGGTTCAGCGGTGCAACCAGGCGCCGGTGGCGGATGTCGGGTGCAATTGACGATGAAATTTGCATTCAAGAGTGCTCTTACGAGCGCGCTGTTCGAGCACAAGTTCGCGGAGACGACCGCATCGTTAGTCGATGCATTCGTCGCACGCGCCCGCGCGTTACCCGACGGTTGAGCTCGCTATTCGATGCCCGACTCGTTCCGCAAGCGCTGCGTCGTCGCCTATGCGACCCGGGACCATCAATGTCTCTGGACCGTGGAATTGCCCGCCGAGGCGACTGTGGCTGATGCGATCGGAGTGGCGCGCAACCAGGCCCCCGATCTGTCCAACCCACTTTCGGCTTTGCCGGAGGTGCCCTGGGATACCGCGCCCGTCGGGATCTACGGCGAGCCCTGTGAGCGCAGTGCCCGGCCTCGCGAAGGCGATCGCATCGAACTGTACCGGCCCCTGATCAGCGATCCGCGCGACCGGCGGCGCGAGCGCGTGCGCCAGGCCCGCAAGTCAGGTCGCCCGAGCAGGTGACGTTCCGCGTTGCGCCCGCACGCGGCGCGCGCACACGCCGGGTGAGACTCTCAGATGACCGGGAACTTCTGGATGGACGGTCCCTGCTCGGGACTCTCCGGCGCCTTGGCCGGGATGTTGTTGCGCTCGAACTTGTCCACCTTGTCCTCGTGGAAATACACGATCAGGTGGCGCTCCTCGGGCCGCTTGAGGCGTCCCTTCTTGAAATAGTACAGGTAGTCCCAGCGATCCTTGTCGAATGCATCGGGCACCATCGGCGTGCCGAGCAGATAACGCACCTGGCTGCGGGTCATGCCGACCTGGAGCTGGTCCACGGTGCGGGCCTCCAGGTAGTTGCCCTGCTGGATGTTCATCCGGTAGACGCAGCCCGGCAGCACGGCCGCGGCCGCGGCCGCGGCCGCAAGCAGGACGGACAGCCTGATTGACAGTGGTCTCATGTGCCTCCAATGGGCAATAATGGCGGCGGATCATACCTCATCGCGTACCGTCCGCGGCGCCAGCGCTGGCGGCGGACCCCGCCCGGACGGAGAGTAGCTGTGGAAGGCAAAGACCTCCGCAAAGCCGGCCTGAAAGTCACCCTGCCGCGTCTCAAGATCCTGGAGATCCTGGAGAGCAGCACGACGCGGCATCTGTCGGCCGAAGACATCTACCGCTCGCTCCTCGACTCGAACGAGGACATAGGGCTGGCCACCGTCTACCGCGTCTTGACTCAATTCGAAGCCGCCGGCCTGGTCACCCGGCACCACTTCGAGGACGGCATGGCCGTCTTCGAGCTCAACCAGGGCACACACCACGATCACATCGTGTGTCTGGACTGCGGTCGCGTCGAGGAGTTCATGGATTCGGGGATCGAGGAGCGGCAGACCTCCGTGGCGCAGCGCCTGGGGTTCACCATCCGGGATCACTCCCTGATCATGTACGGGCACTGCCGGCGCACCCACTGCGCCTACCGCAAGAAAAAGGCGAGCTGATCCTCAGCGGCTCTTGGTCGCGGGGCGTGCCGGCTCTTCTTCCGCCTCGGGAGCTGGCGCAGCGGCGGCGGGACTCCTCAGGGCGCGCGTCTCCGTCGCGCCGCCTGCCGCGGCAGCGGCCTTCGACGCACGGGGCGGGGCCGAAGCGGCAACGGCAGCCTCCACAATGGAAGGCGGGGCCACCCGGGCGGTCGGAGACTTGTCCAGGTCCGCATCGGGCGGCGGCACCTTGAGCATCTCGCGCGCATGTTCGCGCGCCTTGGCCGTCACCTCGATCCCACCCAACATCCGCGCGAGTTCCTCGACGCGGTCCTGGGGTGTCAACTCACTCAACGCGGTACGTGTCGTACGGCCGTCGGATTGCTTGCTCACCCGCAAGTGGTGATGCCCTTGAGAGGCCACTTGAGGCAGGTGCGTGACGCACAGTACCTGACCGCGATCACCCAGAGCGCGCAATTCGCGGCCCACGATCTCCGCTACGGCGCCGCCGATGCCCGCGTCCACTTCATCGAACACCATGCAGCGGGTCTCACGTGCAGCGCAGGAAACCTGTACGGCCAGTGACAGTCGCGAAAGCTCGCCTCCCGAGGCGACCTTCGACAGCGGGCGCAGGGGTTGTCCCGGGTTGGCGGTCACGCGGAATTCGATCTGGTCCACGCCGTGCTGCGTAGGTTCTGCGGAGCTCTCCTGGGTCACCTCCACCTGGAAGCGACCGCCGGACATGCCCAGCGACTGCATGCGCGCGCTGATGTCCTTCGAGAGGACGCGGCCGGCGGTCGCGCGCTTGGCGGAGAGCTGCGTCGCGAGCGTACGGTAATTCTCGAGGGCGCCGGCCAGATCCTTGCGCAGCGCGGCCAGGTCCATGTCCGCGCGCTCGAGCGTTTCCAGCTCGGCGGCCAGTTGCGTGTGCAGTTGGGTGAGCTCGGTCGGTGCGACGCGGTGCTTGCGCGCCAGTTCCTCGATGGCGGCGAGCCGTCGTTCGACCTGGTCCTGACGGGCCGTGTCCAGTTCCAGGCTGTCGCGGTAGTGCGTGAGTTCATGCGCGGCCTCGCGGATCTGGATCGCCGCCTCCTCGACCATGGGAAGGACCGATCCGAGGCGAGCGTCGACGTTCGACAGTCCACGCAGTGCCTGGGCAGCCCGGCTGACGCCGGCGTGCGCGCTGCCGTTATCGTCTTCATACAGCAGCTGCAGAGCCATTTGTGCCGCTTCCGCGAGCCGGCCACGGTTGTTCAACCGCGCGCGCTCTTCAGCGAGACTGACGATCTCGCCTTCCTTCAATTGAAGCGCATTCAGATCGCTCATCTGATGACGCAGCATTTCCATCTTGGAGTCCCGATCGCGCGCCTTACTCTCGAATTCGAGCGTGCGATTGAGGAGTTCCAGCCAAACGCGATGCGCGATGCCGACCTGACCTGTGTGTTGCTCGAGTCGGCCGAATCCGTCGAGCAGCTCACGCTGTGCCGCGGCTCGCGTCAGCGACTGAAACTCGTGCTGGCCATGGATATCGATGAGGATGTTGCCGGCCTCACGCAGCAACTGGACGGCGACCGCCTGACCGTTCAGATAGGCGCGGGAGCGACCGTCACTCGACACGACACGGCGGACCGAGAGTTCTTCGCCGGCGACGACGGATTGCTCCTCCAGCCAGCGTTTGAGTTCGCGCGGGGCCTTGCTCAGCTCGAAAGTCCCGGTGATTTCAGCGCGCTCTGCGCCGTGGCGCACGACCTCCGCGCCGGCACGTCCACCGGCCAGGAGCTGCAGGGCGTCCACCAGAATGGATTTGCCCGCTCCGGTCTCTCCCGTCAGCACGGTGAGTCCCGGCCGCAGTTCGAGTTCGACCGACTCGATGATCGCGAAGTCCCGGATCTGCAGGTAGGTCAGCATGGTGGCTCTTCAGCGTTCGACGCTGCCCCGGCCCCAGTGGAGCTTGGAGCGCAGCAGCCGGTAGTAGTCATAACCCGGAGTATGCAACAGCGTGACTCGCTCCGGGGCCGCCCTGATCAACAGCCGGTCACCGCACTCGAACTCCCCGAGCACGCTCCCGTCGCACGTGATCTGCGCGCGGGTATCCGGTCGCTCCAGCAACTTCACCTCGATCTCGGAGCGCGCCGATACGACGATCGGCCGATCCGACAGGGTATGGGGACAGATCGGCGCCATCACCAGCACGTCCAGGTGCGGCTCAATGATGGGGCCGCCACAGGACAGAGCGTAGGCGGTCGAGCCGGTCGCGCTCGCCACCACGATGCCGTCGCCCGCATGGGTGTTGACGAACTTGCCGTCCAGGTGGGTCTCGAAATCCAGCATCCGTCCCGTCGCCAGCTTCTGCATCACCACATCGTTGAGGGCCAGCGCCGTGGCGACCTCGCCCCCGGCCCGGTGCAGGTGGGCCGACAGCAGCGGGCGCTCATCCGCCTCCAGCCCGCCGCGCAGGGCCGAATCGATGCAGGGAAACATCTCCTGCGGCATGACATCGGTCAGGAATCCGAGCCGGCCCCGGTTGACGCCCAGCAGGGGCACCCCGTGGTGGGCCACGAGGCCCGCGGCGTACAGCAGGGTGCCGTCACCGCCGATGGCGATGACCAGATCCGCATGCGCACCGATGTCCTTTTCCGGCATGCGCACTATCCCGGGGGAGTTGTCCGCAAAGGAGGTCTCCTCGCTCACCAGCACCTGCACCTGCCGCGACAGCAGGTGAGGGATCAGCGCATTGACTGATTCAGCCACACGGGGGTCGGAGAATCTGCCGACCAGCGCGCACAGTCTCACGGGAAAAGCCATCGGGACCTGCAAATATCCGCGCCCCGCGACCGTACGAGGCCGGTCTTTGTAGCACGCCCCTGTGGCAGGGCCAATCAGCCCGGGCTGGCAGGCTGCCGTGGTTCACACTGTCGCCGCCGCGGGCTTGCTTGACGGTCGGGGCCGCCGTCGCTAGCTTCTGACCCAACCAGGCCGATCCGGACGGACAGCCACGCGCTGATCCTTAGATTGAATGGGGCACGAAGGACGAGAAACCGAGGCGTTGAGCGACCGCGCTCAACACTTGCTGCGGATCCTGATCGAGAACTACATCCGCGACGGGCAGCCCGTGGGCTCGCGTGCCCTGTCGCGCGAGTCCGGATTGCAGCTCAGTTCGGCCACCATCCGCAACGTGATGGCGGACCTGGAGGAGTGCGGTTTCGTGGCCTCCCCCCACACCTCCGCCGGGCGCATTCCCACCGACAAGGGGTACCGTTTCTTCGTCAATACGCTGCTGCGCGTGCAGCCGCTCGAGGAGTCGGCCATCGCCGAGATCCGCCGCCAGGTCGATGGCCGGCGCGACAGTCAGAAGGATCTGGTGGCGGGCGTCTCGCAGCTGCTCTCGAGCGTCACGCGGCTCGCCGGCGTGGTCACGGTGCCGCGCACGCAGCAGGCCTCGATTTCCCAGATCGAGTTCGTGGTGCTGTCGGAGAACCGCGTGCTGGTGGTGCTGGTCTTCAACGACCGCGAGGTGCAGAACCGCCTCATCCAGCTGGAACGCTATTACTCTCCCGATGAGCTCAGGCGCGCCGCCAACTTCCTCAACGAGCAGTTCCGCGGCCGCACGCTGCAGCAGGTGCGCCAGGAGATCCTGCGTCAGCTCGCCGAGACCCACGCGCACATGAACCAGATCATGCTGGATGCCATCTCGGTGGCGCAGCACGTGTTCGAGGCCGGTGAGGGCGAGGAGCGCCTGGAGTATGTCATCAAGGGCGAAACCAACCTGATGGGGGTGGCGGAGCTCACCAGCGTGGAGAAGCTGCGCCGCCTGTTCGAGGCGTTCAACGAGAAGCGCGACTTCCTGCACCTGCTGGACCACAGCCTCAAGGCCGACGGGGTGCAGATCTTCATCGGCCACGAGTCCGGCTATCAGATCCTGGACGACTGCAGCGTGGTCACCGCACCCTACGCGGCCGGGGACTCGGTGGTGGGAGTGGTGGGTGTGATCGGGCCGACCCGAATGGCCTACGAGCGGGTCATCCCCATCGTGGACATGACGGCGAAACTGCTCGGCGACGCCTTGAACTCCCGGCGCTGAACCGCCACCTAGGACGGCTGTGCGCGTGTACCCGGCGCGGCGCCCGTGGGCGTCCATAGCCGATTGAATTGCGGAGGTTTTTGATGAACAACGAACCGGCGGCCAGCGACCAGTCCGCGGCCGAGCCTACGGCCGTGCTGCCCGAAACGGCCGCGCAGCTGGTGGAGCTGGAACGCCTGCAGCGGGCCCTGGCGGAAGCCGAGGAGCGCTCGCGCAACCACTGGGAGCAGTACCTGCGGGCGGTGGCCGAGCTGGACAACGTCCGCAAGCGGGCCCAGCGCGACATCGAGTCGGCCACCCGCTACGGGCTGGAGAAGTTCGCCGCGGAGCTGCTGCCCGTGCGCGACAGCCTGGAGTTGGCGGGGCAAAGCGCCGCCGGTGGCGATACCCGCAGCCTGATCCAGGGCCAGGAGGCGACCCTGAAGCTCCTTGCCAAAGCCCTGGAGCGTATCGGCGTCACCCTCATCAATCCCCTCGGCGAGCCCTTCGACCCGGCGCGCCACGAGGCCATGATGGCCCAGGACTCGGCCACCGCCGAACCCAATTCGGTGCTGCAGGTGGTGCAGCCGGGCTACGAGATCAACGGCAGGCTGTTGCGTCCCGCGCGGGTGGTCGTCGCGCGCGCTCAGGGCTGACGGGCCTGCTGGCGCGCCGGGGAGTTTTTGCAGGGGCTACTTGAATCGGCACCGGCTGCACCCACCAAGTGCGGTCAAGACCGTCACATAACGAATTTTGCGGAGTACATCCATGGCTAAGGTAATCGGTATCGACCTCGGGACCACCAATTCCTGCGTGGCCATCATGGAGGGCGGCAAGCCCCGCGTGATCGAGAACAGCGAGGGCGATCGAACCACCCCGTCCGTCATTGCTTTCAGCAAGGACGGTGAGGTGCTGGTGGGCCAGCCGGCCAAGCGCCAGGCGGTCACCAACCCCCAGAACACCCTGTTTGCCATCAAGCGGCTCATCGGCCGCAAGTTCGACGACGAGGTGGTGCAGCGGGACATCAAGATGGTCCCCTACAAGATAGCGCGCGCCGACAATGGCGACGCCTGGGTCGAGGTGCAGGGCCGCAAGATGGCTCCACAGGAGATCTCGGCGCGCGTCCTGATGAAGATGAAGAAGACCGCCGAGGACTATCTCGGCGAGCCCGTCACCGAGGCCGTCATCACCGTCCCGGCCTACTTCAACGACTCGCAGCGCCAGGCGACCAAGGACGCCGGCCGCATCGCGGGCCTGGAAGTGAAGCGCATCATCAACGAGCCCACTGCCGCGGCTCTGGCCTATGGCGAGGACAAGGCCGGCAAGGACCGCAAGATCGCGGTGTATGACCTGGGCGGTGGCACCTTCGACATCTCGATCATCGAGATCGCGGAAGTGGACGGCGAGCGCCAGTTCGAGGTGCTCTCCACCAACGGCGACACCTTCCTCGGCGGCGAGGACTTCGACCTGCGCATCATCAACTTCCTCGGCGAGGAGTTCCTCAAGGAATCCGGCGTGGATGTGCGCAAGGACCCGCTGGCCATGCAGCGGCTGAAGGAAGCGGCCGAGAAGGGCAAGATCGAGCTGTCCTCCACCCAGCAGACCGACATCAACCTGCCGTACATCACGGCGGATGCCTCGGGTCCCAAGCACCTGAACATCAAGCTGACACGGGCGAAGCTCGAGTCGCTGGTCGAGGATCTGGTGCAGAAGACCATCGGCCCGTGCCGGACCGCGATGAAGGATGCGGGCGTGTCCTCGAGCGACATCGCCGAAGTCATCCTCGTCGGTGGCCAGACGCGCATGCCGCTGGTGCAGAAATACGTGAAGGACTTCTTCGGTCGTGAGCCGCGCAAGGACGTGAACCCGGATGAGGCCGTGGCCGTCGGTGCCGCGATCCAGGCGGGCGTGCTGGCCGGCGAAGTGAAGGACGTGCTGCTGCTGGACGTGACGCCGCTGTCGCTGGGTATTGAGACCCTCGGCGGGATCATGACCAAGCTCATCGAGAAGAACACGACGATCCCGACCAAGGCGTCGCAGACCTTCTCGACGGCGGACGACAGCCAGACGGCCGTGACGATTCACGTGCTGCAGGGCGAGCGCGACCGGGCGCAGGACAACAAGTCCCTCGGCAAGTTCGACCTGACGGAGATTCCGCCGGCGCCGCGCGGGATGCCCCAGATCGAGGTGTCCTTCGACATCGACGCCAACGGCATTCTGAACGTGTCCGCCAAGGACAAGGCCACCGGCAAGGAGCAGAAGATCGTCATCAAGGCCTCCAGCGGCCTGTCCGAGGATGAGATCAAGCGCATGGTGCGCGATGCCGAGGCGCATGCCGAAGAGGACAAGCGCTTCCGCGAGCTGGTCGAGGCCCGCAACAAGGCCGATGGCATGACGCACGCGGTGGAGAAGTCGCTGAAGGATCTGGGCGACAAGGTCGATCCGACCGAGCGTGCCCGCGTCGAGTCGGCGATTTCCGACCTGCGCGCGGCGCTCAAGAGCGACGACAAGTCCATCATAGAGAAGAAGACCGATGCGCTGGCTCAGGCTTCCGCGGCGATTGCGCAGCGTGCCTATGCCGACCAGGGTGCCGGTGCCGCCGGCCAGGGAGGCGGCGCTGCGGGCGCGGGCTCCACGGGCGGCGCGCAGGGCGGCTCAGCCGGTCGCGACGATGTGGTCGATGCCGAGTTCGAGGAAGTAAAGGACAAGAAGGCGTCCTGATCCGACCGCCACCGATGAGGGCTGAAAGAAGCTGCAGCTCTGGCCTATCATCGGTGGATTGTTTCTCCGGGACACCCGCCGGCGGCTCGCGCCGCCGGCGTGTCTTTTTTTTGACCAGCACCGTGCGGTCCGTCTCGCCGCGCGGGGATGCTGCTCTGATTGACTGACGCAATGGCGAAACGCGACTACTACAAGGTACTCGACGTACCCAGGAACGCGACCGAGGCAGACATCAAGAAGGCGTATCGCCGCCTCGCGATGAAGTACCACCCCGACCGCAATCCGAACGACAAGGAGGCGGAGGAGCGCTTCAAGGAAGCCAAGGAGGCGTGCGAGGTGCTGACGGATGCGCACAAGCGCGCCGCCTACGATCAGTATGGGCACGCCGGTGTCGAGGCGGCCGGACGCCGGGCCGGTGGCGCCGGCGATGCCTTCGCCGATATCTTCGGCGATGTGTTCGGCGACATCTTTGGCGCCGCCCGGCGCGAAGGCAGATCCCAGCAGTTCCGCGGCGCCGATCTGCGCTACGAGCTCGAGCTCGATCTCTCCCAGGCCGTCTTCGGCCACACCACCGAGATCGAAGTTCCCAAGCTGTCGGAGTGCGAGACCTGCCACGGCAGCGGTGCGGCCAAGGGCAGCACGGCCGCGGCCTGCGACACCTGCGGAGGCTCAGGACAGATTCGCATCTCGCAGGGATTCTTCCAGCTGCAACAGACCTGTCCGCGCTGTCGCGGCGCCGGCACGATCATCAAGAATCCCTGCGATACCTGTCTGGGGCAGGGCCGCGTGCGCCGCACGCGCAAGCTGTCCATCAAGGTGCCGCCGGGAGTGGACACCGGTGATCGCGTTCGATTGGGCGGTGAGGGCGAAGCGGGGCGCAACGGCGGGCCGGCCGGCGATCTGTATGTCGAGATCCACGTGCGTGAGCACGCGATCTTCGAGCGCGAAGGCGAACACCTCAGCTGCGAGGTCCCGGTGAGCTTTGCCACGGCGGCGCTGGGTGGCACGATTGAAGTTCCAACACTGGATGGCGACGTGACACTGAAGGTGCCCGCAGAGACACAGTCGGGACGCGTATTCCGTCTGCGCGACAAGGGCGTGAAACCCGTGCGCGGTGGCGCCCGCGGTGATCTGTTCTGTCGCGTCGTAGTAGAGACGCCCGTGCACCTTTCATCCGAGCAGCGCGAGCTGATCCGCAAACTCGAAGACTCGCTGAAGAAGGATTCGCAGCGGCACGCGCCGCGCGAACAGGGATTCTTCGAAGGTGTGAAGCGCTTCTTCTCCACCGGTGGAACGTGACCCGCGCCGTCCAAATCAGCCACGGCGGGTCGTGACGCGTCTCGTCGTCATCGGCGCGGCAGGTCGCATGGGTCATGCGCTGCTGCGTGCGGTCGGCGAGTTTCCCAACCTGAAGATTACCGCGGCGATCGTCTCCGCGCGCAGCGGGGCTCTAGGTCGCGACGCCGGTGAGAACGCCGGCATCGCACCGGCTGGAATCCAGCTCACGGCAGATTTGCCCGCCGCGCTTGCCGGCGCGGATGTGGCTGTTGATTTCTCGACCCCGAGTGCGACCCGCTCGAACCTCGCGGCGTGCCGTGCTGCGCGCACGCCCCTGCTACTCGGCACGACCGGCTTCGCGAACGAGCTCGCGTCGGAGTTCGACGCGGCCGCACGCGACATCCCGTTGCTGGTGGCTCCCAACACCAGCCTCGGCGTCGCCTTGCTCACCGAGCTGGTGCGAACCGCGGCAGCCGCCCTGCCGCCGGAATTCGATATCGAGGTGGTCGAGGCGCACCACCGCATGAAGCGCGATGCCCCCTCGGGCACGGCTCTGGCTCTGGGCCGGGCTGCTGCGGAAGGGCGCGGACAGCCGTTCGAAGCCTCTGCGGCGACCCCCAGGCAGGCGGGAACGTCCCGGCGGGACGGCGAAATCGGCTTTGCCGTGATCCGCGCCGGGGACATCGTCGGGCAGCATACGGTCCTGATGGCCGGTCCCGGGGAAAGCCTGGCCCTGCGGCACGAGGCCACCGACCGGACGGTGTTCGCCCGCGGTGCGCTGAAGGCCGCGGCCTGGCTTGCCGGCCGGCCGGCCGGGCGATATTTCATGCGCGATTTACTGGCTTTGAAATCAGGGGCTTGAAGCAATCTCTGCGGAATTTCGCAGCCGCTTCCGCGCCCCGACCGGGTCCGATTTTCCATGGACACATCGGGCGGGAAGCCCGTAAAATTTCGCTCTAATCCGAGTTCGGGTTAGTCCAATGCAAGGCGGGAGGATGTTCGCGAGAACTCCTCCCGCTTTGTATATCCGAAGGCTGCCCGCCGCTTCGAGAGTCCCGTCTATAGCGTCGAGAGCAGGGGAAACAATTACGTGAGCGCAACCGCGGTGCTGGCGCTGGCGGATGGAACGATCTTCCGCGGCCAGTCAATCGGAGCCAAAGGCAACACCACGGGCGAAGTCGTTTTCAATACCGCCCTGACGGGTTATCAGGAAATACTCACCGACCCGTCCTACGCCCGTCAGATCGTCACTCTCACCGTTCCGCACATCGGCAACACCGGCACCACGCCGGAGGATCTCGAGGCGGCCCAGATCTATCCCGCCGGCCTCGTCATCCGCGACCTGCCGGTGCTGCCCAGCAACTGGCGCAGCAATGAATCGCTGCCGGAATTCCTGGAGCGTGGCCGCGTAGTCGCGATCGCCGGAGTGGATACGCGCAAGCTGACGCGCATCCTGCGCGAGAAGGGCGCGCAGGCCGGTTGCATCATGACGGGCGATCAGTTGGATGAGACCGCGGCCGTCAAACTGGCGCGAAAGTTTCCCGGCCTCAAGGGCATGGACCTGGCCAAGGTCGTCAGCACCAAGCGCAGCTTCCAGTGGAACGAGGGCACTGTGTGGCCCGAGAGCACGCGTGCACCGATCCGCTCGCATCAGCGTCTCCACGTGGTCGCGTATGACTTCGGCATCAAACGCAACATCCTGCGCATCCTGTCCGACTACGGATGCCGCATGACCGTGGTCCCGGCGCAAACCGGCGCAGACGAGGTGCTGGCCCTGTCACCGGATGGCGTGTTCCTGTCCAACGGACCCGGGGATCCGGAACCGTGTGAGTACGCGATCAACGCCACACGCAGGCTGCTGGAGACCGACATCCCCGTATTCGGGATCTGTCTCGGACACCAGATCCTTGGATTGGCGTGCGGCGCCCGCACCCTGAAGATGAAATTCGGCCATCACGGTGCGAACCATCCCGTGCAGGACCTGGATTCCGGCCGCGTGTTCATCACCAGCCAGAACCACGGCTTCGCGGTCGATGAAGCGACGTTGCCGGCCCATGTCCGGGCCACGCACCGCTCGCTGTTCGATGGCTCGCTGCAGGGACTGGCGCTGAAGGACAAGCCGGCGTTCAGCTTCCAGGGTCACCCGGAGGCGAGCCCGGGCCCTCATGACCTGAAGCCGCTGTTCGAGCGCTTCAACCACCTGATGCTGCGCCGGCTGCAGGGGCAGCTGAAGCTGGCCGAAGAGAATGCCCGCCGAGCGGCCGGGCGTGCCGCTACCTGATGCGCGCGTGCCCCTGCGGGCACACGCGCCGTTGACACCGCCACGCGTTGCCGAGAATGCCGAAGAGAACTGACATCGAGAGTGTGCTGATCATCGGGGCCGGTCCCATCGTCATCGGGCAGGCCTGCGAGTTCGACTATTCCGGCGCGCAGGCCTGCAAGGCGCTGCGCGAGGAGGGCTACCGGGTCATCCTGGTGAACTCGAACCCCGCCACCATCATGACCGACCCGGGCATGGCCGATGCCATCTACATCGAGCCGGTCAACTGGAAGACGGTGGCGCGCATCATCGAGAAGGAGCGGCCCGATGCGCTGCTGCCCACGATGGGTGGGCAGACCGCGCTCAACACGGCGCTCGACCTGGTGCGCGAGGGCGTGCTGGAGAAATACGAGGTCGAGCTGATCGCCGCCTCGCGCGCGGCCATCGACATGGCCGAGGATCGCGAGCTGTTCCGCAACGCCATGCGCGAGATCGGCCTGGAGACGCCGCGCTCGCAGATCGCGCGCAGCCTGGAGGATGCACTCGAGATCGTCGCCGAGACCGGCTACCCGGCCATCATCCGCCCCTCCTTCACCATGGGCGGCTCGGGCGGCGGCATCGCCTACAACCGCGAGGAGCTCGAGGCCATCGTCGCGCGCGGCCTGGATGCCTCGCCCACCGGCGAGGTGCTGCTCGAGGAGTCGGTGATCGGCTGGAAAGAGTTCGAGATGGAGGTGGTGCGCGACCACAAGGACAACTGCATCATCATCTGCTCCATCGAGAACTTCGATCCCATGGGTGTGCACACCGGCGATTCCATCACGGTAGCGCCGGCACTCACGCTTACCGACAAGGAATACCAGCGCATGCGCGATGCCTCCATCGCGGTGCTGCGCAAGATCGGAGTGGACACAGGCGGTTCGAACGTGCAGTTCGCCGTCAACCCGCGCGACGGGCGATTGCTGGTCATCGAAATGAATCCGCGCGTGTCGCGCTCCTCGGCGTTGGCCTCGAAGGCGACCGGTTTCCCGATCGCCAAGATCGCCGCGAAACTGGCGGTGGGCTACACGCTGGACGAGCTGAAGAACGACATCACCGGTGGCGCGACCCCTGCGTCCTTCGAGCCGGCCATCGACTACGTCGTGGTGAAGATTCCGCGCTTCACGTTCGAGAAGTTTCCCGCCGCCAACGACCGCCTCACCACGCAGATGAAGTCCGTGGGCGAGGTCATGGCCATCGGCCGCACCTTCCAGGAGTCGGTGCAGAAAGCACTTCGGGGCCTGGAAACCGGGCTCGATGGTCTGAGCGAGCAGTTGGTGGGGCCCCTTTCGGATGAGATGCAGGACAAGCTCGCTTACGAGCTGCGTGCCCCCGGGGCGAACCGCCTGCTCTATGTGGCGGACGCGTTCCGCGCCGGCTGGACATTCGAGCGCGTCTGCGAGCTGACCCACATCGACCCCTGGTTCCTGGCGCAGATCGAGGATCTGATCCGGGAAGAGGCCCGCGTGCGCGCCGAGGGCCTCGGTGCACTGACCGCGGAGCGCCTGCGCACGCTCAAGCGCAAGGGCTTCTCGGACAGCCGCCTGGGCAGACTCGTGGACATGAGCGAGAAGGCGATCCGTGGCAAGCGTCACGAGCTGGGCGTGCTGCCCGTGTACAAGCGCGTGGACACCTGCGCGGCCGAGTTCGCCACCTCCACGGCCTACATGTATTCCACCTACGAGGAGGAATGCGAGGCCAATCCCGGCAGCCGGCGCAAGATCCTGATCCTGGGCGGCGGTCCCAACCGCATCGGCCAGGGAATCGAGTTCGACTACTGCTGCGTGCACGCGGCGCTGCAGCTGCGCGATGACGGCTTCGAGACCATCATGGTCAACTGCAACCCGGAGACAGTCTCCACCGACTACGACACCTCCGACCGGTTGTACTTCGAGCCGCTGACCCTGGAGGACGTGCTCGAGATCCTCGCGAAGGAGAAACCCGAAGGGGTGATCGTGCAGTTCGGCGGACAGACGCCGCTGAAGCTGTCGCGTGCCCTGGAAGAGGCCGGCGCGCCCATCATCGGCACGACTCCCGATTCGATCGACGTGGCGGAAGACCGCGAACGCTTCCAGGCCCTGGTGCGCAAGCTGGGGCTGAAGCAGCCGGCGAATGCGACCGCGCGCACCGAGGACCAGGCGGTTCGTCTGGCGCGTGAGGTCGGCTTCCCGCTGGTCGTGCGTCCTTCCTACGTGCTGGGCGGCAGGGCGATGGAAGTGGTTTTCACCGAAGATGATCTGCGCGCCTACATGACGAATGCCATGAAGGTCTCTAACGACAGCCCCGTGCTGCTCGACCGCTTCCTGGATGTCGCGATCGAGGTGGACGTGGATGCGGTCTGCGACGGTGAGGATGTCCTGATCGGCGGGATCATGGAGCACGTCGAGCAGGCCGGCGTGCATTCCGGGGATTCCGGCTGCTCGCTGCCGCCCAACAGCCTGGGACCGGAAGTGCAGGCGGAACTGCGCGAGCAGACGCGCAAGCTGGCCAGGGCTCTGAATGTCGTCGGGCTGATGAACATCCAGTTCGCCATCCAGAACGGCGTGATCTATGTGCTGGAGGTGAATCCCCGCGCCTCGCGTACGGTGCCCTTCGTGTCCAAGGCGACCGGTCTGCCTCTGGCCAAGATCGCCGCGCGTGTCATGACAGGCCGCAAGCTGAAGGAGCTGGAGGCAACGGTCGAACGCGTCCCGGTGTACTACTCGGTCAAAGAGGCCGTTTTCCCCTTCGTCAAGTTCCCGGAGGCCGACCCCATCCTGGGCCCCGAGATGAAGTCCACGGGCGAGGTCATGGGAACCGGCCGGACTTTCGGTGAGGCCTATGCGAAAGCACAGAGCGCCTCGGGAGTCATCTTGCCGCGCAACGGCGTATGCTTCATCAGCGTGCGCGATCGCGACAAGGCCGGTGCCGTGGTGCTGGCAAAGAACCTGATCGAGCGCGGCTTCGAGGTACTGGCGACCGATGGCACGGCCCGCGCGCTCAAGGCGGCCGGCATCGCCTGCCGGCGCGTCAACAAGGTGCGGGAGGGGCGGCCGCACATCGTGGACCTGATCAAGAACGACGAGATCGATCTCATCGTGAACACCACGGAGGGCAAGCAGGCTGTGCGCGAATCGAATTCGATCCGGAGAGAAGCCGTCCACCGCCGTGTAACCTACTACACGACGCTGGCTGCCGGACTCGCCACGTGCGAGGCGCTCGACCACGTCGATGACGTGGAGGTCAACCGGCTGCAGGACCTGCATCAGGAGGCAGTTAGGGCATGAAACGCACTCCCATGACCCTGCGGGGCGCCGAGGCCCTGCGGACCGAGCTCAGGAGGCTCAAGTCCGAGGCGCGACCCAACATCATCAAGGCCATCGCCGAGGCGCGTGGTCACGGCGATCTGTCCGAGAACGCTGAATATCACGCGGCGCGCGAACAGCAGGGTTTCATCGAGGGCCGCATCAACGAGATCGAGGCGAAACTCGGCAGCGCCGAGATCATCGATCCGAGCAAGCTGACCCACAGCGGCAAAGTGGTGTTCGGTGCGGTGGTCGAGCTCGACGATCAGGATGATTCCAACCGCGTCGTCTACCAGATCGTGGGCGAGGACGAGGCGGATATCCGGGCCGGGCGCATCTCCATCACTTCGCCGATCGCGCGCGCACTGGTGGGCAAGTCCGAAGGCGACATCGTGGACGTCACCGCGCCCGGCGGCGTGCGGACCTACGAGATCGTCACCGTGCGATTCGAATAATCCTCACCCTGCCGCTCAGGTGCCTGAGGGCGTGCCGCGGTCGGGGATGAGGATCCTCGGCAGGTCGGCCCGCGGCCGATAGAGCACGACGACGTTCCCGATCCGGTGGATCAGGGCGCTTCCCGTGCGGCGCGCCAGGTCGGCGAACAGTGCATCCCGGGCGACCCGATCACCGGCCGAGGCCGCTTTCACCTTGATGAGTTCGTGAGCGTGCAGTGCGCGGGCCGTCTCGCGCGCCACCGCCTCGGTCAGTCCTGCCCCGCCCAGGCGGATGACCGGCTTGAGCTCATGGGCGAGGCCGCGCAGGTGGCGGCGCTGGCGGTCGGTCAGATCCGGGGCGGGCGGCGGGCCGCCGGAGGCCGGGGTGGGATCGGCTCGGGTGGCGGATCGGGGTTTCATGGGCGCAATTCTAGGGCACCTGGAACTTCACCGGGCGCAAGGCGTTCGACCCCCCAGTACCGTTCCCGCCACCGGCCCCGGCGCACCGAAATTGCCCCTGGGGCACTTGAAGCCCTGCCGCATGCCCTGATCAAGAACGGAGCGGGGCGGCCGATCCCGCCCAAGGGGCGTACGCCACCCAGGGTCGCCGATCCGCAGGTGCTTCGGCGGGGTGCCCGCGAGGGGTTCCGGGAGCGGCGGAAAGTGGTTTCCGGCCGCTGCGCGAGAGGTTTCCCGCGGCGCGCGCAAACGTGGAAGTATTGGCTGGCTAAGGACTTTCCGATGGTGTAGGTTGCTTTTCAGCCACCTGTACCGCGCTCTTGCGAGGGCTCACGCTTTGAACGATTTGACTAAAAACATCCTGCTCTGGGTGGTCATCGTCCTGGTGCTGCTGGCGGTGTTCAGCCGCTACATGCCGACGGTGGGACAGCCGGAGGAAGTGCGTTACTCCACGTTCCTGGACGATGTGAAGGCCAACCGCGTGGACTCGGTGGTGCTCCAGGGTGAGATGATCTACGGCACCCGCAAGGACAAGACCCAGTTCAAAACCTTCAATCCCGAGACGGACTACACGGTCCTGATCGGCACCCTGCAGAAAGCCAATGTGGCCTTCGAGGGTCGCCAGCCCAAGCAGCCGAATTTCCTGGCGCAGTTGTTCCTGCAGTTGGCTCCGGCCCTGCTGCTCATCGTCGTGTTCGTCTACATGCTGCGGCAGATGCAGGGTGCATCCGGCGGACGGGGAGCCATGTCGTTCGGCAAGAGTCGCGCGCGACTGCTGGGCGAGGACCAGGTGAACGTCACGTTTGCCGATGTCGCGGGCGTGGACGAGGCCAAGCAGGAAGTGGGCGAGATCGTCGACTTCCTCAAGGATCCGGGCAAATTCCAGAAGCTGGGCGGCAAGATCCCCAAGGGCGTGCTCATGGTGGGTTCGCCCGGCACGGGCAAGACCCTGCTCGCACGCGCCATCGCGGGCGAAGCCAAGGTGCCTTTCTTCACCATCTCCGGATCGGACTTCGTCGAGATGTTCGTCGGCGTGGGCGCCTCGCGCGTACGCGACATGTTCGAACAGGCCAAGAAGCACGCACCGTGCATCATCTTCATCGATGAGATAGACGCTGTCGGCCGGCACCGCGGCGCGGGCCTGGGCGGCGGTCACGACGAGCGCGAGCAGACCCTGAATCAGTTGCTCGTCGAGATGGACGGCTTCGAGGGCAACGAGGGCATCATCGTCATCGCCGCCACCAACCGTCCGGATGTGCTCGACCCGGCGCTGCTGCGTCCGGGCCGGTTCGACCGCCAGGTCGTCGTCCCGCTGCCGGATGTACGCGGACGGGAGCAGATCCTGCGCGTCCACATGCGGCGCGTGCCGCTGGCGGATGACGTGAAGCCGGGCCTGATTGCCCGGGGTACCCCTGGGTTCTCGGGGGCGGATCTCGCCAACCTGGTCAACGAGGCGGCGCTGTTCGCGGCACGCGCCAACAAGCGCATCGTCGGCATGGAGGAATTCGAGCGCGCCAAGGACAAGATCATGATGGGCGCCGAGCGACGCTCCATGGTCATGACCGAGCAGGAAAAGCGCATGACCGCCTACCACGAGGCGGGCCACGCCATCGTGGGCATGACGGTTCCGGAGCACGATCCGGTCTACAAGGTCACGATCATTCCGCGCGGCCGTGCACTCGGGGTCACGCAGTTCCTGCCCGAGCAGGATCGCTACAGCCTCTCCAAGCGCCGCCTGGAGAGCTCGATCGCGACGCTGTTCGGCGGGCGCATCGCCGAGGAACTGATCTTCGGACCCGACTCCGTGACCACCGGCGCCTCCAACGACATCGAGCGCGCCACGGAGCTGGCTCGGAACATGGTCACGAAGTGGGGCCTGTCGGACAAGCTGGGTCCACTGACGTACTCCGAGGAGACCGGCGAGGTGTTCCTGGGTCGCAGCGTGACACAGCACAAGCAGGTCTCCGACGAGACCGCGCACGCCATCGACGAAGAAGTGCGCCATGTCATCGAAGGCAACTTCCAGCGGGCACGGCAGATTCTGGTCGGATCGCTCGACAAGCTGCACGCGATGGCCGAGGCGCTGGTCAAGTACGAAACCATCGACGAAGAGCAGCTCAAGGACATCATGGCGGGCCGCACGCCCAAGCCACCCAAGGACTGGGACGAGACGCTGTCCAACAAGCCGCCGAAGGCGCCGGCGGAAGGGACGCCCGGCGGTTCGATCGGTTCGCCGGCCGGCCAGCACTGAGGGCCGGCTGCCTCTGATCCGGTCGGCCCGTTCTCGCGCCGCGGTTGCCGCCCGGACGGGCGGGGACCGGGGTGTTCGGGCGCGTCGGCGTTGAGCGGGAGAGCCGGTTTGCTCCTCAGATGTGGATCCAGGACCCTGGATCTGGCGCGCCCCGCGATCATGGGCGTGCTCAATGTCACCCCGGATTCCTTTTCCGATGGCGGGCGTTTTCTCGAGACGCGCCTGGCCATCGATCAGGGTCTTGCGATGGTGGGCGAGGGTGCGGCCATCATCGATGTCGGCGGTGAGTCGACGCGACCGGGCGCGAATCCCATCACCGAGGAAGAGGAGCTGAGGCGCATCCTCCCGGTGGTCGAACGGCTGCAGCAGCAAACCGGCGCCATCATTTCAGTGGACACCAGCAGGGCGAAGGTCATTCGTGCGGTCGCGGAAGCGGGCGCCACGATGATCAACGATGTGCGGGCGCTGACACAGGAAGGAGCTCTGGAGGCTGCAGCGGCTACGCAGTGCGGCCTGTGCCTGATGCATATGAAAGGTGAGCCGCGCACGATGCAGCAGGCTCCCCACTACGTTGACGTCGTGAACGAGGTCAAGGCATTTCTGCAGGCGCGCGTCCAGAGTTGCCTTGCCGCCGGCGTTGCCGCCGAACGGCTGGTCATCGATCCGGGCTTCGGCTTCGGCAAGACGATGGAGCACAATCTGGAGCTGCTGAGGCGTTTGCGGGAGCTGACCGGCGAGCGGCCGGTGCTGGCGGGTCTGTCGCGCAAGTCCACGGTGGGGCAGCTGACCGGGCGGCCGCCGGATCAACGGGTGCACGGCAGTGTCGCCCTGGCGCTGCTGGCAGTCTTGAATGGAGCGAGTATCGTGCGCGTGCACGATGTGGCGGCGACCGTGGATGCGCTCAGGATCCTGGCCGCGGTGCAGGGCTGATAGCGTGCTGCGCTGACGACGTGCGGGAGACAGCCCGGCGCACAGGCAGCGCGGCGCGCGGGCAACGGGGGGAATCGAGTTGGGTCGCAAATATTTCGGTACCGATGGCGTGCGCGGCCGCGTGGGCGACCATCCGATGACGGTGGATTTCGCTCTGCAGCTCGCTAGCGCCGCGGCGCGAGTGCTCGCGCCCGAAGGGGGCACGGTGCTGATCGGCAAGGACACCCGGCTGTCGGGTTACATGTTCGAGTCAGCCCTGGAAGCGGGCTTCGTCGCCGCCGGCGTCAATGTAATGCTGATCGGGCCGCTTCCGACGCCCGGCATCGCTTACATGACCCGGCGCTTCCACTGCGATTTCGGTGTGGTGATCAGCGCCTCGCACAACCTGTACGACGACAACGGCATCAAGTTTTTCGATTCCACGGGCGGCAAGCTCTCCGACGAACTCGAGGAGCGGATCGAGGCGGAATTGCTGCAGCCGCCCGTTACGCGCACCTCGCGCAACCTGGGTCGCGCGACTCGCGTGGACCGCTCGCGCACGATGTATCAGGAGTTCTGCGCATCGACGGTTCCGGCCGGTCTGGATCTGTCGGGCATGAAGATCGTGGTGGATTGCGCCAACGGTGCGGCCTACAAGGTCGGGCCACGCGTGCTCGCGGACCTGGGGGCGGAGATCGTTCCCATCGGCTGCTCCCCGAACGGCCGCAACATCAACGATGGCTGCGGCTCCACGGCTCCGGATCTCCTGCAGCTCACCGTCCCCGGTGTGCGCGCTCATGTCGGCCTGGCGCTGGATGGGGATGGCGATCGGCTCGTCATGGTCGATCACCTCGGGCGTATCGTGGACGGCGACCAGCTGCTATATGTCATCGCGCGTGCCCGCAAGGACAGCGGCGAACTCGATTCGCCCGTCGTCGGTACCGTCATGAGCAATCTCGGCCTCGAACTCGCTCTGCGCGAGGGTGGGATTCGCTTCCTGCGCGCACCGGTGGGTGACCGTTACGTGCTCGCCATGCTGCGCGACAACGGTGGCGTGCTCGGCGGGGAGACCTCCGGTCACATTCTTTGCCTGGACAAGACAACCACCGGAGACGGCCTGGTCAGCGCGTTGCAGGTGCTCGCCGTCATGAAGCAGACCGGACGGTCCCTGGCCGAGCTGTCCTCGGGCATGCGTAAGTTCCCGCAGGTCCTGCTGAACGTGAAGGTGGCCAAACGCTTCGACCCCTTGGGCGTTCCTGCCGTGCAGACCGCCATCCAGCGCATCGAGTCACGAATGGGTGGTAACGGGCGAGTGGTCCTGCGCGCCTCCGGCACGGAGCCAGTGATTCGCGTCATGGTCGAGGGCAAGGACGAGCAGTCCACCCGCACGGCGGCCACGGAACTGGCCGACGTGGTCCGCGGCGCCGCCGAGCAGTAGCCCCTGGCCAAGCCTCCACCTGAACCGCCGCCGGTTGTTACGTCGGCTGCCGTCCCTGGGCTTGTCGCCGCTCAGGGGGACGCCGACGGCGGCCACCGGGCCTTTCGTTGCGCCGGGGTGGGTCCGCCGCTATCATCCGCGCCCCCAACGGGACCCGCGAGGCCGGTTCATGCGCCGCCCGATCGTCGTCGGAAACTGGAAAATGCACGGCTCGCGCGCCGAAAACGCGCGGCTGATCGAGGACCTGACGACGCATTATCCGTCCGAGCCGGCGGGCGATTGCGCGGTATGTCCCCCTCTGGTTTATCTGCAGGAAGTAGGGCGGTTGCTGCGCGACACCCCGATTCGTCTGGGCGCCCAGGACGTGTGCGCCGATACGCAGGGTGCCTTCACCGGCGAAGTGTCGGCGGCCATGCTCAAGGATGTCGGCTGCGAGTACGCGATCGTTGGGCACTCCGAGCGACGTCTTCTGTACCGGGAGGGCGACCAGCTCGTGGCGCGCAAATTTGCGGCGGCCCATGCCAGGGCTCTGGTGCCGATCCTGTGTGTGGGCGAGCAGCTGGCTGACCGCGAAGCGGGCCGCACGGCCGAGGTGGTGACGCGCCAGCTCGATGTCGTGCTCGAGCTCTGTGGCGCCGAAACGCTGGGCCAGTCGATCGTGGCCTATGAGCCGGTCTGGGCCATCGGCACGGGGCGCAACGCCACGCCGGAACAAGCCCAGGAGGTGCACGCCCTGATCCGCGCCCGGATAGCGACCCGGGATGCTAGAATCGCCGCCGCGACGCGCATCCTCTATGGCGGCAGCGTCAAGGCCAGCAATGCGGCGGAGCTGTTCGCCATGCCCGATGTGGATGGTGGCCTGATCGGCGGGGCGTCGCTCAAGGCAGATGAGTTCCTGGCCATTCTGGCGGCCACCTCCGGCTCCCGCGCAGGGCGGGCGTCCTAGAAACGGATAGTTTGCATTCCTATGTTGCGCATCGTACTGACCATCATTCAGGTGTTCTCGTGTCTGGCCATCATCGGCCTGGTGCTGCTGCAGCGAGGCAAGGGTGCCGAGGCCGGCGCCGGCTTTGGCGCGGGCGCGTCGGGCACGGTTTTCGGAGCGCGGGGCGCGAGCACGGCGTTGTCGCGTGCGACGGCGATCTTCGCCGCCATCTTCATGGTGAACAGCCTGCTGATGACCTACGTGGGCACGAAGACAGCAGAGCAGCCCAAGACCATTCTTGATGTCGCGGGTGAGAGTGGTACGAAGCCGCAGCCCACTGGCTCCGCGCAGGGCGCGCCGGCCACTTCGCCTGCGCCGGCCACTTCGCCTGCTCCAGCGATCGCACCGGCTTCGGCGCCGTCGCCCGCAACAGCGCCGGCCGTGCCCACGGGCACGCAGGGCCAGCCGCCCAAGTGAATGATGCGGGCAGAGAGAATTACCGACAGGGCGGGAAGCCCGTGGCAACGAGCCGACGTGGTGGAATTGGTAGACACACTAGCTTGAGGGGCTAGCGCCGCAAGGTGTGGGAGTTCGAATCTCCCCGTCGGCACCAATTGAGGCAACTGGCGGCTACACTGCGCCAGCGTGGCGCTGCTAGAATGGGCAGCTGAGAAAAGCGAGGGGGCAGGCCGTATTGCGGTCTGTCCCTTTTTAATGACTCGCGGCCGTTCGCTTCGGGCCGCGACCCTGGGCTCAACGGATGCTGTCGAACTACCTGCCGATCCTGATCTTCCTGGTGATCGCCACGGCGCTCGCCCTGTTGATGATGGTGCTGGGCAGCGGCCTCGGCCGCTTCTTCGCCCGCTACCACGATGACAAGGCCAAGCGCTCCCCCTACGAATGCGGCTTCGAGGCCTTCGAGGACAGCCGCACCAAGTTCGACGTGCGCTACTACCTGGTCGCCATCCTCTTCATCGTGTTCGACCTGGAGATCGCCTTCCTGTTTCCGTGGGCGGTGGCCCTCGGCAGGATTGGCGGCTTCGGCCTGCTCGCCATGGCCGTGTTCCTGGCGATCCTCGTGGTGGGTTTCATCTACGAGTGGAAGAAGGGAGCGCTCGAGTGGGACTAGAAGCGGTGGCACAGCGTCCTGATGAGCTGGCGCAGCGCGGCTTCGTCACTGCGCAGCTCGACAGCCTGGTGAACTGGGCACGCACCGGTTCTCTCTGGCCCATGACCTTCGGTCTCGCCTGCTGCGCCGTTGAAATGATGCATGCCGGCGCCTCCCGCTACGATCTGGACCGCTTCGGCGTGGTGTTCCGTCCGAGCCCGCGCCAGTCGGACGTCATGATCGTCGCCGGTACGCTGGTCAACAAGATGGCTCCGGCGCTGCGCAAGGTCTACGACCAGATGGCCGAGCCGCGCTGGGTGATCTCGATGGGGTCGTGCGCCAACGGCGGCGGCTACTACCATTATTCCTACGCGGTGGTCCGCGGTTGCGACCGGATCGTGCCAGTGGACGTGTATGTGCCCGGCTGCCCGCCAACCGCCGAAGCACTCGTGTACGGCATCATCCAGCTGCAGAAGAAGATCGAGCGGACGAGCACGATCGCGCGGAAGAGCACGATCGCGCGATAGGAGGGGTTTCACGGTGACGGACCGGATCGAAGCACTGGCGCTTCAAGTAGACGCGCACCTGAATGGCAGGGTGCGGCGGGTGCCATCGCTGGCTGACGAGCTGGCCTATGAAGTGGATCCGGATGCACTCCTGGGCGTGTGCCGCACCTTGCGTGACACTCCGGAGCTGCGCTTCGAGATGCTCGTGGATATCGCAGGCGTAGATTACCTCCATTACGGTCGCGATGAGTGGCAGACGACTTCGGCGACGCATTCGGGTTTCAGCCGTGGTCGCGTGGCACGCACCTCGGCTCCCGATACCGACATGCCCGGTCGCTTTGCCGTGGCGTACCAGCTTCTGTCGATCACTCACAACCGGCGGCTGCGGCTGCGGGTCAAGTGCGCTGATCCGCGCGAGCCGGTGGTGGATTCGGTCACCGGGATCTGGGCGAGCGCCAACTGGTTCGAGCGCGAGGCCTTCGATCTGTTCGGCATCCTTTTCCGCGATCATCCGGACCTGCGCCGCATCCTGACCGACTATGGCTTCATCGGGCATCCGTTCCGCAAGGACTTCCCGCTCATCGGCAATGTGGAGGTGCGCTACGACCCCGACAAGAAGCGCGTGGTGTACGAGCCGGTGAGCATCGTCCCGCGCGTGCTCGTGCCGAAAGTGATCCGCCACGATCACCGCTACGACCCCGCGCTGCGGGATGCGGTACCGCCAGAGCTTCGGGGTCCGAGCTGATGTCCGAGATCCGCAACTACACGCTCAATTTCGGCCCGCAGCACCCGGCGGCTCACGGCGTGCTGCGCCTGGTGCTGGAGATGGATGGCGAGACCATCCAGAAGGCCGACCCGCACATCGGCCTGCTGCACCGGGGAACCGAGAAGCTGGCCGAATCCAAGCCGTTCAATCAGTCCATCGGCTACATGGACCGGCTGGACTACGTCTCCATGATGTGCAACGAGCACGCCTACGTGCTCGCGATCGAACGGCTGCTGGGCATCAAGCCGCCCGAGCGCGCGCAGTACATCCGCGTGATGTTCGATGAGATCACCCGGCTGTTGAACCATCTCATGTGGCTCGGTGCGCATGGTCTGGACATCGGCGCGATGTCGGTGTTCCTCCTGTGCTTCAAGGAGCGCGAGGAGCTGATGGATCTGTACGAGGCCGTGTCGGGTACGCGCATGCACGCGACCTACTACCGGCCGGGCGGTGTTTACCGGGATCTCCCCGACAGCATGCCGCGTTATCAGGCCTCGCGCTGGCGTTCGCAGAAGGATGCGGACCGCCTCAACGAAGGCCGCACCGGTACGATGCTGCAGTTCATCAAGGCGTTCACCGAGCGGTTCCCCAGCTCGATCGATGACTACGAGACGCTGCTGACCGACAACCGCATCTGGAAGCAGCGCACGGTCAACATCGGTGTGGTGTCGCCCGAGCGCGCGATGCAGCTCGGGTTCACGGGTCCCATGCTCCGCGGTTCCGGCGTCGAGTGGGACTTGCGCAAGAAACAGCCGTACGAAGTCTACGACCGGATGGATTTCGACATCCCGGTCGGTGTGCATGGCGACTGCTACGACCGCTACCTGGTGCGCGTCGAGGAGATGCGCCAGTCCAATCGCATCATCCGCCAGTGCGCGGACTGGCTCATGGCGAATCCCGGGCCGGTGATGGTCGATGACCGCAAGGTCCGGCCGCCGCGGCGCGAGAGCATGAAGGACGACATGGAATCGCTCATCCACCACTTCAAGTTCTTCACGGAAGGATTCGAAGTGCCGGAGGGGGAGACCTACGCCGCCGTCGAGGCGCCCAAGGGCGAATTCGGCATCTACCTGATCTCCGACGGCGCCAACAAGCCCTACCGCCTCAAGTGCCGTGCGCCGGGCTTCCCGCACCTGGCCGCGCTCGAGGAGATGTGCGCCGGGCACATGCTGGCGGATGTGGTCGCGGTGATCGGCACCCAGGATATCGTCTTCGGGGAAATCGACCGTTGAACACCGACACGAAGTCTGGCGCGCGCAGCGGCGCCGACAGCAAGATCAGGCTGCTGGCCGAGCACACGCGCCACGAGATCGATGCGTGGGTGAAGAAGTTTCCGCCCGGGCGGCAGCGCTCGGCCTGCATCTCGGCGCTGCGCGCCGTGCAGGAACAGAACAATGGCTTCCTGACGCCGGATCTGATGGATGCGGTGGCCGAATACCTCGGGCTGCCTCCCATCCAGGTCTACGAGATCGCCACGTTCTACTCCATGTTCGAGACCCATCCGTGCGGCCGCCATCACGTCAGCATCTGCACCAACCTGTCGTGCATGCTGAACGGAGCGGAAGAGCTGGTTGCCCACGCGGAACGCAAGCTCGGTATCCGCCTGAATGAGAGCACGCCGGATCGCCGGATCTTCCTCAAGTGCGAGGAGGAGTGCCTGGCGGCCTGCACGGGCGCACCCATGGCGATGGTGGACCACGTGTTCCATGAATATCTGACGCCCGAGAAGCTCGACAAGATCCTGGATGACCTGAAATGAGCGCGGGCTACGCAGACAGGATGAACCAGGTGCTGTTCGAGCCGCTGAAGCTCGATCGCCCCTGGACTCTCGCGACCTACCGCAGCATCGGCGGCTACGACGTCTGGGAGAAGATGCTGGCGGACAAGCCGCCACGCGACCAGGTCATCGAGTCGGTCAAGGCCTCCGGCCTGCGTGGCCGCGGTGGCGCGGCTTTTCCCACCGGGATGAAGTGGAGCTTCATGCCGCGCAATTCGCCGGTGCAGAAGTATCTGGTCTGCAACTCCGACGAGAGCGAGCCAGGCACCTGTCACGATCGCGACATCCTGCGCTACAACCCGCACGCGCTGATCGAGGGTCTGGCCATCGGCGGCTACGCGATGAACGCCACGGTGGCCTACAACTACATCCGCGGCGAGTTCCTCGGCGAGCCGATCCCGCGCTTCGAGGCGGCCCTCGAAGAGGCGTATGCCGCCGGGCTGCTGGGCAAGAACATTCGCGGCACGGGCATCGACTTCGACATCCACACCTTCGTGGGTGCCGGCGCGTACATCTGCGGCGAAGAGACCGCGATGCTCGACTCTCTCGAGGGCAAGCCGGGCAAGCCGCGCTTCAAGCCGCCGTTCCCGGCCAACTTCGGTCTGTACGGCGCGCCGACGACCATCAACAACACGCAGAGCTTCGCTTCGGTTCCGACCATCCTGCGCAAGGGGCCGGAGTGGTTCGTGGGCCTGGGTCCTAAGAACGCCGCCGGTACGGTGATCTTCTCGGTCTCCGGCCATGTGGAGAAGCCGGCGAACCTGGAGCTGCCGCTGGGCATTCCGTTCAGGGATCTGCTGGATCTGTGCGGTGGCGTCAAGGGCGGCCGCGCGCTCAAGGCGGTGATTCCCGGCGGCCTGTCCGTGCCGGTGGTGCCCGCGGAGACCATGTTGAAGACCAACATGGACTACGACTCGCTCAAGGCGGCGGGATCCGCGATCGGCTCGGCCGGCGTGATCGTGATGGATGAGACCACGTGCATGGTGCGCGTGCTGGAGCGGATCACCCGCTTCTACAAGTCCGAGTCCTGCGGGCAGTGCACGCCCTGTCGCGAGGGGACGGGCTGGATGAATCGAATCGTGAAGCGCATCCTGGCGGGCGAAGCGCGCCGCGAGGAGCTGGGATTGCTGGTGGATGTGGCCAACCGCATCGAGGGCCACACGATCTGCGGGTTCGGCGATGCCTCCGCCTGGCCCGTGCAGAGCGCCCTGAAGCATTTCCGCCACGAGTTCGAGTACATGATCGACCACGGCGGACGCAGCATGGTGACTGACAAGCTGGGGGCACGCGCGGCATGAGCGCCGAAGAATTCGTCAATATGGAGATCGACGGCGTGCCGGTCAAGGCGCGCAAGGGCGACATGATCATTCGAGTCACGGACGCCAACAACGCGTACGTGCCGCGCTTCTGCTATCACGACAAGCTGAGCATCGCGGCCAACTGCCGCATGTGCCTGGTCGAGGTGGAGAAGGCGCCAAAGCCGCTGCCTGCCTGCGCCACACCGGTGGCCGAAGGCATGAAGGTTTTCACGAAGTCGCCGAAAGCCATCGGTGCGCAGCGCGCCACGATGGAGTTCCTGCTGATCAATCATCCGCTCGACTGCCCCATCTGCGACCAGGGAGGGGAGTGCGAGTTGCAGGATCTGGCGGTGGGATTCGGGCGCGACCTGTCGCGCTATCACGAGCGCAAGCGCTCGGTGCCGGACGAGAACCTCGGTCCCCTGATCGCGACCGACATGACACGCTGCATCCACTGCACACGCTGCATCCGCTTCACGCAGGAAATTGCCGGCTACCAGGAACTGGGCATGGTCGGGCGCGGCGAGCAGATGAAGGTGCGGACCTACATCGAGCAGACCGTCAATCACGAGATGTCGGGCAACGTCATCGACCTCTGCCCGGTCGGCGCCCTCGTGTCCAAGCCCTATCGCTTCAGTGCGCGCGCCTGGGAGATGAATTCCCATCCGCTCGTATCGCCGCACGACGGCGTTGGCACCAACCTGTACGGGCATGTACTGCGCGGTCGGTTGATGCGTGTCATCCCGCGTGAGAACGAGTCGATCAACGAAACGTGGATCGCCGACCGCGACCGCTTCAGCTACGAAGGCATCTACAGCGCGGACCGGATCCACAAGCCGATGATCCGTCGCGGCGGTTCGGGCGAGGGCGCGGACTGGGTCGAGACCGACTGGGAAACCGCCCTGCTGAAGGTCGTCGAGGGATTGCGCGCCCGTGCCAACGATCTGGGCGTGCTCACCAGCAGCACCAGCACGCTCGAGGAACTGTATCTGCTGGGACGCGTGGCCCGTGGCCTCGGCACCGCAAGCATCGACCATCGTCTGCGGCAGCGTGACTTCCGCGATCAGGACGCCGATCCGGCCTTCCCCAACCTCGGCATGCGCATCGCGGATGTCGACGGACTGAGTGGTCTGCTGGTCGTGGGCGCCAATCTGCGGCGCGAAGTTCCTGTTCTCGCCCACCGCGTCCGCAAGGCAGCATTGCGCGGTGCGAAGGTCGCCACACTTGGACCGGTGGCCCCGGAGTATCTGTTCCCGGTTGCCGCGGATCTGGTTTCCGCGCCCGGCCAGCAGGTCGATGACCTGGTGGCCATTCTGTCGGTGGTCGCGGCCACGGCAGGGCGCCCGGTGCCCGAGCACCTTGCCACCACCGCCAGCCATGCGAAGGTCGGTGACGCGCATCGGGCTGCCGCGGCGGCGCTGCTCAACGGCGAGAAGCGGGCGGTCTGGCTGGGCGCTCTGGCTCTCCGGCATCCGGCGTACGCGGATCTGCGCGCTCTGGCTGCTGCGATAGCTCAGGTCAGCGGAGCCGCCTTCGGTATGTTGGCTGAGGGCGGCAATGCCGCGGGCGCCTATCTGGCCGGTGCCGTGCCTCATCGCGAGGCGGGTGGACGCGATGCCCAGAGGGCAGGGCTCACCGCGCGCGACATGCTGCAACGGCCGATGAAGGCCTATGTGCTCTTCGGTGGTGTCGAGCCCTGGGTCGATTCCATCGACGCCGACAGCTCGCGCTCGCTGTCACAGTCGGAATTCGTCGTGGCCATCACGCCGTTCGCCAACGACCAGCTGCGGCAGACAGCGCATGTCCTGCTGCCCATCGGCACCTTCGCGGAGACTTCCGGGACCTACGTGAACCTGGAAGGCACCTGGCAGAGCCAGCGTGGCGCCGCCGAGCCGGTGGGCGAGTCGCGGCCCGGCTGGAAGGTGCTGCGCGTGCTCGGCAATCTGCTCGGCCTGAATGGCTTCGAGTATCAGTCCTCCGAGGAGGTCCGCGAGGAACTCGGCCGGCTGTGCGACGGAACCTCCAGGCTGGCCTATCAGGGCAGCCACCGCATCCCGGCGGCGGTTCCTGCCGGCGAGGTGCTGGACCTGTCGATGTATCAGGTTGATGCCCTGGTGCGGCGCGCGCCTTCGCTGCAGAAGACGCGCGAAGGCCGCACGCTTGCCGTGACGTACTGATCGAGGACCGGTAGCGCGTGTTGCAAACCCTTTCGGACCACTGGAACTCAATGTCGGACTACGGTCGAACGACCGTGTGGACGACGGTATGGACTATCGCGATCACCGTCGTGCTGATTCTTTGCGTTGCCTTCCTGACCCTGTGGGAGCGCAAGGTCATCGGCTGGATGCAGTTGCGCCGCGGCCCCAATCGGGTCCGCATCCTCGGCTTTTTCCCGGGATTGGGTCAGCCGTTCGCGGATGTCGTGAAGCTGCTGGTCAAGGAAGTCGTCATCCCGGTCAGGGCCAACAAGTTCCTGTTCCGCCTGGCCCCCATGATCACGCTGATCCCGGCTTTTGCCGCGTGGGCCGTGATCCCGCTGTCCCCGACCGTGGTCGTCTCCAAGGCCAACGCCGGCCTCCTGTACCTGCTGTCGCTGACTTCGATGGGCGTGTACGGGGTCATCATCGCCGGCTGGGCGGCCAACTCGAAGTATGCGTTCCTGGGCGCGATGCGCTCCGCCGCGCAGATGGTCGCGTACGAGATCGCGATGGGCTTCGCGCTCGTTGGTGTGATCCTGGCCTCGCAGAGCCTGAATCTCGGCGACATCGTGCGCCAGCAGCAGGGTGGGGTGGGTGCCTGGAACTGGTTCTGGCTGGCGCCGATGGTGGCCGTGTATTTCATTTCCGGGATCGCCGAGACCAACCGTGCTCCCTTCGACGTGGCCGAGGGTGAATCCGAGATCGTCGCCGGCTTTCATGTGGAGTATTCCGGCATCGCCTTCGCGCTGTTCTTCCTGGCCGAATACGCCAACATGATCCTGATCTCGGCGCTCACGGCCGTGTTCTTCTTCGGCGGCTGGCTGTCACCGTTCGAGGGCTGGCCGGTGCTGGGTGGCACGTTGCTGGCGCAGCCGAGCATCGGGTGGTTGTTGATCAAGGTCTTCGGGTTCCTGTTCCTGTTCCTGTGGTTCCGCGCCACCTTCCCGCGTTACCGCTACGACCAGATCATGCGTCTGGGCTGGAAGGTGCTGATCCCGGTGACGATCGTGTGGATCGGGGTGGAGATGCTGATGGCCTGGTATCACGTGGGTCCGTGGGCTCATGCCGGACTGTCGGCGCAATGAGCAAGGCAGGGTAGAGCCATGGCCGTCAATCCAGTCAAGACACTGCTGCTGACCGAACTTGCGCGGGGCCTGTTGATCACAGGGCGCAATTTCTTCAAACCCAAGTACACGCTGAACTACCCGGAAGAGAAGACGCCGCAGTCGCCACGCTTCCGGGGTCTGCACGCGCAGCGCCGCTATGCCAACGGGCAGGAGCGATGCATCGCCTGCAAACTGTGCGAGGCAGTCTGTCCGGCCGTCTGCATCACCATCGACTCGGAAGTGGCACCGGATGGAACGCGGCGCACGAGCCGCTATGACATTGACCTCTTCAAGTGCATCTACTGCG
>DATKLO010000241.1:0-5513 GCA_035542375.1 Steroidobacteraceae bacterium | reverse complement strand
CCCAGTAGCCAGGCGCGTCCGCAAATTGGACTTCAAGGAAATCGCCCTTGGCATCGAACCACAATTTGACTCTGCAGAGCATGTGTTTCTGCGTCACCGCCCCGCCGCCACGGCCGTCGTTTCGAAAATCAACGTGCCTGCCTCCAGGTTAGGGGCCCGCTTGGACAGGTGCAGGATCTCTACGCCGACCACCTGGTTCTCGGCGTTAAAGTCTAAGACGACGCCTGGAGATACCTCCTCCGACTCGATGATCTTCGATTCGTCCAAGCGCAGATACAGCGCATCGGCTTCCTGATCGACGTGTAGTCTCATAGCTTGCCTTTCATACTCCGATCAAAGAATACGCTCACGACGCGGACGTTGTATGCGCTGGCTGCAAACCGCCTACGCTAACTCGAATACCTCCAGGGGGATCGTCTTCGTTGGGCGGCTAGCGCCATGGACGAGTTGCCGGACCCGCTCGGTGGTCTCACGCGAGAACACCGGCTCTCGACAGCGCGTGCAGACCTGCGCTGGGATGTGCTCGACCAGCACCCGCCGGCCCATCGACCTCCAGCACTTCGTTCACGAACTCGTCGCTCGCTCTTTCATTGCCGCAGACGTGACAATTGAACACTGCCATGACTTATCTCCGTCGTCGGAACTCGACCCACTCGGCGGGATCCGGTTGGTAGAGGGTGATGATTCTGGTCATCTCAGAATCGGCCATCGACACCTGAATATGCAGTGGGCGCCCGGCCGCTGTAAAGCCTAGCAGCAAGACGCTCGGCGAATACTTGTCCTCCGGATACTCCTCGATCACCTCCGCGTGTTGGCCAGCCACACGGATTTCTTCTTCGCTAAGGGAAGCCGGCAAGACGTGGCGTAACGCAGCTGCATGGTCCGGCTGACATGAAACTCAGAGGGGCTGTTTGGGACTGGCGCTAGGAGCACGAACGATGAGTGAGTTCACGACGCTCTCGGCCGCTTCGCACGAGGGAGCGGGTTTGTCCTGCGTGAGACGTCCCTGCGGTACGGTAGTCGGTTTGCGGTCGAAAACGGCCGGACAGCCGCCAATTGCGACTGAGTTCAGGGGCAAGAATCAAGCCTTACAGCAACTTATCGAGGTCCCCGGCGCGGATTCGAAACCGGCCCGACTTCACGGTTCCGCTTGAGCCTGCGCCGGGCGCAGAGGTGTTGCCGGCTTTGGTCACCGCTTGGGCGTTGAAAGGCGTGTTGTTCTTGCTCGGCGGAGGGTTTCTTCCGCTGCGAGGCGAGCGCCGCGACGTCCACCTGCCGGCAGGTTGCGAATAGCCGAATTGATGCGATAGAGCAGAACACCGGGAGGGTGGATGGGGTCATGAGGTTCAACTGCGTTTCGAGAATCAAGAGGTGTGTGTAGTCACGTTCATTTGCCCCAGGTGCGGCGAATACACAGCTGTGAGCAAGCGCGAAGGCGGAGGAATAGTGATCGCCCGTGACGACTATGCACGCTCACAGAGTCCGGCTGAGCCATAGCTGCAGGCCCGGCACACTGCGCCTGTAAAATGGCCAGCGGCAATGTCAGGTCGCTTTGAGACATAGCTTCGACAGCTGGCGCATCCCGGGCGAGGGTGGTAATTCGCCCGCTACTGGATGTGACGTAGCGGGAGAGCAATTGAGTTCGGCAGCCGCAGCCAGCCTGTCAAGGCCCAGGCGACCTAGCCCGGGCGACGTTGTCCGGGTGCGCACTCGGACCTATCTCGTCGAGGCGGTCGAGGCCGACAACGGCTACTCGCCGATCGTCCGACTGGCCTGCCTGGATGACGATGCCCAGGGTGAAGTGCTCGAAGTCGTTTGGGACCTTGAGCTGGGCCGCGAGATCCTCGACACGGAGAGCTGGAAGTTTCCATTTCGATCTGCCGTGGAACCCAAGTCGCCTCGAGCAGCGTAACGGCCGCATCGATCGCAAGCTGCAGCCGTCGCCTGAGGTGTACTGTCACTACTTCGTGTACGCACAACGGCCGGAGGACCGCGTCCTTCGTGCCCTCGTGCTCAAGACGAAGAAGATTCGGGAAGAGCTGGGCAGTCTTTCGCAAGTCCTCGAAGGCCGTCTGGCGGAAACACTTCGGGGTGGTATTCGGCACCGGGACATCGGCCGCCTGGAGAAGGAGATTGAAGAGGCCGGTCTCGATCCTGAGAAGCGTGCTACCGCAGAGGAAGAGCTGGAGGCCGCACGGGAGCGGCAGCTGGTTCTGCTGCGGCAGATCGACGGCCTACGCGGTCGCATCAACGAGGCCCGCAAATGGATCGGGCTCGAAACGGATGCCCTCCGCGACGCGATGTCCTGCTCGCTGGAAATGCTCGGGGCAGAGCCTTTGCGCCCTGTGGCGACACCCGCGGACACCCCCGCGCGGTTCGAGCTCCCCGATCTCGAGCGGCGGCACGGCGCCGACCCAACCTGGTCCACGACGCTCGACACTTTACGCGCGCCGCCGCAAGATGGTCGCCGCAACTTCGAGTGGCGCCGGAGCGCTCCCATCCGGCCCGTGATTTTCGACCCCCCGAAGGGCATCGACGACGATACTGTGCAGCTCCATTTGCAGCACCGCGTCGTGCAACGGCTGCTGACCAGATTCGTGTCCCAGGGCTTCGTGCATCACGATCTCTCGCGCGCCTGCCTGGCGCACACGCGCGATGCGATTTCTCGCGTGGTGTTGCTCGGACGCCTGTCCCTGTACGGCAAAGGTGCCACACGGTTGCACGAGGAGATCATTACCGTGACGGCACGATGGACCGATCCGGCGACCCGCAAGGGCCACCTCTCCCCGTGCGGCAGAGATGCCGAAGCGAAAACGCTCGACCTGCTCGAGGAGGCGTTGCGTGCAGGTGAGCACAGTGCCCCTGCCCAGGTCGAAAACCGACTGCTGGAGGCAATTGCGCACGACATGAAGCAACTCCTCCCGCACCTCGAGCAGCGAGGCCAAGAAGCCAAGGCTGACGCCGAAAAGCGGCTCGCTGAACGTGGCCGGGCCGAGTTCGAGAGCATGCTGCGCATCCTCGAAGAGCAGAGAAAACGGGTCGCGGATCAAGCCGGGCGTTCGATACAGCTGGACCTGTTCAACGAGCAAGAGCGGCGACAAATCGAATCGAACCGAAGATACTGGGAGCGCTGGCTCGCCAACGTCGAAGGAGACATTCAGCGAGAGCCTGCTCGCATCATGGAGTTCTACACGGTGGCCTCGTCACGGATCGAGCCGATCGGGCTCGCCTACTTGTGGCCGGTTACCGGGTAAAGAACGACCGCACGGCAATGGGACGGATGGCTGCACAGACGAGGCGCGGTGGACTTGCGGTGGTTGCAACTGCTGCATGGCTTGACAACAGAACACCTTCGGACTATCCAAATACCACTTACTCCCCGTCCGACACGCCGCAAGGCCTCGGGCGGGGTTATTTTTTGGGGGAGCACCGTGCCAGCTGAGCCAACCGTCAAGCGTGCGGTGGCGTTTGTGGACGGACAGAACCTGTTCCATGCAGCCCGCCAGGCGTTCGGCTATAGCTTTCCCAATTGCGATCCGAGGGCGCTTGCAGAGTCTCTCTGCGGACAACGAGCGTGGACGCTGGTAGAGGTGCGCTTCTACACCGGCGTTCCGGACAAACGTGATGATGCCTTCTGGAATCATTTCTGGACGGCCAAGCTTGCGCAGATGGGGCGTGAAGGCGTGCATACTTTCTCACGCTCCCTGCGGTACCGAAACGAAAAAACCAAGCTTCCCGACGGCACGGAAACCACAGTCCTGGTGGGCCGAGAGAAGGGTATCGATGTTCGGATCGCGCTCGATGTCGTCCGGCTCGCACATCGCAACCAGTACGACGTGGCGCTCGTCTTCAGCCAAGATCAGGACCTGTCCGAAGCAGCAGACGAGATCCGTGTGATCGCCCGTGAGCAGAATCGCTGGATCAAGATCGCCTCCGCCTTCCCCTCGAGCCCAACGGTGTCGAATGAGCGGGGAATCAACAAGACCGATTGGATCGCCATCGACCGCGCCACCTACGACGCCTGCATCGATCACCGCGACTATCGGCCGAAGCGGTCTGCGAATTGAGCATGCCGAACGATCCCGCGTTCCGCGATCACCAAGCCTGGCTGGGCTACCTGCAACCTGACGGGCTCGTCGTCTCCGCGACGGCGTTGGTCGATGCGCAAGTCGTTCTCGACCGCGGCGCGCTCGCCGCGCGACAGCAGGAGTTCCTGCCGTTTGTCAGCGAGGTCGAGGACAACGACGACACGGTTCACGCCATTGCCGACTTTCCCGCCTTCGCCCGCAACTTCCTTGAGTGGCCAGACGACTGTCTGTTTGGACTGGACCCGTCCCGCCCGCTGCCTGATGAGCTGACGGTGCCGCTGCCCGAGCTGGGCGAAACTCTGGCCCCGACGTTGGCGTTCCGTGAGCCAAAGCCGAAGGACGAGTCAAATCCGTGGCTGCTGGTGGTGCGAGTGCTGCCGAGGGGAACTGATCTCGACGCAGTGCATACGCGCACTGAAGCGCAATGGTCGGCGTCGGAAACGCGCCGTTTCGAGCGGCTGCTTCGCGAAACGCGCGTGCCGATCGGTGTGCTGAGCAACGGCATGCACATTCGTCTGCTCTACGCTCCACGCGGCGAGAACGCCGGCAGTCTGACCTTCCCGGTCGAGGCGATGACCGAGGTGGCCGGCCGCCCCATCCTCGGCGCACTGCATCTGCTGCTGCATCGTTACCGATTGCTTGCAGCCCCGTCTGCCGCACGCCTTCCCGCACTGCTCGAACGGAGCCGTGCGTTTCAGAGCGCCGTGTCAACGGCTCTTGCCGGCCAGGTGCTCGATGCCCTCTACGAATTGCTGTGTGGCTTCCAGGCGGCCGACGAGCACACTAAAGGTGACTTACTGCGCGAGGTGCTTTCGAAGCACCCCGACGACGTCTACGCCGGCCTGCTGACTGTCCTCCTGCGGCTCGTGTTCCTGTTGTTCGCCGAGGATCGCGGCCTGATGCCAACGTCCGCGCTCTACGTGCGGCACTATGCTGTACACGGCCTGTTCGAACGGTTGCGCGCCGACTACGAGCACTACCCGGACACCATGGATCACCGCTACGGCGCCTGGGCGCAGCTCTTGGCGCTGTTCCGCGCCGTGTACGGCGGCTCCCGCCATCCGCAGCTCAAGATCCCCGCACGCAAGGGTTACCTGTTCGATCCGGACCGCTACGCCTTCCTCGAAGGGCGCACGATTACTGATGGCAGGTTGCCGCTCGTTTCTGACGGCGTTGTCTTCCGAGTGCTGCGCAACCTTCTTCTGCTCGACGGCGAACGTCTCTCGTATCGCATATTGGACGTCGAGGAAGTCGGTTCAGTGTACCAGACCATCATGGGCTTCCGGCTTGAAGTTGCGGTGGGCCCGTCCATCGCCGTTGCCGGCAAGCGCAAGCACAAGGGCGAGGTCCCGGCTCCGAACGTGATCAACCTCGAAGAGCTGCTGGCTGCCAAGGCTGCCGATCGCGTGAAGTGGCTGCGTGAGC
>DATKLO010000240.1:0-51436 GCA_035542375.1 Steroidobacteraceae bacterium | reverse complement strand
GGCGGTCGTCACGATCAAACCCGGGTTCGTCGATACGCCCATGACGGCCGCGTTCAAGAAAGGACTGCTGTGGGCGCGCCCCGAGTATGTTGCTGCCGGCATCGTGCGAGCCATCGACCGGCAGAGCGCGACGGTCTATCTGCCCGCGTTCTGGCGTCCCATCATGATGATCATTCGCGCCATTCCGGAGAGCCTGTTCCTGCGCCTGTCGCTGTGAAATCAGGCTGATCCCGTCGTCATGCGCCGTAAGTCGTTCGCGCCCGCCCGCACCGATAATCAACCAAATCGTTGACAATCAACCAGTCAGTTGACGATAATGCGGCCCATGACGGCCACCGCCCCCCGATTGCGAGTCGTTCCTGCCTCCTCCGACGCGGCGGGCGCCACAGCCGTCACGCAGGAGGATCGACTGAGCCTGGTCTTCGCCGCGCTGAGCGATCCCGTACGCCGCCGGATCCTGCAACAGATCGAGGAGCAGGCATTGCTCGTCTCGGAGATCGCGGCGCCGTTCGACATTTCCCTGCAAGCGGTGTCGCGGCACATACAGGTACTCGTGCGGGCCGGCCTCGTGCAGCAGGAGCGAAGCGGGCGGATCAGCCGCTGCAGCATTGACGTCGGCCCGCTCTTCGATGCGGCTGTCTGGCTCAACCGGTACACCAGGTACTGGCAGGGTCAGTTCGATCTGCTCGGCGCCACACTGGCTGAACTCGACGAACGGCGCGCTCGCCCGCGCCGACGCAAATGATCACCACCGGACCACTCAACACGAACACGGCAGCTGGAGACATGTCATGACGGAGCATCGGATCGTTTCGCGGGATGAATGGGTGAATGCGCGGCGTGAGCTGCTGGCGCGCGAAAAGGCCTTCCAGAAGGAAAGAGATGAGCTCAGTCGCGAACGCCGCGAGCTGCCGTGGGAGCGTGTCGAGAAGAGCTACGTCTTCGAGGGGCCGTCGGGTCGCGAGACATTGCCCGATCTGTTCGCGGGGCGCAGCCAGTTGATCGTGTACCACTTCATGTTCGCGCCGGAATCCGACGTCGGCTGCCGCGGTTGCTCGTTCTGGGCCGACAACTACAACGGCGTCATCCCACATCTGAACCAGCGGGACGTGTCACTCGTCGCGATTTCGCGGGCACCACTGCAGAAGCTGCTGGCGTTCGAGAAGCGGCTGGGCTGGAGTTTCAAGTGGGTGTCCAGCGAGAAGAATGACTTCAACTACGACTACAACGTGTCATTCCGCCCCGACGAGGTCTCGGGCGGCAAGGCGATGTATAACTACTCCAGGTATGAAGGGCAGTCACCCGACATGCCGGGCATGAGTGTGTTCTACAAGGATACCTCCGGCGCGATCTTCCACACCTACTCGACCTACGCGCGCGGCCTCGATCCGATGAACGTTGTTTTCCAGATGCTGGATCTCGTCCCCAGGGGACGGGATGAGGCGGGGCTTGCGCACCCGATGGCCTGGGTCAAGCTGCGCGATCTGTACTGAGCCGCGCCTGCACCGGGGGCATGCGATGAAATACGAAGCGGCGACCGAGCGGATGGCCGCCTACCGCAAACAGATCGGCGAGACCCGCAGGAAGATCCGCGAGATCCAGGCCCAGATCGAGCCGCAAACCGTGTCGGATTACGAATTCCGCACCATGACCGGGTCGGTGAAGCTGTCACAGCTTTTCGGGTCGCACCGCGATCTCATGGTGGTGCACAGCATGGGCAAGGCCTGCCCCGGCTGCACTTTGTGGGCCGACGGTTACAACGGCATCCACCGGCATGTCGTGACTCGCGCGGCCTTCGTGGTCTCGAGCCCCGATGCCCCGGATGTTCAGCAGGAGTTTGCGGCGAGCCGCGGCTGGGTCTTCCCCATGGTGAGCCACATGGGCACGTCCTTCGCCGCGGACATGGGGTACCGGTCGCCCTCCGGTGGCTGGCGTCCCGGCATGTCCGTATTCCGCCTCGAGGGCGAGCGCATCCTGCGGGTATCCGATGTCGAATGGGGTCCGGGCGACGACTTCTGCACCCTCTGGCACCTGTTCGACCTGCTGCCCGAAGGCCCCGCCGGCTGGTCGCCGAAAATCCAGTACTCGTAGACGCGCCAGGAGTAACCTGCTCCCCGGAGGTGTCCCATGTGCCCACTGTGCATCGGAACGGCCACGCTGCTGCTCTCCAGCGGAACATCCGCCGCCGGCGGCGTGGCGGCCTTCATACTCGGCCGTCGCGCCCGCAAGAACCGCGCACGCCGGCGTAATAACCCCTGAGACTTCGCGCGGGGAGGACACCGTGGAGACAACGCCCTGGAGCTGGGGAATGAATGTGGTGATGGCGATGTTCCCACCGCGTGCTCACGCGAACATCGTGCGCCACTTCAATGTTGTCGAGACTGCGCTGGCGCAATTCGGCATCGACGACCAGCAGGTCAAGCTGGTCGCCTACGCCACCATCCGCGCGGAAGCAGCCAATTTCGCTCCGGTCACCGAGGGTGAAAGCAGATTCAACACGCTGAAACTCCCGGCGGAGCTGACCCCATATGGAGAGGCAGGCAAATACAATCTCTACGAAGGCCGCGACAAGACCACGACGCTCCTCGGAAGGCGGGTCAGCGGACTGGGCAATGACCGGATGGGCGACGGCGAGAAGTACATGGGCCGTGGCTTCGTGCAGCTGACCGGCAAGGCGAACTACCTGAAGTACGGCCAGAAGATCGGTGTCGGCTCGAAGCTGGTGGACAATCCCGGGCTGGCCAACGATCCGCGGGTCGCCGCCCAGATCCTGGCTGCCTACATCCGCGAGCACCTCAGAACGATTTCCGAGGCAATCAGAAGCGGGGACCTGCGATCCGCCAGAAAGGCGGTCAACGGCGGTCTGAACGGATTTACGGAATTCGAGAAAGCCTACAGGACGGGCGCCAGGCTGATCAGGACCGGGCTACCGGATCCCCGCTCCATCGCCTAGCGAACCCGTCGCGTGGCTGGCGAACCCTCGCGCCGCACACCGCCCCGCCGCCCGCCGCATACCGCGCGGGCACCGAAGAACCCGCAAGTCCTGTAAAATGGCGGGCGGCGCGGGTGTAGTTCAATGGTAGAACTGCAGCTTCCCAAGCTGCTAACGTGGGTTCGATTCCCATCACCCGCTCCAATTCCAGCCAAGGCCGGCCAACCGGGGCCACAAAGATCCGTCGCAGCGTGGCGCCGGCATCGGCGCTCCTGCGGTAGGGCGAGAAGCTGCTCGACAGCAAGCCCGGGATTTTCGAGCATCAGGCTGCATCTGCCGCGGCGAAGTGCGCCATCTGGTCTTCATATGCTTTCAGGAAGGCCGGCCGGGACGTGGCGCGCGCTAGGTAAGCGCGACACGCAGGGAATCCTGCGAGCCCATCGAAGCGGTCGACCGGCCTCAGCACGTCCGCCATCAGCAGGTCGGCTACGGAGAACCGGCCGGCGGCCAGCCACTCGCGGCCAGCCAGCACCGCTTCCATCCGCTCGAGCCGTGCCTTCAGAAACTGTTCCACGAACTGTGCCTCGGGGGAGTTGCCGGAAAGGCCCTGGAAGCGGAACAGCGCCCACGGCTGGCTCGGCAGATCGACGGAATTGAGTGCGGCGATGAGCCACTCCAGGACCTCGGCTCGGCCGCGCGGATCCGTGGGCATGAGTGCCGTGCTCTTCGCACCGAGATGCAGGAGGATCGCACCGCTCTCGAAAATGGTGAGGTCGTCATCGGTCAGCCAGGGGACCTGACCAAACGGCTGCGCAGCGAAATGTTCAGGACCGCGCTGTCGAAACGGCGTGCTCCGCACCCGATAGGACATCCCCGCCTCCTCCAGCGCCCAGCGCACCCGCAGGTCGCGGACAAACCCCCGCGGCGGCTCGGGAACCCAGTCATAAGTGGTGAGAACGAGGTTGCTCATCAGCGGGCTCCCAGGAAGACGGGAAGTTTTTCGAGCAGCCCATTCCAACCCTTCGTGTGGCTGGCGCAGGTCGCCGCGTCGGGCAAGCGCTCGTGAGTCAGGGTCAGCACGGTTCCACCGTCGCACGCCTCGAGCCGAAACGTCACCAGCGACTGCGGTTCCGGGGTACCGGGCAGGTCCCAGGTGAACGCCAGCTTCTTTTCGGGAACCACCTCCTGATAGATCCCGGTCGGATTGTGTTCGTCGCCGTTGAGCAGCCGGAACACAACACTGAAGCGGCCGCCCGGGCGCACGTCCGCGACCACGCTCAAGGTTGGTCCGGCGTCGGGACCCCACCATTGCAGCATCAGGTCTGGCTGGGTGATCGCCGCCCAGACCCTGGCCGGCGGGGCCTGGATCCGACGCACGATAGTGAGGCTCGGCAAGCGGCTCGTCATGGCTTGCCGCGTTGTTCCACAAGGGCCGTCAGTCGATCGAGGCTCACTGACCAGAAGCGCTCGTAGCGGTTGAGCCAGGCAACTGCCTCCCGCATCGGCGCCGGCGAGAGAGTCACGGAGACCGTGCGTCCGGATTTGGTCCGGGTGATCAGGCCGGCATCGGACAGCACATCCAAATGCTTTGTCATGCCGGGGAGTTTCAGAGAACACGACCGGGCGAGCTCGCTGACGGAGAGACCGGGTTCGTCGATCAGACGCTGCAGCACACCCCGCCGGGTGGAATCCGCAAGTGCCCAGAACGTGCGGTCCATGCCGCCGGAGTAATGCTTCGCCATATAGCGAAGTATCATGTAGTGTCATCCTTGCGCCGTCAACCTGGCATTGCGGGCCAGCGGGCTGGGTGATCGTCCCGAGGCTGCCGGAGGTAACGTCTTCGTACACGGGCCCGAGGCGATGTCTGCCTGCTCAGACATGTTCTCCACGATTGGAACGATGGGCAGTGCCCGGCGGGCGTTCGTGGGGAGGTCAGGTTGGCGCCCCCGCATGCACGGGAAACAATTGACTATCCGCCGCGTGCGCTCGATGCTGAGATGAGATGCGATACCTTCTCTCATTCATACAGGCGTTGCGCAGTGCGAGGTATTGGGGCCGAGCGCCGCTGATGGCCACCGCAGTGTTGATCGGGTGTACCAGCTGCACCACGGCGGTGGTCACGCAGATGGCGGTGAATTCACCTACCGTCCTCAAGCAGCTGCAACTGGTGAGCGCCGGGCACACGGGGTGCCTCCCGGACGATAATCAGATCTCGATCGTTTTCGCCACAGCGGATGGCAGTGGCCTCTGGAAGGCCACTTGCAATGGGCAGACCTACGTTTGCTCGGCGGTGAGTGCGGCGGAAAGGTTTTCGACGTACAGCTGCGCCCGGGAGGCAGGTCAGGCATCACCACCCCCGTCCGATGGACGTTGAGCCGATACCCCGCGAACTGCTTACCCGCGAGACCGTGCGCCGACTCGCGCGCCGATCCGACGCCCAAGGTCTCCTGCAGCTGGGCGCCCACGCCGGACTCCTTGCCGTCACCGGACTTGGAGTCTGGGCGAGTCGCGGCCATCCCTGGATGGTGGGTGCGCTATTGCTGCACGGGATCGTGCTTGTCTTCCTGTTTTGTGCTCTTCACGAATCCATCCACCGTACCGCATTCGCGAGCCATGGGCTCAACGATGCCGTCGCCTGGGTGTGTGGACTGCTGCTGATACTCCCCCCGGAGTACTTCCGACAGTTTCACTTCGCGCATCACCGCTTCACACAGGATGCGTCGCGCGATCCGGAACTCGCCGCAGAGAGTATGCAAACGCTCGCGGATTACTTGTGGCGCGTCTCCGGCATCCCGTACTGGCGCGAACGGGTCAGTACCACGCTGGTCCACGCACTGACAGGACGTGCGCGCGAGGTATTCGTGCCATCCGAGAGGGCTGCGCCTGTCGTGCGCGAGGCGCGGATCTACTGGATCGTCTATCTCATCCTGTTTGCAGTCTCAGTCTACTGGCGGCGCGACGAAGCGCTCATCTACTGGGTGGTTCCAGCACTTCTGGGCCAACCCTTTTTGCGCCTGTTCCTGCTGGCCGAGCATTCAGGCTGTGCCATGAGTCCCGACATGCTCGAAAACACGCGCACGACGCATACGGTCGCCGCTGTGCGAAGACTTGCCTGGCGCATGCCTTACCACGCGGAACATCATTGCTACCCCTCCGTTCCGTTTCACGCCCTGCCTGAACTCCATGTCCTGATCGGAGGGAGAGTGCGGGTGCAGGCGCCCGGTTACATCGCTGTGCACCGTGATCTGCTGCCGCGCGGGGCGCCACGTGAATCCAGCTCGAAACGCGTTGCCAGCAGGTAGGCAAGATTCCAGCGCGTCGTTTCGAGGTAGTCGACCCCGGGATTGCGCCTCACCCCACCTCAGAATTTCTGATTGAAGGAGATTCCCACCAGGCGCGGAGCGTTGGTGAGCACGAAGAGCTGGTTACAGGTGGGGTAACCGCACGGGTATCCCTTCCCCAGCTGTGCACGCCGGTCCAGCGCATTCTTGACGTACAGCTCCCCTTCCCAGCTCGAGCGCCCGAGCCCGGCGGACAGATCCAGGACCGTGAACGAGCGGGGATCGCCAGCCTGAAGGCCTCCATTGACACCGGGTGGTTGAGCGAGAGTCGCGCTCTGTCCGCTCAGCGCCTCCTGCACATGCGCCTGGAATCCCGTCAACGGAAACGAGTAGCGGGCTATCAGGCTGCCCTTGAACCGCGGTGCCGGTAGCGGATCCCCGGCACGCGCCAACGGCGCCTGGCTCGGATCCGCCTCGCCGTCCGCATTTCTGCAAAGGGAGCCTGCATTGCCGAACAGACAGGCATTGCCGGTGAGATTCGCATCGAGTCGGGTCGCTGCGGCGGTCAGCGTGAGCTCAGGGGTGACGGACCACTGCAGATTGCCTTCGACGCCGCGCACCCGGGCGCTGCCTGCATTGATTACCTCCACGACACAGTTGAGGCCGCATATCGCGAATTGGGGATTCTTCCAGCGTTCGTAGAACAGGTCGCCGTTGAAGCGCAGCCGGTGCTGCAGCCATTCAGTCTTCCAGCCTGCCTCGAAGTTGACGAGATAGTCGGGAGCGTACGGCGCGAGGTCGCGCGTCCGGTTGATTCCTCCAGGCCTGAAACCGGTGGACCAGGTTCCGTACAGAAGTCGATCGCTGTCGACCTGCCACGTCAGGTTGACTTTGTAAGTGGATCCGCTGCGCGCCGCGCGCTGATCGACGTTGATGCACGGACGATCGGGGCCCGCGATTGCCGCGCTGCCGGGCTGGCACGTTATTTCGCCGCTGGGATGGATGTAGTCGAGTCCATACACCGGGTTGCCGTTGAAACCGAAGAACCCGTAGACGGTGTTGTCGTAGGAAAACTCGCGTCCGCCGACCGCGAGCGTGAGTTTCGGCAGGACATCGAAGTAGATCTCGCCAAAGGCTGCCCGGTCGCGATCGACGCGCGACATGTCGTTGAGGTAGTAGATACCCGGCATGCCGGTGATCGAGTAGGTCTTCGCCAGCCCATCGATGTTGAATTCGTTGCGCGTGTCATCGATCTGGTGCTGCAGGAACAGTCCCGCGACGAAGCGCAGCCGCCAGGACTGCGGCGATGAGAGGCGCAGTTCGTGCGATACCTTGGTGTAATGGTCGTTGAACCGCGCGTACTCGGCCGGCGGAATGAGCTGACCGGCGTCATTGCGAAACCAGTCGCCGAAGTACTGGGGGGCGGCTGCGAAGTACACGTCGTAATCAAAAGCGTACTCGGAGTAATCCGACTCGGTATGAACCTGCCGATCGATGTAACCCCCCGCGTACACGACGTCGAACTGGGAGATCCGTCCCTCGATGGTCAGGGCCGCCTGCCACCAGCGATCGGCCGACTCGTTGGGAAAGTACTGCACCACATTGAGATCGCCGGCGGCCGGGTTGTAGGCGGGGATGCCGCGTTCCCGCTGATACTGACCCATGGCGGTTGGCGTGATCGTCCAGTTCCGGTCGAGATCGATCCTGAGGGCGCCGCGTGCACCCGTCGTGTCCACCGGATTGAAGTTTTTTTCGACGAAAGCAGCGTTGCTGCGCGGGACCCCCGCGGTGGGCCAGACTTCCGCGGGGCCCGGCACGTTGTTGATGTAGCCGCCGTCGCGCTCGGTGAAGGCGACCAGTCGCACCGCGGCATGGGCGGACACCGGTACGTTGACGTAGCCCTCGATCTGGCCTCCCTTGCTGCCGGCACCGGGGAGCATGTTGCCGTCGATGTTGCAGGCCGCCTCGAAGTGATCGGTGCCGGGCTTGTTGGTGATGATGCGCAGCGTGCCGCCCATGGAACTCGATCCGAACAGTGTGCCCTGCGGGCCGGACAGCTCCTCCACGCGCGCGATGTCGTACATGTGGACATCGAGATTGTTCGCGATGGTGGTGACGGGCTGCTCATCCAGGTAGACGGCGACAGTGGGCTGCGAGCCCACGCGCAGGCCGTCGGTGCCGTTGGTCAGGCCGCGGATGGAGAGTTCGTCCTGGCCGGGGGCACCGTTGGGAGTGGAGAGGCTGGGGAGAAACTTCGTGTAATCGTCGAAATCATTGATGTGCAGCTGCTGCATCTGGCGCGTGTCGAGCGCCATGACGCTGGCTGGCACCTGCTGAAGGTTCTCGGTGCGCTTCTGCGCCGTGACGATGACTTCCTCGAGCGCCCCGGCGGAGTCGGCGGCGAAGTCAGCCGCGCGGGCGGCGGTGGCCGCGAGAATGGAGGAGATCACCAGGCCAACACGGTTGACTGACAGGTGCACGGCTTGTGCGCCTCGCGGCAGTCGTTGCCGCAGTTTGTTGCGATGCTCATCACACAGCGCGACGCCGCATCATAGCTTGTGAGCCACTTCCCGTCCGCTGCGCTTGCTTGGCGATACGCGGATCGGCTGGGGGAACCGCCCAGCCCGGCGCGGGCTGCAATGCTGCGGATGCACAATCCTGCGAACAGGCCTTCGATGTCATGAAGCGACTGGGCATGCCGCTGGAAGTCATCGAGCAGCAGTTGCGCCGGATGCTGTTCAACGTCGCGGAGCGGGATCAGTCACCAAGGCAAGAACATCGCGTTCCTGATGGACAGGGAGGGCCGGTGCGCGTTCGCGTCCGCGTTCGATGTTGCTTTCAGTAACGCCGCGGCCGTGGGCGACTGGCGGCATTCGCCGCCGCCGCCGGTGTTTCGAGCCACTGGCAGGAGCACATTGCCGCCACCCTGCAACTGCGAATGAGAAAAGTGCGGCTTGTGCCGCCGGCAAAACGCGGCGCATCATGGCCAGAATACAACTCCAGGCAAGGTCTGGGCATGGCGCGCATCCTGGTCGTCGACGACGACCCCGGTCTCCGCAACGTGTTACGCACGGTGCTGATTCGCTGCGGGCATCAGGTCGAGGTGGCCGAAAGCGGCAGCGATGCCCTTCAAAAGGCTACCAGGGACAGCTATGACGCGGCGGTCGTCGATTACCATATGCCGCCCCCGAACGGCCTGGAGTTGCTGACACGGTTGCGTGAGATCCAGCCGCGCTGTGTGCGGCTGTTGATGTCGGGAACACTCGACCTGCCCGTTGTGATGGACGCGATCAACAATGGCGAGGTCACGCGTGTGATCCAGAAGCCCTTCCAGCGTCAGGTCATCGTCAATGCGCTCGACGAAGCGATCGCCGCGCGGGGACGCCTCGAAGAGCTGTACATCGGCGCGCGCCACGAGGCTTTCGATGCGCAACGCCGTCAACTCGAGGAGTGTCTGTCCGCCGACGCCCTGAGTCTGGCACTCCAGCCCATTGTCGGCGCCGGCGACCTGATCGTGCGCGGCTACGAAGCGCTCCTGCGCAGCACTCACCCGGCACTGGACACCGCCATGCGGGTCGTTGCCGCAGCCGAAGTGCATGACATGCTCGACCGGCTCGCCGACCGTGTCGTGGATTGCGCGCTGCACGCGCTGCAGACGCTGCCCACCGAAGTGAACCTGTTCATCAACGTGCACCCGGGAGAACTGGCCGACGTAGACAAGGTGCGCAATCGTTTCGAACGCCTGGCGCCGTGGGCACACCGCATCATCCTGGAGTTCACCGAGCGCAGTCAGGTGCTGCAGATCCTCAACTGGCGCGCGGCTGCCGAGTATCTCACCGGCGCGGGCTTCCGGCTCGCTGTCGATGACCTCGGCTCGGGTTACAACTCGCTGTCGGTGCTCGCGGAACTGCAGCCTTCCTTCGCCAAGGTGGACATGAGCATCGTGCGCAACATCGATCGCGACGAGCGCAAGCAACGCATCGTGGAAATGCTGTCGCGCTTCGCGAAGGCGACGAACATCCAGCTCATCGTGGAAGGCATCGAGACCGAAGCGGAAGCGGCGGTCATCCACAGGCTGGGCGCCGACCTGATGCAGGGATACCTGTTCGGACGTCCGACCACATCCAAGCCCGACCAGGGCCCGCTGCAATCGCAGGCCGTAACGATTCGCAGCCCTCGGCACACCCGCATCCCGTAGCAAGCCCCGCCCGTCTGCGCGGGTCCAGGATCTGCCACTACTCAGGGCGGGCCTGTAGCTGTACTGTATGGCGTCAAAAGGGCTCAACGCGAGCACGGGGCGATGACCTCAGGAGCCAGGCAGCGCGGTGGCACCCCGGTGAATGTCGGGGGGATGCCCCGATGCCGGTGACCGGGTCAGCCGAGGCTGTCCAGGGCGATCCGCCCGGCGCACACCTGTCCCCCGCCACCTTCGGACGCGCAGCACTGGTTTTCGCCGCCATTCTGGCGACCGGGGCCATCGCGATCGCACCTCCCAACTGGGGCGGGCGCCTGGCGATCTGGCTGCTGGGCAGCGGCATTGCCCTGGCGGCCGTCATTCGCTGGGGCACCATCCAGTGCATCCCGATATACCTGGCGGAAGTCGCGATCGATGTGCTGAACAAACGGGCGCCCGGGCCCGCGATGCTGGCCGCGCTCGGGCTGCCCGGCGGAGTGATGCTGACCGTCTGGCTGTTGCGGCATTACCGGTTCGACACGCGTTTCGAGCGCAGCCGTGATATCCCTCTGTTCGTGACCGCCGGCCTGATCGGCATGGCGCTGCCAGCGCTGTGCGGCGTCGGGGTGTACTCTTTTTTCCAATCCATCGACCCCATGGACAACACGCCATGGACGTTCGGTGACCTGCTGCGCTGGTGGTTGAACGATTTCGTCGGTCTGATGCTGCTCGGCCCGCTGCTCGTGGCGCTGCGCAAGGAGAGCTTCGACCCCATGCTGGCGCAGCCCCTGGCAAGCCTCGTCAGCATCGTGGCCCTCCTGGGTCTGGTCGTGCTGATGATGGCCGTGCCGTCCGAATGGGCCGGTTACGAGTTCGCGCCCGAGCCGGTATTGGTCGCAGCAACGGTGCTGGTCATCGTGGTGTGCCTGCGCTTCGGGCTGGTCCCCGCGGTGACCGCCGCGCTCGTCCTGTCGGCCACCGCGGTGTTCTGTTTCGCGTTCGATGTCGGGATGTTCCGCGGCATCGAGATCGTACCCGGGCTCGTGATGCTGTGGTCGCATCTGAGCGCGATGATCGGCGTGGTTCTGCTGTTGACCTGGTTGCTGGCGGAACAGCGGCGCCTGGAGCATCGCTACGAACAGGTGTTTGAAACCTGTCCGCAGCCCCTGTGGGTTTACGATCAGGAGACGCTGCGCTTCCTGCTCGTCAACGCTGCCGCAGAGCGGCAATACGGCTACAGCCGCAGCGAGCTTCTGGCTTCAACCGTCGCCATCCTGGCATCGTCGTCGGACGAAACGCGCTCGCTGCCGGCCTTGCTGGATTCGGCGGCGGCGCAGCCCATCGCCATGCGCCACCGGACCCGCAGCGGAGTCCTCATCGAGGTCGAGGTCTTCGCACGACTGATCGATTATGGCGGCCGTCCGGCGTGGCTCGTGTTCGCATTCGATGTGTCCGAGCGCAAGGCGCTGGAGAGTGCGCTCATGAACGCGGTGGTGGGCGAGCAGCGGCGACTCGGTCAGGAGTTGCATGACGGCCTCGCGCAGGAACTCACCGTCGCCTCCCTTCTGACCAACGAGCTGACACTGGAGGCGCAGGAACAGCGCCTGCCCATCCTGAAGGACCTCGAAGCGCTGGGCGAGCGGATCACGGCCAGCATCCGCAGCGCGCGCACCATGGCGCACGGTCTGTCGCCGTTGACCAGTTCGCAGGGTGACCTGGGCGCAGCGCTGACCCTGCTGGCGAAATCGAGCAACCTCTCCGACACCCTGGTGGCCTCGCAGACCCACATCGAGGGCGAGATGCGCCTGCCGCTCGAATCCCGCAATCACCTCTACCGGATCGCGCAGGAAGCCGTGCAGAACGCCCTGAAGCACGCCGGCGCCACCAGGATCGATATCCGGCTCACCGTGCGCAAGGACGAAGTGCTGCTCGAGATAATCGACGATGGAAGGGGCATCCGGCACGAGGAAGCGTGGGGTTCCGGGTTCGGAACCAACACGATGCGATACCGCGCCAGCGCCATCAACGGGCAGTTGTCGATGGGGCCGCGCGTGGGAGGCGGTACCATAGTGGTTTGCTCGGTACTGCAGCCGCCGGCACGCCCGGCGGCCGCGGCCGTCGGATAGCCATCTCATGAGAACCGCCTCCGGAAACCGCTGACCCGCCGGCCGCCGTGGCCCGGGCCCGGGCGCGGGCCCCTGTCACTGCGCGTTGACCGCATGCACGGGCGGGTTCACGATTCAGGGCATGAAAACTCACTCGATAGCGTATCCGGCACTCGGTCTGCTGCTTGTGGCCTCAGCGGCCGGAGCGAAGTGCCAACTCGTGCAGCTTGGCGAACTGCAAGTCAGTGTCACTGCGAACAGACCGCTCGTCACGGGGCAGATCAACGGCCAGTCGGTCAGGGTGCTGATCGACACCGGCACAAGTGTCAGCTTCGTCTGGGAGGGCGCAGCCAGGCGGCTCGGCCTGCCGCTGGCGAGCGTGCGGTCGGTGAAGGTGTTTGGAGTCGGCGGGGAAGCCACCGTGCTGGGCACGACGGTAAAGGAACTGCAGGTTGGATCGTACTCCGCCAGCAATGTCAGTCTGGCCGTGCTGGAGCGGGCCCGCGAATTGCGCCCGGAAGATCCGGCCGTCGTGCTCGGCAACGACTTCTTCTCGCAGGTGGTGAGCGAATTCGATCTGGCGCAAGGGGCGATCCGCCTGATGCGCCCCACCGGCTGCCAGATCGATGAGCTCGCCTACTGGGCCCGCAGCTACTCGATGGCCGAGCTGGCGCGCCCGCAGATCGACAATCCGCAGGTCCGCCTCAACGTGTCCGTGAACGGCAAACCCGTGGAGGCGGTGCTGGATACCGGCACGCGCACGACCGTCATCACCACCGCGGCGGCGCAGAACGCTGGTGTCCTCGCGGCTCCGCAGGATGCGGGTGCCCGCGCAGAGTCCGGGAAAATGGGCGGTGTCGGGCCCAAGGCAGTCCCTTCCTACACCGGCACGCTGACGACGTTCGCCATCGGGGATGAAACGGTGCGCAGCGCCAGGGTGCGCGTCGCCGACCTGTTCCGCAGCGATACGGTGGCCGAGACCGGATCGCACATCTCGCGCCCGGCGGATGGGCTGCCGGGAATGCTGATCGGCTGCGATTTCTTCATGTCGCACCGCCTCATGATCCTGCCGGAGGAGCGCAAGGTGGTGTTCACCTACAACGGCGGGCCGGTGTTCCAGACTCCCTGAAGGCCGTGGACACTCGCTGAAGGCGCCGCCGCGCGCACCGCGGAACCATCGACTGCCCGCTGGCGTTACACTTGCGGGTGAGCATGCAGTGGGAGAGGCGCCATGAACGCGAACAAGGGTGAGAGCGGAGCAGGAACCGAGGCCGAGCAGGTGAAAGAACATCTGCGCGCAGCGCGGGATGCTGCCGCCCAGGCAGCGCGGTCACGCGCCCGGCAGGCGGGCAAGTGGGCCCGGGACCAGTTCGATGACCTGCAGCAGCGGGTCGAGGCCCAGCCCTACCGGGCCAGCGCCTGGGCACTGGGAGTGGGTTTCCTGGCCGGAATCCTGCTCATGAGCCTGGTGAAGACCGGCCGTCGCTGAGCGCTTTCAAGCGGGCAATCCGTCACACCCGGGGCGGCAGGGGCGCCGGCCGTGACCATTCGGTGACACTCACCGGGCTGGGCCGTGGTCTGCTTCGGCCATGCACCAGATCGGCGTCGTGGGTCTGTCCTATCGGCACGCGAGTGTCGAGGACGTGGCGCGTTTCACCGTTCCCAAGGGTGTCCTGGCGGCACGACTGCCGGTACTGCGTTCCAGCCTGGGCGTGTCCGAGGTCCTCTATGTCGGGACCTGCAATCGAGTCGAGGTCCTGTATGCCGTGGCTGATGGCGCCGAGGCGGAGGATGCGCGCCAGGACGTCTTCCGCGCCCTGATCGGCCGTGAGCCGCAGCCCGGCGAGGCCAACCGCATTCTGCGCGCCTGGACCGGCGAGGCCGCGGTCGAACACCTGTTGCTGCTGGCCTGCGGGCTCGATTCCGCCCAGGCCGGTGAACAGGAAATCGCCGCCCAGATCCGTCTGGCCTGGGAAACGGCGCGCGGCGCTCACACCTGCGGTCCCGTCCTCGACCGCCTGATCGGCGAAGCTCTTGGGATGGCCAGCCGGGTGCGCCGGCTGGAATCGCACGTTCGGGCCCCGTCCCTGGCCGATCTGGCGGTGGATCGGGTGACGCGGCATCTGGAGGGCAAGCCCGCTCCGGTCGCCCTGGTGGGCGTGTCACCGATGACCCGTCGATGCGGCGCTCTGCTGCAGACAGCGGGCTTCCCCCTTCTGATCGTGAACCGGTCCCTGCAGCCGGCCGAGGAATTTGCTGCCACCGTCGGTGGCAGCGCCCTGTCGCTGGATCAGTTCCGCGCCGGTCCGCCCGCCCTGGGCGCCCTGGTGTTGGCCGCCGGCGGTGACGAGCCGGTGCTGGACGGGATGGCGCTGTCGAAGATCGCCGAGGCGGCCGGTGCCCGGCAGCCGATGCTCGTCGATTTCGGGGTGCCGCCGAACGCGGACCCGGAAGGTACGCGGGTTGCCGGTCTTGCCCGTGTTGGGATGGATGAACTCATCCAGGCCGCGCAGGAGCGCCGACTGGCGCAACTCATGCGGCTGGCACCGGTGCGTGCCGCCATCGACGAGCGCCTGGCGCGCCTGCGCGAGGAGTTGGCGACGCGAGCCATCGGGCGGCGCCTGTCCGACCTGCGTGACACCTTCGAGCAGATCGCCGCCGAGGAGGCGGATCGCGCTCTCACCGACGAATTGCGCGATCTCGACGATAATCAGCGCGAGCGGCTGCAGCGCTTCGCCTCGAACCTTGCACGCCGGCTTGCCCACCTGCCGCTGGCCGGTTTGCGGGCAGCCGCGGCTCACGCCAGCAGCGACGCGGTCGATGCCTTCTTCCGCGAGGCGCGGCTGCGGCGCGGCGCGGATACGCCCGAGCCGCCCAAAGAGCACAATAAGTGACAGGTACCCATGTCTGAACCCCAACATCCCCGTTCCGCGCAACTCTACGAGCGCGCCTGCCAGGTCATCCCCGGTGGCGTGAATTCACCGGTACGCGCATTTCGCGCGGTCGGCGGCACCCCGCTGTTCGTGCAGCGCGGCTCCGGCCAGCACCTGGTCGATGCCGACGGCCGGACCTATCTGGACCTGGTGGCCTCCTGGGGGGCGCTGATTCTCGGTCACGCTCATCCGGCCGTCGTGGCCGCGATCACGGAGGCCGCTCGCAGCGGAACCACATTCGGCGCGCCCTGTGCCGCGGAAGTCGAGCTGGCGGAGCGACTGGTCGCGTCCTACCCGGGACTGGAGCAGGTTCGCTTCGTGTCTTCGGGTACCGAAGCGGTCATGAGTGCAATCCGCCTGGCGCGCGCGTACACAGGTCGCGATCTCATAGTGAAGTTTTCCGGCTGTTACCACGGCCACGCCGATCACCTGCTCGTGGCAGCCGGTTCGGGCCTGGCCACGTTCGGCCGCCCTTCCTCCGCCGGCGTGCCCGAAGCCTTCACCGCCTGCACCCGTGTCCTGCCGCTGGACGATGAAGCCGCAGTCGAGGACCTCTTCAAACGCGAGGGTGACCGCATCGCCGCCGTCATCATCGAGCCGGTGCCCGCCAATCATGGCCTGCTGCTGCAGCGGAAGCAGTTCCTCCAGTGCCTGCGTCAGCTCACGAGCCGTCACGGCGCGCTGCTGATCTTCGACGAAGTCATTTCGGGGTTCCGGCTGGCTCGTGGCGGTGTTGCGGAGCTCACCGGCATCGTTCCGGACCTGGCCACCTTCGGCAAGGTGATCGGCGGCGGCATGCCCGTGGGCGGCTTCGGCGGGCCGCGTCGCATCCTGCAGCGCCTCGCGCCTCTGGGTGACACTTACCAGGCGGGCACGCTCTCCGGCAATCCCGTCGCCATGGCTTCCGGTATCGCCACTCTCGACATCCTGATCCGCGAATCCGGCTGGCAGCGCCTGGAGGCGCTGGGCGCCGCGGTGGAGCAGGCCGTGTTGCCGGTGTTGAAAACGGCACCGTTTCCGATCCATTTCGTCCGGGCCGGTTCGCTCTTCTGGCTCTCCTTTCATGACAGCGGCGCGCCCCGCACGGCCGCACCGCTCAGCGAGCAGGCGACGACCCGATTCGCGGCACTCTTCCACGCGATGCTGAAGCGTGGCGTTTACCTGCCGCCCTCGGCGTACGAGGCCTGTTTCCTGTCACTCGCCGTCACCCCCGCGGACGTGGAACAGTTCGCCCGCGCGCTGCGCGAGTCGCTGATCGAGATCGAATGAAGGCCACGCGCGTCTTTCAGCTCACCGCTCTTGCGCTCGTCATCGTCGCGGCAGTGCAGGCGGGCTGGTGGCTGTTCGATCAGCGCAGCTACGCGATCGAGAAGGTACGCGCGACGCGCTCTCTTTATGCGCAGCAGATCAACGCGGCGCAGGCACTGTTGGACTCCGGCACGGATCCGGCGCAGGTGCGGGCGCTGCTGCCCGACATCGCGGTGGACGGAAAACGCGCAAGCCTGTCGCCGGCCGCCGATCAGATGTTGCTCAGCGAGGAGCACAAGCGGATCAACCAGTATGCGTGGGAAGGTGGATTCTTCCTGCTGGCGCTGGCGGTCTGCATCGGCGTCATCTATCGCGCACTGAATGCCGAAGCGCGCGCCCGGCAGGAGCAGGACAGCTTTCTCGCGCTCGTGTCCCATCAGTTCAAGACCCCGCTGGCCAGTCTGCAGTTGTCGCTGGAGACCATGGCCATGCGGCCGTTGTCTGCGCAACAGTCGCGCACCCTCATCGATCGCATGCTGGCGGATCTCGCCCGCATGGAAGCGATGGTCACGCAGATACTCGAGAGCGTACGCCTGGAGCAGGGGCGCGTGGATCTGCGCCGCGAGCCGCTCGAGCTGGGAGGAGCGGTAGCGCGGCTGGCTACGCAGCTCGAGGAGCGTGCGCGCAAGGAGCGCATCACCATCTCGACCGACATCGCCCGTGGCATGTATGTGCTGGCTGATCCGCTCGCGCTGGATGTCGTGGTCCGAAATCTCATCGAGAACGCGATTTCGGCGGTGGCGCCGGTCGGCGGCGGCACGATCTCACTCACGGCGCGTCGGCTGGATGGTGAGGTCGAGCTGTCGGTCAGGGACAGCGGTGTCGGGTTCAGGCCGGGCGATGGAGCCAGGCTGTTCGAGAAGTTCACGCGCCTGCACCCCGGCGGCGGCAGCAGTTATTTCGGCACCGGGCTGGGTCTGTACATCGTGCGGCGGTTGATGCAGCTCGCCGGTGGCCGTGTCAGTGCGCACAGCGAGGGTGTTGGTCAGGGCGCGCTGTTCGTGCTGGCCTGGCCCGTGGCGAACGTGGAACAGGCATGAACGCGACCGTGCAGTTCTACAACCGGGTGCTGGTCGTGGAAGACGATCCGCATCTGGCAGCCGGCGTGGTCGAGAACCTGCGCGCCGAAGGCTATGACGCCCATGCCGTGACGGATGGCAGGCAGGCGCTGGAGTGGCTGCGCAAGGAGCAGTGCGGACTGGTCGTGCTCGATGTGATGTTGCCGGAGATCGATGGATTCACGGTATGCCGCACGCTGCGGGAGGAAGGTAACACCACACCCGTCCTGTTCCTGACCGCGCGCGGCGACCCGGCGGATCGGGTACGCGGCCTCGAGGCAGGCGGTGATGACTACCTGGCGAAACCGTTCCATCTGCAGGAATTCCTGCTGCGCGTGCGCGCCATCCTGCGTCGCTGGGACTGGTATCGGAACGCCTCCGCCACGCCGGCCGGCGCGGTGTTGCACTTCGCCGGCAATGAAGTGGACTTCCGGGCCTTTCGCGCGAAGTCGTGGAACGGCCAGGCACAGGAGCTCACCGAGAAGGAAGCCATGATCCTCAAGGTCCTCGCCGAACGGCCCGGTGAGATCGTCTCGCGGGAGGATCTGCTGGAGCGGGTCTGGGGCTACGACGTGTTTCCATCCACGCGCACCGTGGACAACTTCATCCTGCGCCTGCGCAAGCGCTTCGAGCGCGATCCCGCCAACCCCAGACACTTCCTGACGGTGTGGGGTGTCGGTTACCGCTTCATCGCCGAGGGTGAGGCATGAGCGCTCCACGCACACTGCGGATCGGCACGCGCGGCTCCGCCCTCGCGCTGTGGCAGGCGAATCACGTCCAGTCGCTCATCCGCGCGCAACCCGGTGCGCCGCTGGTTGAACTGGTGAAGATCCGAACCGAAGGCGATGTGCGCACCGACGTACCACTGTGGCAGGTGGGCGGGCGCGCGTTCTTCACCAAGGAGATCGACAAGGCGCTGCTGGGGGGCGAGGTGGATCTCGCGGTGCACAGCCTCAAGGATCTGTCGACCGTGCTGGAGACTGGGATCGATCTGGTCGCGGCGCTGAAGCGGGAAGACCCGCGCGATGCGCTGATCAGCCGAACCGGACAGCGGCTCGAGGAGTTGCCTCGGGGTGCGCGTGTCGGGACCAGCAGCCTGCGCCGGAGAGCGTTTCTCGCGCGGGCGCGGCCCGATGTGGAACTGCTGGAGTTGCGCGGCAACGTGCCTACGCGCATCGACCGCCTCATGGCGGGCGACTACGACGCCATCATCCTCGCGGCGGCGGGACTGAGGCGACTGGGTCTCGAGCAGCACATCACCGAGCTGCTGTCGCAGGAGATCTTTCCGCCGGCAGTCTCGCAGGGGGCCATCGGCGTCTGCATGCGGACCGGGGATGCGGAAACAGGGCGTTGGCTCGCGCCCCTGGATGATCGCGCTTCCCGACTCGCCACGACGGCCGAGCGAACTCTGCTGCGTACTATCGAGGGAGGTTGTCAGGTGCCGCTGGGCGCCATCGGCTCACTCGTTGCGGGCGCGGTCGCGGGTGCGGACTCGGTCGCGGGTGCGAACTCGGGGGCCGGTGCGGGCCCGTCCGGCGAGGTGTTGCGGTTGCGGGCCGCCGTATGCGCACTGGATGGCTCGGCGATGCTCTCGGCGCAGGGGGAGATCCCCGCCGATGCCGCCAACGCCGCGACTCTCGGTCGCCGGCTGGCCGAAGACCTGCTGGCCCAGGGAGCAGCGAAGCTGATCAGCAGCGAGCGGGACGCGCGCCGGCAGTCCGGTTCCGCCTGACAGGACCGCGGCGATGAAATCAGCGACCGACACGCACGAAGTCAGGACCGCCGGCCAGTCCAAGGCCGTCGTGGTCACGCGCGCCGAGGCCAGCGACGGGCCGCTGAGTTCGCAGCTCCGGGAGTTCGGTCTGAACGTGTTGCTTTGGCCCGCCGTCAGCGTGCGCCCGACGGACCCGCACGTGCTGGAGGATGCCGTCAGGAATCTGCAGCAGTTCAACTGGATCGTGTTCGCCAGCCGGCATGCGGTGGCGGCGGTTCTCGGGCTGCACCCGAAGGCTCCCGAAGGTGTGCGCATTGCAGCTGTTGGGCAGGCCACGGCGCAGGTGCTGAAGCAACGCGGCTGGCGCGTCGACCTGGTTCCCGACGAAGCCAGCGCCGCGTCCCTGGTCGCAGCTTTTTCCGCCTGTGCGCTGCGGGGCGTGAAGATCTTCTTCCCGGCCAGCTCGCGCGCGCTGCCGACTCTATCCGCGGGCCTCGCCCAACTCGGGGCCGAGGTGCTGCAGGTGGAGGCTTACCGGACCGAGTCCGCATCGCTGGATGTGGAGGAGTGCCGTGCCTGGATCGCGCGGGATGCGATCGGCGCGGTGACGTTCGCCAGCCCATCAGCGGTCATCGAGCTGGAGATGGCGCTGGGCAAGGAGCATTTCGAACGACTGCTGGCGCATGCGCAGGGGGTCGCGATCGGGCCGACCACTGCACGCGAGCTCGCCGATCGCGGCCGGCCCGCCGTGCTGGCCGAATCCGCGACGCTGCGCGGGCTGGCCCTGACCACATATCGATTGATGGAAAAGAGGCATTGAACATGGGATTTCCGTTGCACAGACCGAGGCGGACGCGCCAGTCGGATGTCTGGCGGCGCATGGTGCGCGAGACGCGCCTGACGCTCGACTCGCTGATCTACCCGCTGTTCGTGGTCCCCGGTCGGGGTGTGCGGCACGCCGTGGAGAGCATGCCGGGGATCAGCCAGCTTTCGGTGGACGAAGCCGTGAAGGAGGCGAAGGCCGTAGCGGATCTCGGTGTGCCGGCGGTACTGCTGTTCGCGGCGCCGACTCAGAAAGACGCGCGCGCGAGTTCTGCCCTTGACCCGAAGGGACTCGCGGCACAGGCCATCTCGGCCATCAAGGAGGCGTGTCCGAAGTTGCTGGTTTGGGCCGACGTGTGCCTGTGCGGTGCCACCGATCACGGCCACTGCGGTCATGTGGTCACCAAGGGCGCGCAGGCCGAGATCGACAACGACTCTTCCGTCGCGACGCTCGCGCAGGTTGCCCTGAACTACGCCCGCGCCGGCGCGGATGCCGTGGCGCCGAGCGACATGATGGACGGCCGGGTAGCCGCCTTGCGCAGCCTGTTGGACCGGGAAGGGTTCAGCGGGACGCCGATTGTTTCATATGCGGCGAAATATGCCTCGTCTTTCTATGGACCGTTTCGAGAAGCCGCCGAATCGGCGCCAGCCTTTGGGGATCGGCGCTCGTATCAGATGGACCCGGCGAATGCGCGTGAGGCGCTTCGGGAGGTGCTGCTCGATGTCGAGGAGGGCGCCGATCTGGTCATGGTGAAGCCTGCGGGCCCCTACCTGGATGTGATCCGCCAGGTGCGTGACGCTGTAAATCTTCCCGTGGTGGCGTACCAGGTGTCGGGGGAATTCAGTCTGATCAAGGCGGCGGCGCAGCGCGGCTGGATCGATGAGCGCGCAGCGGCGCTGGAGACGCTGACCGGTATCCGGCGCGCCGGGGCGGACCTCATCATCACGTACTTCGCGCCGCAGATGGCCGGGTGGTTGAAAGGATGACCACCACATCCGCATTCCTGGCGGCGTGCCGACGGCAGTCGGTCCCGCACACGCCTATCTGGATCATGCGTCAGGCGGGCCGCTACCTGCCGGAGTATCGCCAGCTGCGCGCGAAGGTGGACTTCGAGGAACTGACGCGCCGGCCGGATCTCGCCGCGGAAGTGACCCTGCAGCCGCTGCGCCGCTTCGAGCTGGATGCCGCCATCCTGTTCAGCGACATCATGACGCCGCTGCAGGGAATGGGCGTCGACCTGTCATTCGAGCCGGGGCCAGTGGTGCGCGAGCCGATCCGCACCGATGCGCAGATCGATGCCCTGCCCGAACTGGTGCCGGAGAGGGACGTGCCGTTCGTGCTCGAGTCGATCCGTCTGATCCGGCCAAACACGCCGCGTGCCGTGCCGCTGATCGGATTCGCGGGCGGACCGTTCACGCTGCTGTGCTACCTGGTGAGCGGGCGGCCATCGAAGGAGTTTGGGGTGGCGCGCTCATTCCTGTACGCGCAGCCGCAGGCAGCCGAGAGGCTGCTCGATCATCTGGCCGATGCGATGGCGGCCTACCTCGGGGCGCAGGCCAGCGCGGGCGCTCAGGCGCTGATGCTGTTCGAGTCGTGGGCCGGATTGCTGGCACCCACGGAATTCACGCGCTTCGCGTTACGCGCGGTGCGACGGACCATGGCGGGGCTCAGGCGCCGCACGGATGTGCCGCTCATCTACTACGTCAATCAGGGTTCCGCGTTGATGGAATGCGTTGCTGACCTCGATGTCGATGTGATCGGGGTGGACTGGCGCTCGCCGCTCGGTCAGGTGACTCGCATCCTGGGACCGGGCAAGGCGGTGCAAGGCAACCTGGATCCGGCCGCGCTGTTCGCACCGCCGGAGGAACTGAAGCGGCACGCCGATGCGGTGCTGGAGCAGGGCCGCGGGGCGCCGGGCCACATCTTCAACCTGGGTCACGGGATCTGGCCGGAAACGGATCCGGATGCCGTGGCGCGTTTGGTCGACCACGTCCACGCGCGGACTGCCACATGAAGCCGCATGCCGGAGTGGCTGCGAACACGGGCGCGGGCGCGGGCACAGACGCGGGCGGCACAGACGCGGGCGCCGGCACAGCAACTGATTTTGCGGCCACGGCGGGCGCGTACTTTCGCGACCTGCAGGCGCGGATCTGCGCGGCGTTCGAATCGTTCGAGGCCCGCAGCCGCTTCGAGGCGCGCGACTGGAGCAAGCCGGAAGGTCACCGCCTGCAGGGCGGCGGCGAGTCGCGGCTGATGCGCGGTGAGGTGTTCGAGAAGGTTGGAGTCAATTTCAGTCACGTCTGGGGAGTGTTCTCGCCCCAGGCGCGGGCGCAGGTGGCGGGCTCCGAGGAGTCGGACGGGCGTTTCGTGGCCTGCGGTCTCTCGCTCGTGGCGCACATGTGGAACCCGTACGTGCCGGCCGTGCATATGAATCTGCGCTACCTGTGCACCAGTCGGTCCTGGTTCGGCGGCGGCTCGGATCTGACGCCAACCTTTCCGATGGCGGAAGACACGGCGTTGTTTCACGAGGCGCTGAAATCAGCCTGTGATGTCTATAGGCCCGACGCCTACACCGAGTACAAGGCGTGGTGCGATCGCTATTTCTATCTGCCCCACCGGCAGGAGCCGCGTGGCGTGGGCGGGATCTTTTTCGATGAGCTGGCGAGCGGGGACATCGAAGCGGACTTTGCGTTCGTGAAAGGAGTCGGCGAAGCGTTCCTCGGCGTGTATCCTCGGATTGTCGAGCGGCGCAGGAATACGCCCTTCGACGAGGCTGCGCGCGAGAAGCTGCTGGTGAAGCGCGGTCGCTACGTCGAATTCAACCTGGTCTATGACCGGGGGACGAAGTTCGGCTTCAGCACCGACGCGGACCCGGAGGCGTACCTGATGAGTCTGCCGCCGCTGGTCAGGTGGTGAGGCGCCCGGTCGGCTCGGCAGCCGCTGGTCGGGTGGCGAGTCGCCCGCCTGCCCGGCAGCCGCTGGTCAAATGGTGAGCCGTCTACCAGCCTGAGTGTCGTTGGTCAGGCGGTGAACTTAGGCGAGGTTACTGCGTCAGAGTCTGACGCCGGTTCGACCGTACTGCCGACCAAGCGGTTCGCTTGCAGGCGGAGCCAGTTGACCGGACGCGCGCTGAAGAGGGCCCGGGCCTGAAGGGATTTGGCCGTTTCCCAGTGGGAGCTCAGCACCGTGGTGATGGCTTCGATGGTCTCGGCGGGCGGCTGCCACAGCCGCCAGTTGGATTTGTAGGTCACGTGCCGCTCCTTCCCTATTTAACTTAGTGCTATATGAGAGAGCCTTGTACTCCCCGTGGAGTTCCGAAGAAATATGTCTCCTTCGGGCGACGGGAGCGCGTTCCGGCGCTGACACAGGCGTCGCGCGGCACCAACGAGTTCGTTCAGGCGCCGTTCAGACTCGCAGGCATGTGCAGCGCAGCGGTGGGTTGGCGACGCGGCACCTCAGTATAGGTTGCCGCAAGGAGGAAACCGGAGACAATGAAGTCAGGATCGACAAACGGATTTCACGACCGGTCGGGGGATGACTCAATTCGATGAATGCGTCCTCGCGAGTGGTGTCGCCAGCCGGCGCTGAGACCGGGTCCGACACCACCGCCGCAACAGCCGAAGCCGACATCCAGGTCGGCACCTGGCAGTGGGACTTCAGAGCGGGCCTCTTCTCGATGGATCCGCGCTGGTGTCACGCCATGCGCGTGGACCCGTGCGAGGGCGCCGACCACCTTGAGCGCTGGGCGCGTGCCATCCATCCGGACGATATCGCCGAATTCCATCGCAAGACACAGGCAGCGCAGGCCGGACGCCTGGATCGCTTCGATATCGAGTACCGGGTGCTGATGAGCGACTCGCGGTGGCTGTGGCTGCTGCAGCGGGGTCGTGTGGTGGAGCGCGGCGAAGACGGGCTTGCCGCGCGCATCACGGGAATCTGCATCGAGATCGACGATCGCAAGCGGGCTGAGATGGCGCTGCAGGAGAACGAGGGCCGACTCGCCACGGCATTGTGGGGAGCGCGCGCGGCGTTCTGGCAATGGCACGTGTCGACCGATCGGACGCTCATGAGTCCGATCTGGTTCGCCATGACCGGCTACACCCGCGAGCAGTGGGAGAGCCTGCCCAACCCATGGGTGGCGCGTATCCATCCGGAAGACTGGCCAGCCGTTCAGCAGCAGATCCGCAGGCACCTGGCGGGCGAGCTCACCTCGGTTGAAGCCGAGTACCGCATCAAGACGGCTACGGGCGACTGGAAGTGGATGCTGACCCGCGGGCGCGCGGTGGAATGGGACTTCGACGGCAAGGCCACTTCCGCCATCGGCGTCTCGCTTGACATCGACGCGCAGAAGCGTGCGGAGCGCGAACTGCGCTCCAGCGAGGCACGGCTTGAGACTGCGGTCTGGGGAGCCGGCATGGGGCTGTGGGAGATGGACTTCCGCAGCGAGAACACGCGCTGGTTCAGCGACTGGTGCGAGCGACTCGGTCTGCATCCATGCGACGGGCGGGATCATTCCGCACGGTGGAACGCCAATGTGCACCCGGATGACGTTGCGGGCGCCACGCAGCGATTCCACGACCACATCGCAGGCAAAGAGGATTACTACGACGCCGAGTACCGCATCCGTGACAAGAGCGGACGCTGGCGCTGGCTGTTCGAGCGTGGACGTGTAGTCGAGCGGGATGCCGACGGTACCGCGTTGCGCATGGTCGGCATTTGCATGGACGTCGACGATCGCAAGGAGGGCGAGATCGAATATCTGCGCAGCCAGAGGCGCCTGGAAATGGCCCTGGAGAGTGCGCGCGGCGGAATGTGGGACTGGGACGTGCGGACGATGGAGGTCCGGCGCACGGAGTTCTACTACCGGCTGCTTGGTGCTGACCCACGCGTGGCGCGGGCTACGAAGGGGTTCTGGGACGAGCGCGTGCATCCCGACGACGGTCAACGGGTGCAAGCCGCCGTATTGGAGGTCGTCGAGGGACGCAGGGAACTCTACGAAGAGCAGTATCGGCTGCGGCACGAGAACGGCTCGTGGCGCTGGGTGCTGGACCGCGGCCGTGTGTCGGAGCGCGACGCTGACGGCATGGCGCTGCGAATGGTGGGATTCCTCGTCGACATCACGGACCGGGTGCGTACGCAGGAAGCTCTGCGCGAGTCCGAGGCTACGCTGCGCGCTGTGACCGAAAACACGCCGGACTGGCTGTTCCTGATGGACGGTTCACTGCGCGTTCGGTTCATGAACCGGCCTTTTGGCCGCTATCGGCCTGACGATGTCATCGGACACAGTCTGCTGGAGTTCGTGGCGGACACTTACCAGCGCGAGCTCGAGGAGCTGTACCGCGGCGTGCTGGCCACCGGTCAGCCGGACTGGCTCGAAGTCCGGGATCCCAACACCAACAGCACCTACGAACACCGGGTGGCACCGATTTTCGAGGCCGGTGTGGTCCGCTCGCTGAGCGTGGCGGTCAACGATGTCACGGAGCGGAAGCGGCTGGAGCACGAGATCATCGAGATCGCCAACCGCGAGCAGCAGCGCATCGGCAGCGACCTGCACGATGGTCTGGGCCAGGACCTGACGGGTATAGCGCTCATGCTGCGCGGAGTGGCGGCCCAGCTTCGCAAGGAGGGGTCCTCGGTCCGCCTGGATATCGAGGATGTGATCGGGCTGGTCAACAATGCGATCGAGAGCACCAGGGCGCTTGCCCGCGGTTTGTCACCCGTCAGCGGTGAGCGGGGCGGCCTTACCGCGGCTCTGCAGACCCTGGCATCGCGCGCTACCGAGCGCTACGGCGTGAGGGTGGCTTTCCATGCGGAATTCGATGAGCCGCTGCGCCTGAGCGAGACCTCTTCGACGCACGTCTACCGGATCGTGCAGGAGGCGCTGACCAACGTGATGCGGCATAGCCGCGCCACGGAGGTCTGGGTGCGCCTGGGTACGACGCGCGGCGAACTGCAACTCGCGATCGAGGACAACGGCCGGGGCTTCGAACAACTGCCGCCGGACAGCCCGGTTGGACTCGGTCTGAAAATCATGCGCTACCGGGCGCAGATGCTCGGCGGGGATCTGCTGCTGGGAGCCAGAACCAACGGCGGCGCCTCGGTGCGCTGCACCTGTCCGCTGGATGCCGCGCTCGCGGCGCGCGCGCGTGAACCGGAAGTGCGTAGCGGGGCGGTTTCGAATTGATCTTGGTGCCTTACACGTCCAAGCTTGCCGACGGCCTCGAGCCGCCCCGTGGCCCGTGATCAAGACCAGTGTCCGTCCAACAAGCTTTGCAGCCGTGACAACTCAGCGACGCGTGCTGATCGTGGACGATCATCCGATCGTGCGGCAGGGCTTGCGCCGCATGATCGAGCCTGAGCCGGATCTCGTCGTGTGCGGTGAAGTGCAGACGGAGCGCGAGGCTCGCGCTGCAATCCGGGCGCTGGCTCCCGATGTCGTGATCGTCGACATCTCACTCGCGCAGGGGGACGGGCTGGAGCTCGTGCGGGACGTCCATGCGCAGCGACCTGACCTGCCCATGCTCGTGCTGTCGATGCACGATGAGCTGATCTACGCCGAGCGGTTGCTGGCGGCCGGGGCGAGCGGCTACATCATGAAGCAGGCGGCATCCGATCAGCTGCTGATCGCCCTGCGCCAGGTGCTGGCCGGCGGCAGGTACCTGAGCGAGGCGCTGGACCAGGCCCTGGCCCGGGCCGAGCGGGGCGGGGGCGCGGTGGTCGGGGCCGATCCCATCGACCGGCTGAGCAACCGGGAACTGCAGGTGCTGAGCCTGATCGGCCGGGGGCAGTCTTCGCGCGAGGCGGCCGAAGCTCTGGGATTGTCCGTCAAGACGGTCGAAACGCACCGCCAAAGCCTGAAACGTAAACTGAATCTCGCAACGAATGCGCAATTGCTGCAATACGCTATCAACTGGTACGCCAGCCGCAGCAAGGCGCCCACTCCCGCCGCCGACGCCTGACCCGGCCTGGGTCCGGGCTATTCTTTCGCCACCGGGCTTAAACCGGGCGGGCTGTTCCTGTCTCCAATACCCATGATGACGCAGGCAAGGCTGCAGGACTCACCGATCGACTGGGAGCAGGCGCTGGTGCAGCGCGCCCGATCCGGCGACACGCGTGCCTTCGAGCGGCTCTACCGCGAGCATTCGGGCAAGGTTTACGGGTTGTGTCTGCGCATGACGCGGGATACGGCGATGGCCGAGGACTGTACTCAGGAGACTTTCATCAACGCCTGGCGGGCATTGAACCGGTTCGAGACGCGCAGTGCCTTAGGCACCTGGCTGCACCGCATCGCGGTCAATGCGGTGTTGGCCAAGCGGCGCAAGGCTCTGCCGGTCGTCGTGGACACGCCCGCCGAGGACGAGGACGCCATCGAAAGCGAGTGGACGCTGGATACGCCGGTCGAGGTGAACGAGATCGAGACGGCGATCCAGGATCTGCCGGATGGGGCGCGGGACGTGCTGGTTCTGTACGCGATCTACGGTTATTCGCACTCCGAGGCGGCCGAGATGCTGGGTGTCGCCGAAGGGACGTGCAAGGCGCAACTGCACCGCGCGCGCGGGCTGTTGCGGGACAGGCTGGGCGTAGGGGTGGGCTGACATGAGCACCGACGAGCGCAGGATCAGTTCGCTGCGGGATCTGCCGCGGGATGTGGCACCGACCCGCGATCTCTGGAAGGAGATCGAGGCGGCGATCACGGCCGATGCTCCCGTTCAGAAGGTTTCGCCGTGGCGGGCCAACAGGCTGCGCATTTTCGCGGCCGCGGCCGTGGTGGCGGCTCTGGCCATCGGTGTGTGGATCGGGCGCAGTGCGTTTCCCGGTGCGCCGGTCATGCTGGCGGCCAGCAACCCGGGCGAGCCCGAGATGCTGCGCGCGGCCTACATTCCGGATGCGCGCTACACGCGTGACCGGGCGGAACTGGTCAAGACTCTGGAATCGAAGCTGGCGGCGCTGCCACCGGAGTCGCGAACCAAGGTCGTTGCCAGTCTGAAGACCATCGAGGATTCGAAGCGGGACCTGGAGACGGCTCTGGGTCGCGATCCGACCAACGCTCTGCTGCAGGAGCTGCTGGTCAACACTTACCAGGATGAGATGCGCGTGCTGACGGCCGTGCACGAGGCCGGTGATTCCGGCAGGGGGATCTGACGATGCGTGGGTTCGTTCTGTTGCTGCTGCTCGGCGCCGTCGGCGTCGCCCAGGCAGACGACCGGGTGTTCGACAAGAAGGTGGCGGCCGATGCGCGCGGGACGGTCGAAATCTCGAATGTCGCCGGGCGGATCGAGGTGTCGGGGTGGGACTCCCCGGAGGTTGAAGTCCATGCCGACCTGGGGGCGGGAGTCGATCGGGTGGACGTGGAGTCCGATCATGGGCGCACGACGATCAAGGTGGTCGTGCCCAACCATTCGTTCCGGAGCATTTCGGCGAACCTGCGTGTGAAAGTGCCGCGGGACAGTGAACTTGATGTTTCAGGCGTCAGTTCAGATGTGGGTGCCGCTGATGTGCAGGGAGTCCTGCAGCTCAAGACGGTGAGCGGGGACATCAAGGCTGACGTGTTCCAGCGCAACGTGGATGTGAAGACGGTGAGCGGGGATGTGACTCTGCGGGGCAAGGGGCAGCAGGGGGCGATGCTGCACCTCAGTTCCATCAGTGGGAACATTCACGTTGATCGGGCGGCGGGTGATGTTGAGGCCACCACGGTCAGCGGGGATCTGACGCTGCGGCTGGAGTCGGCGCGCAATGTGCGGGTGCGGACGACTTCCGGCGACCTGACTTTCGAGTCGAAGCTGGTACCGGGGGCGATGGTGGATGGGGAAACTGTCAGCGGCGACCTGACGGTTCGTGCCGTGCCGGATGGAGCGCTCGACTACGAAGTCGCGACGTTCAGCGGCGATATCGTCAACTGCATGGGGGGCGATGCGGAGCGGGTCAGCAAATACGCGCCTGGCAAGCGGCTCACGGGCAGCAAGGGGCAGTCCTCCGGTGGCGCGATGGCGACCCGGATCCGGTTGAAGACGATGAGCGGCGATGTGGAGCTGTGTGACCGGAATTGAGGGAGCTGGAGTCAGCCGGGAGTTCGAGTTGGAGTTGGAGTGTCGGTCAGGACGCCGGGCCCGGGCGATTTGATCTCAAGGGATGGCCTTCAGGTCTGAATCGATCTTCATCACTGTACTGTCGCCCGCTCTGTCGAGCACCTGCCAGCCCAATGCGGCGTAGAACTCTTCGCGTCCGACGGTCAAAAGATAGAGGACATTCCTCCCGATCGTGGCCGCCTGGGCCACGATTGCCTTGACCAGGGCTCCGCCAACTCCGCGGTGACGCTGCTCGGGGACGACGTAGACGGCGGCCATCCAGGGACGAAGTTCCGGCCACTTTTCTGTGCCCACGTCGTGTTCGAGCAGCGTTGCTGTACCGACGGGTTCGGAGCCAATCGACGCGACGAGCGTAAGTGGGATTTGATCCGGTACCAGGTGCGGGCGCAGGAGCCCTGTGAGCTTCTCCAGACTCGCCTCATCCTCACCCTCCCACCACTCTTCGTAGATCCACCTGGCGACGACCGGCAGCAGCTCGGGTCGTCTGCCCAGCTGTTCGATGCGAGGTGACGCTTGCGATAACACCCGTGGTCACCTACGGAAATGTCCGCAGCGCAAAGGCTATCCACCCCGGAGTCGTCACGTAATGCAGGGTGACTTCGCTGATGATCAGCACCAGGGCCCCGCCCCAGGCAAACGCGGGATGGACACGTCCGTGACGCCAGGTATCGATTGCGATCGGCAGCATGAGGAAGGCGTACGTCAGCCAAAGGGAGTGCTCGTCAGAAACGAGCCGGGCCAGCGGCGGGCCCAGGAGAGACAGCGAGGCGAGCGTCATGAGCCGCTTGTGGATGTCGCTGCGCTGTCTCAGGACCAGCGCGGTTGCGACCAGCAGGCCAAAGACAGTGAGGGCGACGAAATCATAACCGGCGATGACTGCGGCATCGGCAGCATCGTCCGGACTCGGGCGCATGCGAGTGACAAACCCAATCGCGGTCATGGCGCCGACGGGGAGCAATGCCGCTGCTGTCAGACCGGCAAGAATGCCGAGACGACGATGAATGTCGGTCCGATGCCGGGAGACAAGCAGTATCTGGGTGAGAAACAGGACGTACCAGCAGGTCATCAGCGTGCCGTGCAGATACCGCAGGGTGGATAAGGGCGGACTCCCGAACCACTCGCGCAGGTAGAACGTTCGGGAAAACCCCACGAACACGATCGCGACCGCGAGGATGCCCATCGCAGTGTAAAGGCGCCGATCGAACGTCGAATCATTGCGGTCCATGAGGCAGCTCTGCTTCAACAGGGGAACCCCCCCCCAGCAACGATGCGCAAGCTCGGCCGCGAAGGCAAGTGCTGTAGAATGTCGGCTCTCCGAATCAGGGCTCCAAACCCGTTCGCGCCAGTACAGAGAGGCTCTGACAATGACAACGAGACGTGGGGCTCTTGGACTGATCGGACTGGCGATTCCCGGTTGGGTGCTTGCGGGGCGCGGCAAGTCCGGGGTGCTCGCACCGATCGTCCTGGTGGGAGACCCGTCGATTCGGGTCATCGAGAATCTGTGGATTCCGATGCCCGATGGCTCACGACTCGCCGCGCGGGCATTCCTGCCGACAGGCGCGGACCACGAGCCCACTGGCGCGGTCTTTGAATACCTTCCCTATCGCAAGCGCGACGCGTATCGGTACCGGGACGATGTGGCCGGGCCCTTCCTGGCGAAGGAGGGGATCGCCCTGTTGCGTGTCGATATCCGCGGTACCGGCGATTCCGACGGTGCCATGGTCGACGAATACATGCCCGTCGAGCAAGCCGATGCACTGGCGGTCATCGAGTGGATCTCGAAGCAACCCTGGTGCAATGGCAGCGTGGGCATGCGTGGGATTTCGTATGGTTCCTTTACGGGCTTGCAGGCGGCGGCCAAGGCGCCCGCGGCACTGAAGGCGATTGTTTCGACGTGCGGGACCGAACAGCGCTATCAGGATGACATCCATTATCGCGGCGGTTGCCTCATCAACGACCAGTACGTGTGGGCGATGGAGTGGCAGGTCATCATGCGCGCGCCGCCTGATCCGATCATCGTCGGTGAGGATCGCTGGCGGGCGATGTGGCAGCAGCGGCTCGATGCCGCCGGGCCGATGACCATCCTCTGGAACGAGCACCAGACGCTCGATGGCAAGTGGCAGGATGGCTCCATACAGGACTACGGCAAGATCCGGTGTGCGATCTACAACGTGGCCGGAATGCTGGATGCGTATCTTCCATCGGCGACTCGGATGATGGAGCGTGCTCCGCAGGTCCCCCAGAAAGCACTCATCGGTCCGTGGGCGCACAAGTGGCCGGGCTATCCTCAACCGGCGGACCATCGCGGTGTGCCAACCGACGCCGCCAACGGTACCCCTGGGCCGGGAGTAGATTGGCTTCCAGTTGAGGCACGCTGGTGGCGACATTGGTTGCTGGGGGAAAAGAACGGCATCATGGAGGAGCCACGGATGTGGGCATTGCGGGAGGATGCGCCTCCGGGCGTGAGCTACCCGCATGACGCGCGCGGTTCCTGGGTATCCGAACCAACATGGCCGGCCCGGGAGATCAAGCCTCGCACCTGGTACCTCAATGCTGAGGGTCTGCAGGAGCGAGCGGGCGCCCGGACTCTTCTGGCTCACCGGACCGATCTGACGATCGGGTTTGCGAGCCGCTGGTCGGGCGCATCAGGCAACCCGGAAACGTGGTGGCGGGATCAGGCAGTGGATGATGCCCGCTGCCTGCACTTCGATTCGCAACCACTGCAGGAGCCGCTCGACATCATGGGCGAGCCCGTTTTCCGGATACGTGTTCGCGCCGACAAGCCGATCGCCAAGCTATTCGCCCGGTTGACCGAAGTAACTCCCGATGGTCGCTCCAACTACGTGAGTTTTGCGCTACTCAGCCTGACCCATCGTGACAGTGACGAGAGGCCAGCGGCAGCGGTGGCCGGCCAGGACTACGATCTCAGCCTGAAAGGCCACTTCGCCTGCTACCGGTTTGTGCGTGGCAGCCGTATCCGGGTTGCATTGAGCGAGACCTGGTGGCCGGTGGTATGGCCGTCACCTGAACTGGTCACTCTTCAGGTCACTGCCGGGGCCTCGAGCGTCGAACTGCCGATACGGCCCACACGTGCCGGCGAAACACCGCCCTTCGGGATCTATCGCGAACGCTACGCCACTCCGGGTACACAGCCTGCTCCTTACGAACGGCCGATGGAAAACGTCCAGATCACCGGTGAGCCGGGCAGCAGGACCTTCACCCTGGTCGAGGGCTCTCTGGATCCGAAGGGAGAACCGATTGACGGGATCGAAACCGTCTACAAGGAGGCCTACAGGCTCCGCCGCACTATCCGGGAAAACGATCCCAACAGCGCGGAGTGGGAGGCCGAGGCGATCAATGTGTACCAGCGGCCGGGCTGGAACATCAAGCTGCGCGCCTGGAGCCTTTGCAGGTCCACGGCAACGCACTTCGTCTGTACGGAGAAGTTTGAGGCGTGGGATGGCGAGCGCTCGATCCATTCACGCAGCTGGGACAAGAAGATTCCCCGTGATCTGGTGTGACGTGCGGCTGACGTGCGGCGCGCTCCAGCTGCGTTTGGGTACCGCATGGAATTGAGGTTAGACGCATGAAGAAAGGCGCGTCCGGAAAGACCGCTTCGGGCAAGACCACCTCGCCCGGGAAGGAATCTCCGTCGAAGCTCATCGACGCGAGAATCCGGGAACTGGGTGACTGGCGCGGCGAGATGCTCGCTCGCATCCGCGAGTTGATCAAGGAAGCAGATCCGGAGGTTGTGGAGGAATGGAAGTGGCGAGGGGTTCCGGTGTGGGAGCATGACGGGATCATCTGCACCGGTGAGACCTACAAGAGTGTCGTCAAGATGACTTTCGCCAAGGGGGCATCCCTGAAGGATCCATCGAAGCTGTTCAATTCCAGTCTCGAGGGGAACACCAGGCGGGCCATCGATGTCCGTGAGGGCGAGGCGATCAGCGCAAGCGCGCTCAAGACTCTCATTCGTGAGGCAGTCGCCCTGAACGGATCCAAGGCGAAGAAGACCGGGTAGCAGCGGTTCAAGGCGTTGTGAGCAACCTATCTCGAAAAGACCTGCCTTAAGTAGGCGAGGAAGGTCTCGTCGTCGCAGAGGGTCTTGCCGGGCGAGTCGGAGAGTTTGGCGACACTCTGACCATTGCAGGTCGTCAGCTTCAGCACGATGTTCAGGGGATCAAGGCCCATATCGTTGGTGAGGTGGGTGCCGATGCCGAAGCCGCAAGGGATCCGATCGGCGAAGTGATCGTAGATCTCGACGGCTTTCGGGATCGTGAGACCGTCGGAGAACACCAGGCGCTTGGACGCAGCCGGAATACGCAATCTGGCGTAGTGAGCCAGGGCTTTCTCGCCCCAGACGATCGGATCGCCGGAGTCGTGGCGCAGACCGTCGAAGAGCTTGGCGAAGTACAGATCGAAGTCGTTCAGGAAGGCGTCCATGCCAATGACATCGGTGAGGGCGATGCCCAGGTCGCCACGGTATTCCTGGACCCAGCCCTCGAGTGCCGCCTTCTGGAAAAATCGCAGCTGCACGCCCACGGCCTGATAAGTCTGCAGGTACTCGTGTGCCATCGTACCCATGGCGGTCACGCCGAGCCGGTGCGCGAGGTCCACGTTGGAAGTGCCCCTGAAGTGATCCGGGGCCTCCCTCATCAGGGTCCGACACACCTCTTCCTGCCACGCCTTCGAGAAGCGACGCCGTGTACCGAACTCGAAGAACACGAAGCGATTCGCGCGCGGATGCTGTGCGGGACGCTTCAGATAAGCGATCTTCCCGTTCAGCCGCCGGCGACCTTCGTCGAGTGCGGGGCCGGGCTCGGTGATGCGCCGGAAGTACAGCTCGTTGACGATCGACAGCACGAAGATCTCGAAACACATGACGTGGATCTGCGATCCTGAGACGCTGATCCGGAGCTGCTCGCCGTCGGTTGCGACGCGGATGTTGTGGCGCTGGAAACGGAAGATCCGCAGGAACTCGATGAAATCGCGCTTCAGGTATCGCAGAGTTCCCAGGTATGCGAGTTCCTCCTCGCTGAAGCCCAGTGAGCAGAGGTGATCGATCTGCTGATCGACTTCGCCTGCAATGCTGCTCAGGGGTATGAGGGTGGGTCGGTTGCGGCAGTGAAACTCGTAGGTGGCATCATTGCCCGGGAATTGATGCAGCATCGCCTGCCACATCGTGAACTTGTACAGGTCGGTATCCAGCAGTGACCTGATTACGGGCACGAACGGGGTGCTCATTCGGATTCCTGGCTTCCGGACCTGGCCGCGACCTTTGTGCCTGGAGCTGACCTGGGTGGCGGTTCGCTACCCTGCAGTGTACCGGAACAACAGAGTGTTAATTTCTCTCGGATGCCAATGAGCCGCTGGTTGCCTAAGATGGGACGGTGACCGTACCCTTGGTGCAGGTGTTGCCAACCCGGCGTCCGACGCCCTGTGGGAGCGAGCGAACCGATGGAATCGACGCGCTACACACAAACTGCGGCCTTTCTGCATTGGCTGCTGTTCGCGGCACTGATTGCCCAGATAGCCTTCGGTCTGTCCCTGGATGACATACCGCGTGGAACGCCGGCGCGGGCCATCTGCGTCAATCTGCATAAGTCCACTGGGCTCGTCATTGGTCTGTTCATACTGGCGCGGCTTTATTGGCGCCTGACGCATGTGGCCCCGGCATTTCCGCAGACGATGCCCGCCTGGGAGCGTCTGAGCGCCAAATGGGGTCACGTGCTGCTGTATATCTGCATGCTGGTGATGCCGTTATCGGGATACATCGCGTCCAACTTCAGCAAGTACGGCGTCAACTTCTTCAACTCCGTGAAGCTTCCTCCCTGGGGCAGGGACGACAAAGCGCTCTACACGGTGTTCAACGACATGCACATCGTCACCGCCACGATTTTCATGATCGTGATCGGGCTGCACATCCTCGCGGCGATACGTCATATGGTGGCACGGGATGGCGTGGTCGGTCGCATGTGGCCGTGGGGACATCAATAAAAAATCGCGCAGCGGTCCACGCTGACTTCGACACCGTCTAGGGTATTGGGCTCCTCAGGAAGTCGGGGTCTGGCAACTCCGCGAACGCTTCGCGCAACGCTTCGCTCCAACGTGTGCGGATAGCGCGGAAATACTCGTTATCGGAGTCGATGCTCATGTGGCGCGCGATCTCAAACTTGTCGCGTTTGATGAGCACGAGATCGAGCGGCAGGCCGACTGACAGGTTCGAGCGGATCGTGGAGTCCATCGAGACGAGCGCGCACTTGGCAGCTTCGCTGAGGCTGCTGCTACGCCTCATGACGCGATCGATGATGGGTTTGCCGTACTTGGACTCGCCGATCTGGAAGTAACTGGTGTCGGCGGTGGCTTCGATGAAGTTGCCGGCTGAATAGACGCTGAAGAGCCGCGGTGATTCGCCGCGGATCTGACCACCTATGATGACGCTGGCGTTGAATTCGAGGCCGAACTCCTTGAGCGAGGCGGCGTCGCGGCGATGTACTTCGCGTATCGCCTCGCCTACGACGCGCGCGGCCTCGGACATGCTCGCAGCGTTGAACAGGGTATCGCGACCTTCTGCTGCTTCCTCGACGTCGTCGCGGAGTATGTTGGTCACAGCCTGAGTGATGGCGAGGTTGCCGGCAGTTTGGACGACCAGGACGCGATCACCGGGGCGCTGGAAGACCGTTGTCTTGCGGAAGGTGCTGATCTGGTCGACCCCGGCGCTGGTACGGGAGTCGGATAGGAATACCAGGCCGGTATCCAGCAGCATCGCCACGCAGTAGGTCATAGGGGACGGTTCTCCACTCATCCTCAGGTCGCTCCCAACGGCGGAAGGGAGTGTAGCTAGAATTCTCACGCTTAAGACGCGGAGGCGTGGCGGCATAGTGCGAGCAGCCCGGTGGATACTGATCTCGGTCGCGGTGGTGGTGCTGCTGTTCACGGCTGCGGCCGTGATCCTCGCATTCGGCGTCAATCCGAACCGATATAAGCCAAAAATAGAGTCGATCGTCGGCGATCTGACCGGAATGCCATTCAAGATTGACGGCGACCTGCGGATCAAGTGGTTTCCCTGGCTGCGGTTGCAGGTCGGGCCCGCCCGGCTGGGGGGGTCGCCGGGGTCAGGCGGGCCGGACTTGGGAGCGCCGAACTCGGGCGTGCCGGGGTCGAGTGTGCCGGGGTCGGGTGTGCCGGGGTCGGGCTCTGGCAGCCTGCTCGAATGGCAGTCCGCCCAAGTGGGAGCACGGCTGATCCCCCTGCTCAGGGGGGAGTTCGAGGTGGACCGGATCGTCCTCGAGGGACCGCGAATTCACCTGCGCCGCGATGTCCAGGGACGGGTCAACTGGGAGCCGTTCCTCGACCGCTGGTCAGCGCCACCCGGGCGGGAGTCTGCGGCGAATCCGGGAGAGGCAATTGCCGCCTCAGCTGAACAAAGGGCGAGACCCGCACCTGGAAAGGAGGCGGGGTCCGGACCGGGCGGTGGGACGGCACCGCAAATCGGAGGCATTGAGATCCGCGACGGGGCGCTGGACTATGCGGATGACATGAGCGGAATTCATCTCAGCGTCTCTGCCTGGCAGTTTCAGATGGGTGCTTGGACGCCAGGCGCGACGTTTCCGCTGCACACGAAGATGCTGGTGAAGGGTGACTCGCTTCCGGCCGCTGGCGTGACCATTCAGATGGATACCCCGAAGCTCACGTTGGCGATGGCTCCGGTTTCCGTTACGGCACCGGAGCTAGCGATCCACGTAAATGACGCCAAGCTGGAGGGGAAGCTATCCTTCGATCAGACCCGGGACGCTCAGGGCGAGACTCACTCTCGCGGCAGCGGTTCGCTAGCCGTGGCGATGCCATCGGTGCGACGGATCACCGCGGATTTCCTACCGGACACCTCGTTACCGAAGGATCCCTCTACTCTGGGCCGGCTCGAACTAAGTAGTGATTGGACGTTCGCGGATGGAGCGGTGACCGTTCGGCCGCTGACCATGCGCCTGGATGGGGTTACATTCACGGGGTGGATGGAGCGGTCGGTACCACCTGTTTCCGAGTGGTCGTTCGAGCTCCACGGCGACCGTATCGACCTGGGGCGCTACATGGTGCTGGAACAGCGTCCGCGAAAGAAGCCGTTCGAGCTGCCGATTGAGGCGTTCAGATCGCTGCGCGCAAACGGCAGCCTGATATTCGATCAGGCGCAATGGGCAGACGCGCAGATGAAAGATGTCCGTCTGCGCCTGCAGACCGCGGAACAGCACCGATGAGCGAAGAGCCGGAAATCCCTGTAGCGGCACTCGGCGAAACGGCTGCGGAAGGTGCCACGCAGGTCGAGTCGAACGCCGCGGCTGACCCAGCGAAGGAAGGGACCGATTCAGAACTGCGCGGCCAGACCGAAGCGACCGCGCATCCGACAGGGAGGGGCGCTGCGTTCGCGGCGGCACTCATCGAATGGCACGCGCGCGAAGGCAGACATGATCTGCCGTGGCAGAAGGATCGTACGCCGTATCGTGTTTGGGTCTCGGAGATCATGCTCCAGCAGACCCAGGTAACGACGGTCATCCCCTACTACCAGCGGTTCATGGCGCAATTCCCGACGATTCGTGCGCTGGCTGATGCGCCGATCGACGACGTGCTGCATTTCTGGTCCGGGCTTGGGTACTACGCGCGGGCGCGCAACATGCATCGCACCGCGTGTCTGATCCGAAATGAGTATCGCGGGGAGTTTCCCCGCACCTTCGGGAAGATCGCCAATCTTCCCGGCATCGGGCGCTCGACTGCCGGAGCAATACTGGCGCTGAGTCGCGGCGAGCGGTACCCGATTCTCGATGGCAACGTGAAGCGGGTGCTGGCGCGATTCTTCGGCGTGGCGGGCGTCACCACCGAACGCGCAGTCTCGGAGCGGCTGTGGAAGCTGTCCGAGGAATGCACTCCGCACTCGCAGGTCGATGTGTATACGCAGGCGATCATGGATCTCGGGGCGACGGTTTGCGCGCGGCGCAAGCCAGTCTGCGCCTACTGTCCGCTCGCTGCCGGCTGTTTCGCCAGGCACACCGGGCGGCAGCACGATTTCCCGACACCCCGCAAGGCCAAGGGCGCGCGGCGACTGCGCGAAGTGTTCATGCTGGTCGCGATGAAGGAAGACGGCAGCGTGCTGCTGGAGCGCCGACCCGATACCGGGATCTGGGGCGGGCTGTGGTGCCTGCCGGAGTTCGATACGGCCTCGGCGGCGAGCGTTTATGTTGGTCAGACATTGCGCGCGGCCGATGCTCAGCCGAAACCGATGGCGATCGTCGAGCATGCGTTCACGCACTTCGATCTGTCGATCACGCCACTGCTGACGAACTGCGCAGGGGCAGCCAAGGGAGTCATGGATTCGATTCCGACCGTCTGGTATAACGCGCGCGACCCGGCGCGCATCGGCCTGCCTGCGCCCATCAAGACTCTGCTCGACAACCTGACGAGCCCGACGATGTTCGACGCACCAGGAGCGCAATGATGGCCCGAACCGTTCACTGTGTGCTGCTGAAGCGCGAGAGCGATGGCCTGGATCGGGCGGTGTATCCGGGCGATCTGGGCAAGCGAATATTTGACAACGTATCCAAAGAAGCGTGGGCACGCTGGTTGCGGCACCAGACCATGCTGATCAACGAGTATCGGCTGACGCCCATCGAGCCCAAGGCGCGCAAGTTCCTCGAGACAGAGATGGAGAAGTTCTTCTTCGGCACCGGCTCGCAGGCGCCGGAAGGCTTTCAGCCGCCGAAGCCTTAGTCGGCTGACCCACCGCGCGTTCGCGCCAGCGCAACCGGCCGCATCGATCCGGTGCCCGTCGGATTCGCCGCGCTCGACAGGTTGCGATCACGGCGCCGTGCCGCTCGCCTTTCATCCAGCTGTCAGGATGTCGCCGCTTCACAACGCCCGCGATCGCGAGATGTTTCTGACATTGCTCCGCCAAGCACATTTATTGCTGCTTCGGAAAATAGTTGGCGTTGTTGAGCGGCTGTCGGGCGCTGTCAGCCTTGGTAGCACCTGCACGCGGACGTCGCCACCGACAGACATTGGAACCCGGTGGGCGGAATGTGTTCTAAAGGTAGGGGCCGCCGGTGTGTGCGGTGGGTTGATGTCCGACAAACGCGGCTTTTGCCGTACAGGGGATAACGCCCGCTCGAGGCTCCATGACCCTTCGGGGGACATGGATGGATTGACAGCACTGTACCGAGGAAACCTCACATTGCGCGTGTCATCCGCGCGCGCAACGGAGCGTTTCCGCGGAACACGGGGAAGCGATGAACCCTGCGCGCGCGAACCGCCACTGACTGGAGCGAGGACCGCAAGAATGAGTATTCCGATGGCCGAGACCGCGATCAACGACGCAATCGAGTTGCGCCCCATGCACTTTCAGGAGCCGCTGCGCACCTGGGCGGGACATGGCACCGGAGCCCTCTGCAACGGATGCGGGCTGAAGATCCAGGCACACGAAATCGAATATGAGATCGAGACGCGGCGCGACGCTGCGGTCATGACGCCGGCGAGTGGATTGCCGACGGTGCCGACGTTACATTTCCACTTCGTTTGTTACACCCGCTGGACAGGTCGCGGGATTCGCTGACTCAGAGTCGAATCATTCCCCGCTTGTGGGCTACGGCCACCGCCTCGGTGCGGCTGATGGCATCCAGCTTGGTCAGGATGGCCTTCACATGGGTCTTGGCGGTGCCCTCGGTGATCGACAGCCGGCGGGCGATATCCTTGTTGCTGCGACCCTGGGCCACGAGCTGGAGCACGTCGAGTTCGCGCTGTGTAAGGCTCGGCTTCGCCATCCGCTGCAAGGCCTTGGCGGCTACCGAAGATGAGGTGTACGGGCGGTCTTCGCTGACGGCGCGGATGGCGGAGAGGATTTCCTGCCGCGGTGCGTCCTTCAGCAGGTAGCCTTTGGCGCCCTGGCTCAGGCACTGGAAGATGTCCTCATCACCGTCGTAGGTGGTCATGATGAGGAGGCAGGCCTTGGGATGGGCTTCGAGCACGCGCTGCACCACCGCAACGCCGTCGCGCTTGGGCATGCGCAGATCCAGGACCATGACATCCGGACGATGCTGCTCGTAGAGCGCAATCGCCTCTTCTCCGTCACCCGCTTCCGCCACCACTTCCATGTCGGGCTGCTGATTCACCATGGCGGCGAGGCCATCCCGCACAACGGGATGGTCGTCCGCCAGAATCACACTGATTTTGCGCTTCATGACAGCGACCATCAGTTTCTCCGCTTCGGCAGGCGCACGCTGATGCGCGTACCCGCGCCACGTTGGCTTTCGATCTGCCACTCGCCTCCAATGGCGCCGGCGCGCTGACGCATGCTCGAGAGGCCGAAGCCGTCATTCGAGTAGGTATCGGGATGGTGTTCCATTCCTACGCCATCATCGGCGACCGAAAGAACCCAGTTGGAGGGCTCGTCGGCCATCTTGATGCTGATGTTGCTGGGGTGCGCGTGACGCACTGCGTTGCTCACCGCCTCCTGAGCGATGCGCAACAATTCGTGTTCATGTTCGGGCTTCAGACCCGTCGAGAAGTTTCCGCCCTCGAAGGTGCAGTTGATGCGGCCCGGTACGGTTGAGCGGTCGGCCAGCTGTCGCAGCGCGATTTCCAGTCCAGCCCGGCGAGTCTGGTCGAGGCGCAGGGCCATCACTGACCGGCGCGCCTCAGAGAGCCCATCGCGAGCGAGGTCGCGGATCCGGCTGTGGATGGTGAGCAACTCGGAGTTCTTGCGCTTGCAGACCGGAAACTCTTCAGCCGCGCCCAGCTGCATGAGGATGCCCGTGAAAGCCTGCGCCAGACCGTCATGGATCTCTTGCCCGATGCGGGTTCGCTCGACGAGGACGGCTGCTTCCTTCGCGGAGTACGCGAGGCGTGTGAGCTGCACGGCGAGTGTTGCCTGCTGCGCGAGAGCGACCAACAGCTCGCTGTGCTGCACTTCGGGCGCCGGACGGCGGAAGGACAGCACGAAGAAGCCGACGTTGCGCGCACCGAACACGAGCGGATAGATCAGGACGCTGACGAATCCCTCGCGGCGGTGGTACTCGAGCGCTCCGGGCCAGATGTCCCAGTTACCGTGCTCGGTGCTCATGTAGCGGGGTTCAGGGCTCCGGCCGAAAACCTCGGTGAACGGGGAACCGGCAAACGGGACACTGGTGGCGAACGGCGGACTTTCGAGCTGACCCTCGCGAACATGCGCCAGGATCCGCCATTCCTGCAGGGATTCCTTGGCGACGATGACCGAGCCGGACGCGGCATCGAACTGCCGGGTCGTTTCCAGGAGCATCTGGCCCATGAATCCGTGGAGGTCGGGCTCGCTGGCCAGGCGCTCGAGATTGCCGCGGATGACGGCGTTGGCCTTGGCCAGCTGCGTGAACTGCTCTTCCGCGGCGCGCTCGCGTTCGCGGCGCACGTCGTCAACCAGGCGCTCGCGATGCAAAGCGGCGCCGATGACGCCAGCGGCGGTTTCAAGAGCGGAGAGTTCGGCGGAATCGATCGCGCGGCGTTGGCGTGTGTTGTCGAAACCGACGACGCCGGTGAATTCACCCCCGACGAAGATGGGGACGATGGCCTTGGTCTTGGTGCCGATGCCTTCGATGCTGGCGACGGTGAACTGGTCCGCGGTCTCGGTCTCCGCCTTGCTCAGACAGACACTACGACCGGCGCGCAGCTCGCAACAGACGGTCGAGAAGTCGCGCTCATCGCAACTACTCATCGCGGGATCATCCAGATGCGGGGGCACGCCTTCGGCGACCCACTCGCTGGTGACGACCAGCAGGGGCTCGCCGACCGGGCCAGCCTGGGAAAGCATCAGGTTCACGCGGTCCACGCCGGCGGCCTCACCGATCAGGCGCAGGACATCGGGGACAACGGCGCGGACGTCGGGAGCCTCGAGCAGCAGCCGGCTGGCCTTGGCGGATGCGGCCAGCAGGCCTTCGCGGCGCTGCAGGGACTCATTGATCTGGTTCAGCTCCTGCGCGCAGGGCGTGGAGAAATCTTCTTTTAAAACAGGCAGTTCGACCAGATTGGCATTCATGCTGCGGTCTCCGGCCGAAGGCGGGATGAGCCGGTGGACTCAATCTGGGGGCGCGTGGCGCAGCGGACAAGTTGAGGCATGAGTCTTCCGGTGGTTATGTCAGATCCTGCGGTCACGGGGCGGCGCGGGGGCTTACGGGATTCCGGGTCGTGGCAGGTGCGGGTATCCGGGTTCGGGCCTATCGATTCGCGGCCTGAGTGTAGCGCGGCAGGGGGGCGCCCTCCCAACCCCCTCCGAGAGACTTGTAAACCGCAATAAGGCTGGTAGCGGCCTCGGTCCGGCTGCGGGCCAGGCGGTCTTCGGCCTCCAGCTGGGTCCGTTCGGCGTCCAGGACTTCCAGGAAATCGACGACGCCGCCCTCGTACCGGGTTCGGGCCAGGCGGGCGGCGGTCGTGCTGGCTTCGGCCGCATCCGCAGCGTGGGCAAGCTGATCGCGGGAGCGCGCATGGGTCACCAGCGCATTCTCAGTCTCCTCCAGAGCCTTCAGTACGGTCTGCTCGTACTGCGCCAGTGACGTGTCGGTACGGGCGCGCGCACCGGCCACCTGGGCCTGTACACGGCCAAGATCGAACGCGGCCCAGGAAATCCCGGGACCGATGGAGTAGGTGCGGCCGGCCGAAGTGCCCAGTTCGTTGGGGTTGCTCGCGGCATAACCGAAGCTGCCGGTGAAGGTGACCTTGGGGAACAGGTCACCTACGGCAACACCGATGCGGGCGGTGGAAGCGGCGAGCTGACGCTCCGCGACACGGATGTCAGGACGCCGACGCAGCAGGTCGGCGGGATTGCCCACCGGAACGATCTGCGGCAGATCGGGCAGATCCTTCACGGGAGTCAGTGCATCCTGCAGAGCATTCGGTTCGCGGCCGGTCAGCACACTCAGACGATGCATGGACCTCGCCACTGCCGCTTCAAGCGGGTCGATGGTGGAAAGGGTTGTGCTGAGTTGCGCCCTTGCGCGCGAGGTGTCGAGCTCGGTGCCTCGCCCGGCGTTCAGGCGCGCGTTGGTCAGTCGAAATGTCTCCTGCTGGTTCTGGACGTTGCGGCGCGCAACCGCGAGTTCATTCTGCTCGCCGCGCAACTCGAAATACGTGCGCGCGACTTCAGCGACAACCGACACCTGGGCGTCGCGCAGGTTGGCTTCGGCGCCCTGCAGGTCGGCACGGCTCGCTTCCACTCCACGGCGTACCCGGCCGAAGAGGTCGAGCTCCCACGTCGCATCGAAGCCCGCCTCATAGTAAGAGGCGGTGTAGGCAAAGCCGCTCTCGATCTGCGGGACCCTCTGGGTCTGGTGGCCGCCTTGTGCCGTCACGGTCGGCGCCAGGTCATACAGTGACTGGCGGCGGGCGGCGCGTGCTTCCGCCAGGCGGCCGAGCGCGATCCGCAGGTCGTGATTGGCCGTCAGCGCATCGCCAATCAACTGATCCAGTGTCGGGTCGTTGAACTGCTTCCAGAATTGCGCCTGGGCATCGCTGGCCGAGTAGATGCCCTGTTCCGCACTCGCGAACGTCGTCGCGGTGTCGGTCCTGGGCTGCTTGTAGTTCGGACCGACCGCGCAGGCGCCGAGCGAGGCAGCAACGGCGACTGCGACAAGCAGGGAGGTTGGGCGAAACGGCAGCTTCCGGATCACGAGACTGTGCTTGCGGGTCATCAGGCGGCTATTCCGGGTCACAGAGTGTTGCAAACGCATCAGTGAGCCTCCGGTGAGGGCAACTGACCCACGAGCGGGTGCGACTTGGATTCCGGGTCGGCCGAGTGCGAGTCAGTAGCCAGCCGGTGCCGGGAGAGGCGCCGGATCAGCACGTAGAACACCGGGGTCAGCAGCAGTCCGAAGAAAGTGACGCCGAGCATGCCGGCGAACACCGTAGTTCCCAGCGCGTGCCGGATCTCGGCACCGGCTCCGCCTGCGAGCATCAACGGGACGACTCCCATGATGAAGGCGAAGGACGTCATCAGAATCGGTCTCAGACGCAACCGGGCGGCCTCGAGAACCGCGGACACCGCATCGCGTCCCTGCTCCTCGAGGTGCTTGGCGAACTCCACGATGAGGATGGCGTTCTTGCATGCCAATCCAACCAGCACGATCAGACCTACCTGCGTGAAGACGTTGTTGTCGCCATGGGACAGGAGCACGCCCGTGATGGCCGCGAGCAAGCACATCGGCACGATCAGGATGATGGCCAGTGGCAGGGTCAGGCTTTCGTACTGCGCCGCCAGGACCAGGTAGACGAACAGCACGCACAGCGGGAACACGAACAGGGTCGTGCTGCCCGAGATGAGCTGCTGATAGGCCAGCTCGGTCCACTCGTAGGTCATGCCGCGGGGCAGGGTGTCCGTCAGGATCCTGGACATCGTGGCCTGCGCCTCACCCGAGCTGAACCCGGGAGCGGCACCGCCATTGATGTCCGAGGCGCGGTAGGCGTTGTAGCGCTGAACCACATCCGGGCCGAACGCTTCACTGACAGTCAGCAGCGCGCCCAGCGGTACCATCTCGCCGCTCGCGTTGCGGGTCTTCAGCGGCAGGATGTCGTCCACATGGGACCGATAGGGTGCATCGGCCTGGGCAACCACCTGATAGGTGCGACCGAAGCGGTTGAAGTCGTTGACGTACAGAGACCCCAGGTAGACCTGCAGTGTCTGGAACACGTCCGACAGCTTCACGTTCTGGCGCTTCACTTTGATGCGATCCACGTCCACGTTGAGCTGCGGCACGTTGATCTGATAGGTGCTGAACACGCCGGCCAGCGACTTGTCCTGGTAGGCCTTTTTGATGACGTCCTGCGTGGCTGCGTAGAGCGCTTCCGCACCCAGGTCGGCACGGTCCTCGATCTGTAGTTTGAATCCGCCCAGCGTGCCGAGTCCGATCACGGGCGGCGGCGGGAATACGACCACGAAGGCGTCCTGGATCGAGGACAGCTTGACGTTCAGAGCCTGGGCGATGGCTTTGGCAGACAACTCCGGGCTCGTGCGCTTGTCGAAGTCGTCGAGCGCGAAGAACACGATCGTCGAGTTGGAGCTGGGCGTGAAGCCGTTGACGGACATGCCCGTGAACTGCACGGCATTGGCGATGCCGGGCTGCTTCAGGCCGATCTCACCGATCCGGCGAGTCACCTCGTCCGTGCGATCGAGCGCTGCGGCGGGCGGCAGCTGCGCAACGGCGATCAGGTACTGCTTGTCCTGCTCCGGGATGAAGCCACCCGGGACCGAGTTGAAGCCGATGTAGGTGAGGACGATCAGGCCGCCGTACAGGGCCAGGGCAATACCCGTACGCCGCACGGTCCGGGTGACTGCACCCGAGTAGCTGTGGCTTGCCGTATCGAAGCCTTTGTTGAAGCGCTTGAAGAAGCGGCCGAGCAGGCGGTCCATGGCGCGTGACAGGCGATCGGGCTTCGCGCCATGCGGCTTGAGCAATAGTGCCGCCAGGGCCGGCGAGAGCGTCAGGGAGTTGAACGCGGAAATCACCGTCGAGATCGCAATCGTGAGAGCGAACTGGCGGTAGAACTCGCCGGTCAGTCCGCTGACGAAAGCCACCGGGATGAACACGGCGCACAGGACGAGCGTGATGGCGATGATGGGCCGGCTGACCTCGGCCATGGCTGACTTGGTGGCTTCGAGTGGGGACTGGCCGTTCGCGATATGCCGTTCCACGTTTTCGACGACCACGATGGCGTCGTCCACGACGATGCCGATGGCAAGGACGAGCCCAAACAGCGACAGCGTATTGATGGAGAAGCCAAAGGCGAGCAACACGGCGAATGTGCCGATGATGGAGACCGGGACGGCCACCAGCGGAATGATGGAAGCGCGCCAGGTCTGCAGGAACAGGATGACGACGAGAACGACCAGGGCCACCGCCTCGAGCAGCGTATGGACCACGGCCTCGATGGACTGGCGCACGAAGACCGTAGGGTCATAGACGATCGTGTAGTCGACGCCCTGCGGGAAGTCCTTCTTCAGTTCCTCCATTTTCTTGCGCACGGCTTCCGAGAGCTGCAGCGCATTGGAGTTGGGGGCCTGGAAGATCGGGATGGCAACGGCGTTCTTGTTGTCCAGCAGGCTCTGGATGGCGTATTCCTGAGCGCCCAGCTCGACGCGGGCCACGTCACCAAGGCGGACGATTTCGCCCTCGGCACCGGTCTTGATGATGATGTCGCGGAACTGCTGCTCGTCGGTGAGACGCCCCATGGCGTTCAGGGCGAGCTGGAACTGCGCATCCTGCGATGGAGGGGCGCCGATCTGGCCGGCGGCGACCTGGACGTTCTGCTCGCGGATGGCTTCGATGACGTCGCTGGAAGTCAGATTGCGGGCAGCCAGCTTCTGCGGATCCAGCCAGATCCGCATGGAGTAGTCGCCGCCGCCGAAGATTTGCACGTCGCCCATGCCGGGCAGGCGAGCGAGTACGTCACGAACGTTGAGGGTGGCGTAGTTGCGTAGATATAGAGAGTCGTAGCGGCCATCGGGCGAGGTCAGATGGACGACCATTGTCAGGTTGGGCGAGCTCTTGACCGTCGTGACGCCGAGATCGCGAACTTCCTCGGGTAGACGGGGGAGGGCCTGCGAGACACGGTTCTGCACCTGCACCTGGGCACGGTCGATGTCCGCTCCGGTGCGGAACGTGACAGTGAGAGTCAGCGATCCGTCCATCGTGGCGGTGGAGGACATGTAGAGCATGTCCTCCACGCCGACGATTGACTGCTCCAGGGGCGCGGCGACCGTGTCGGCCACGACCTTGGGGTTCGCGCCCGGATAATGGGCGTGAACGACGACGGACGGAGGAACGACCTCCGGGTACTCGCTGATCGGCAGCTTGAACAGCGCGATCGCGCCGCCGATGGTGATGAACGCCGACAGGACGGCGGCGAAGATCGGCCGGTCGATGAAGAAGTTCGACAGTTTCACTTTAGTTTCCGATGTTCTGAGCCAGCAGCGTGTTGCTGGGACGACGCTCACCCATGGCTACGCGTTGCGGCGTGACAGGGGAGCCCGGACGAACACGCTGGAGACCGTTGACGACGATTGTTTCGCCAGAGGCGAGACCTTCACGCACGACGCGCAGGCCATCGACGATCGGGCCCAGCTTCACGGGGCGGTACTCGACCTTGTTGTCGGTGCCGACGACGAGAACGTACTTCACGCTCTGGTCGGTGCCGACCGCACTGTCATTGATCAGCAGGGCGTTGTAGGTGCCGTTGCCGAGCAACTTCACGCGGGCGAACAAGCCGGGTGTGAACGCACGATCGTGATTGTCGAGCCGGGCGCGGCCGCGGATCGTGCCCGTGGCGGGATCGAGCTCGTTGTCCACGAACACCATCACACCGCGATGCGGGTAGCCGTTCTCATCGGCCAAACCCACCAGCACCGGGTTCTGCGCATCACGTGAACTGGCACGAGAGCCCTCGCGAGCGAGCTTCGTGTACTTCAGGTACGCCTGCTCATCGCCATCGAAGCGAACATAGATCGGATCGAGGGACACGAGAGTCGTCAGCAGGGTCTGGCCGCTGGTGACCAGATTGCCGGCGGTGACCTGGGCACGGCTGATCCGGCCCGTGATGGGCGCGGTCACCCGGGTGAAGGTCATGTTGAGCTGGGCCGCATCGACAGCCGCCTGGGCGGCTTCGACATTGGCCTCGGCCTGCTCGCTCCCAGCGGAGCGTGTGTCGAACTCCTCCTGGGAGATCGCATGCTGGTCGAGCAATTTCACGGCGCGCTCACGCTCAGACTTCGCCAGGGCCAGCTGCGTGCGGGCCTGGGCGAGCTGAGCCTTCGCGCGCTTGAGTTCCGCGTCGTAGGGGCGCTGGTCGATGACAAACAGCACATCGCCCTTGTTCACTTCACTGCCTTCAGTGAAGTTGACCGAGGAGATGTAGCCGGAGACGCGCGGACGGATCTCCACGCGGTCGACGGCCTCGAAGCGACCAGTGAACTCGTCGAATTCAGTGACAGGCCTGGATATCACCTGTGCCACCGTCACCTGTGGCGGAGGCAGGGCGGTCATCTGTGCCGCCTCGTTGCGTGCGCACCCACCCAGCGCCAGCGAGAGAGCGGACATGGCGGCGAGGACGTAGGAAATACGGGCGAATGAGCTTTTCATGAGGACTCCCTTTGAGATCGTTCAATGCGCGAGAGGCGCTTCGCGGGCCTGGCCGGCCCGCCGCTCGAATCACTGGTGGATTGGATTCCGCGCGACTGGCGGAGCTTCGCGTACGCCGGGAATAGTGAAGCCCCGCAACCGATCGCGGTATGGATCGGGCGGGGGGCCGGGAGAGTTCCCGGTGATGGGGAAGGGTCTATGCCTTTAGGGGCAGGCCGGATCGGTCACAACGCGGTGACAGACGACAGTGGATGATTTGGAGCTGGAAAAATAGGGATTTCGTGAGATTGCCGCGAGTGGCGGGACTCCGCGCTGATTGTCGGTTGAGGCAGACGCAGGTGACGGACTGGTTACGGTCATGAGTTGATGACAGCCGCATCTGAGAGCCCGTTGCCGTCGTGCGTGCTCAGGCCGCGAGCGGCCGCAGTCGCGGATCGCGGCAGATGCCACCGTAGAGATCGAAGCCGCGGTTGATCCAGTCGAACAGCGGATCGTCCTTGAGCAGAGGCGGCAGCGTGTTGATGGATCCCGCCCACAGGAAAGCGCTCAGCCCGCAGAAGTCGGTGTAGTTTGGACTTGCTCCGCCCAGCCAGGGCGTCTCGGCGAGAACGGCGCGGAGAGGATTGAACGCCTCGCGAATGGCCGGCATGCGCTCTTCGCGCCCGGCGACGGTTTCCTCCATCGTGCGACCGCCGAGGAACAGTCGCTCGCGGCTCTCACGCAGATACGCGCGATCCTCGGGCCTGGCGAAGTTGAAGTTGTCGAGCACGTAGCAACGGAACATCGGCGGAAAGATGTCCCGCCACAACCAACCCTCGAAGAACCGCGCGGCGACACGTTCCGCGGGTGTCGCGAACAGCGGCGACCGGTCGGGGTAGGTCCGGTCGAGGTAATCCGCGATCGCCCAGCTGTCGGGCACGATGGTTCCACCGTCATCGATGATCGGCAGGCGCTCGTACTTGCCGCCGAGGATGCTTTTGATCTGCGTGAAACCGACCGGGATCGATTCGACCGCAAAGCCCTTGTGCGCAATGGCGTACTTGGCGCGCCATACAAACGGACTGATGGTGCAGCCGTTCTCGAGAACCAGGTCGTAGAGGAGGATGGACTTGGGGGCGGTCGGCATGGGCGTACTGCGAGGCGGGCGATCCCGACGGGACCAGGTAGGGGCAGAGTAGTCTTGGGCGGCGCCGCTGGGCTCGACCGAGGGTGCATCGGGAACCGATCAATGCAGCAGTGGCCAGGAAGGTGCGCAGAGGGATCAGGAACCGCCCAGATCGGACGCCTGTCCTTGGGAATGCGGAATCACGCCAAAGAATCAAGGACTTAGCGATTGCATTGCTTGACTCAGGCGGCGCCGGCCGGTCTAATACGCGCCCTCCTCCGGCGGCCAGGTAGCTCAGTTGGTAGAGCAGCGGATTGAAAATCCGCGTGTCGGTGGTTCGATTCCGCCCCTGGCCACCACTTCAGCTGATTTGCTCCAGTTTTCTGAGCCCGGCTGCTCGAGTCGAATTGGCGGATTCGAGATGCGAGCCCATCGCCTCCACCAGGCGATGTCCGGTGACTATTTGTGCGGTCGCGCCAGCCGCCGACTCGCGGGCAGGCCTCTGCGGTGTTTCTTCAAGGGCTTCACGGTGTCGGTTGCCTCAAACGACAGCCGCAAACCGTGTGCCAGCTGTTCGGCGGCCTTCCCCAGGGCGCCGAGTTGCGCAACCCGGACTATCGCGACGGAGCGGTGCAGGGCAAACGACGGAGGGCGCAGCACTTTCACGGGATCGATCGACCGATTCCTGGCAATGAAGCGGGCAGGCAGGAGCCCCAAACCATAACCGGACTGAACGAAGGCCAGCTGCATATGCATGTTGTGGATCTCCGCCGCAATCATGGGTGTGAGGCCGGCACGCTCCATCCGATCGATGAGGCTCGCCCGAAGAAAGCACCCGGGCGGATTGAGCACCCATGGTGCTCCGCTCAAGGCTTTCCAATCAGCGTCAACGTTGACTCCGGCGCCTTGAACGATCTCCATCCGGTCGGTGGCGATGACAGTCGTCAGGAGAGGGGCTGGCGCCATTCTTCCTTCGGGCAACAGCACGGCGGCAACGTCGAGTTCACCAGCGAGCAGCCGGTTGATCAGTTCGGGGGTCAGCTCGCTCGACAAGCGCAGTCGGACCCCGGGGTATTTTTCAGTCAGCGCCTGGACAGGTTCGATGAGTGTCCCTTCGACCAGGGCATGCGAGAGCCCGACGCGCAGGAGGCCCCGAGGTTCGGCGTCGCTTGTTGTAAGAGACTTCAGCGCCTCGGTCCGCTGCAGCAGATCCTTCGCCTGTTCGAGAACTCGGGTACCGAGTGAGTTCAGACGCGGAGGCTTTACCGAGCGGTCGAGTAACTCGGCACTCAATGCAGCCTCCAGCCTTTGGACCTGCCGGGTAATCGCAGAGGGCGTGCGAAATAGCCGGCTGGCCGCCCCGGCGATGGACCCGGCATGGGCGAACTCTACGAGGGCGCGCAGATCTTCGAGCATCGGGGCTCTCCTAGGGGCTTCGCGGACCGTCACGGTAACGTGCTCAGATCGCATCATAATCGTGATAATAATGCAGTTGTGGAATTACCCGCCACGCATCACAGTATCGAGGAGCCCAGACTGCTGCGCAAAACAGAGGGTGTCATGTGCGTTGCGGCGATCTCGCGTTCCTTGCTGATGTTTATCGTCGACGGCCCAAGGATGAAGACAGTATGACCAGGACCATTATCCTATCCATGTGTTTCGCAGCGTCCTCACTCTCGCTTGCTGCACCGGCTCAGGACGTGCGCCACTATTCTGAGGGCCCGGTCACCGAGGTGGACTACATACAAGTTGAGTACGGGCATTTTGAAGATTACATCGATTGG
>DATKLO010000239.1:0-3530 GCA_035542375.1 Steroidobacteraceae bacterium | reverse complement strand
TGACCGACAGATCTGCGCGCTCTCTCACGGAGGGCGATGTCGACCTCCGCTTCGCGCTCCGGCGAAAGACGCATGAGATGGGCGAGCATGGAAACCGAAGCCACACGACGTGGCAGCGCAACACCACGAGCTGTTCATGCGCGAGTGTCGTAGGAAGGAGTCGTACGCACTGCTGCGCAAGCATCCTGGGGAGGTAGTGCAAGAGACGCCTGCGCAGAACGAGAGCCGGATCGAGGCGGGACATCTGACGCTCGGTCATGTGCGCATGCTGATCGGGATCCCGCCCGAGTATGCGATTTCGCAGGTAGCGGCGTATATCACGGGCGAGAGCGCGATCCACCGATCCGCGCGCATCGGCTGAGGATTGTCACACGGATGTCAAATGACGTTGGACGCCGTTAGACGGGGGCACGGTCTTGACGTAACCTGCGCGGAGGATGTAGGCGTAACGACCGTTCATCTGTGTCTTGGGAAAGGGAGGCCAAGCCATGTCATGGAAGCGCGCTTCGATCCTCACGTGGGTGCAATACCTGGTGGTGATTGCTCTGGTGTTCGCAGGCTCGACGCCCGCCGGTTACGCGGGCCAAGACGGCTCGGATGAGGGGCGGCGGGGCCCCGGGCCAAGCGCCCAGAACGAGGAACTGACCCTGTTCGATTTCGTGGGGCATATCAAGCAGGACGGGCTGACGGTGGTCGCCTACGGCTACCTGACCCATGTCTATGGCATGGACGACCAGGATCTGTTCACCGGGAGGCTGCCGTTGGCCTCCGAAGCCGATGCCAAGTACACGTTCGTGACACGCGGCACGTTCGAGTCGCGGTTCGTAGTGGGTGATGGCACGCCGGGTAACAACATCATCACCATTTCTACCACCGTATCGTCCACGTTCTACTTCAGGGACCCGCCTTCCGGCGGATGCGTCGGCGTTCCTTCCAGTTCCTGCCCTGAGGATCCCAGCCCCTTTGAAAGCGGGACGCCCATCGCCGCCGCGGCCGGGCGCAATTCCGACGTCAACAACATCCAGGGACCGAACAAGGGCGTGCTGACGGGAAGCGGCGCGGTGACGCTGACCGAGGCGCCGAGCAAGCGCGGCGGGCACCCGCCGCTTCCGCTCTGGAAGCCGGGGACGAAGATCCGTATCAACTACGTCGGCGAAGCCACGCGAACGGACCCGGCGGGCCCCAAGTCTTACTCGCTGATCGTCGGACGCGCAACCGTGATCCGGTAAGCCGTTCCGGGCGGTGCTCTTCGCTCGGCCGCCCGACGCGCCCGGGGCACTAGGGACTGCGCATGCAAGGCAGCGAGGCACGACCCGTTGCGATCATTGGGATCGGCTGTCGCTTCCCGGGCCACGCCAACTCCCCTGAGCAATTCTGGCGCCTGCTGTGCGCCGGTGTCGAAGCCGTCGCGGAGATCCCGCGCGAGCGCTTCGACATCGACCTGCACTACGATCCGGATCCCAGCCGGCCCGGCAAGCTATATATCCGCCGCGCCGGGTTCGCGGATCACGCCGACCGGTTCGATGCCGCCTTCTTCGGCATCTCCCCCCGAGAGGCGCTGCATATGGATCCGCAGCAGCGCATGCTGCTCGAGGTGGGGTGGGAAGCGCTGGAGGACGGCGGGCAGACTCTGGAGCGGCTAGCCGGTTCGCGAACCGGCGTGTTCGTGGGCATCTCCACCCACGACTTCAGCGATATGGTGGCCTCGCCTGCCAATGCTCATGGCATCGAGGCGCACACCGCGACCGGGGTGGCGCCCAGCATCGCCGCCAATCGTCTGTCCTACGTTTTCGACCTGCGCGGGCCGAGCATCGCCCTCGATACGGCCTGCTCGTCGTCGCTCACTGCGATCCATCTGGCATGCCGGAGCCTGGCGCTCGACGAGTGCGAGCTGGCGCTGGCGGGAGGAGTGAATCTGTTCCTGTCTGCGCACTCTGCCGTGGGCCTCGCCAAGGCGTCGATGCTCTCGCCCGATGGCCGCTGCAGAGCCTTCGATTCCGGCGCCAACGGGTTCGTGCGCGGCGAGGGGGCCGGCCTGGTGGTGCTCAAGCGGTTCGACGCGGCGCTGCGCGATGGGGATCGCATCTACGCCATGGTCCGCGCCTCGGCCATCAACCAGGACGGGCGCACTGTCGGGATCACGGTGCCCAGCGCGCAGGCCCAGCAGGCCATGCTGCGGGAAGCGCTGGCCGCCGCCGGCGTGGCGCCGCGCGACGTCCAGTATGTCGAGGCGCATGGTACGGGGACGCCGGTGGGCGACCCGATCGAGGCAGGCGCCATCGGCAGCGTTCTCTCAGCCGGCCGCGCGGCCGAATCGCCGCTGTACATCGGCTCGGTGAAAACCAACATCGGACATCTCGAAGCCGCCGCGGGGGTCGCCGGGATCATCAAGACGGCTCTCGCTCTGAAACACCGGCAGATACCCCCGCATCTGAACTTCGCGCAGCCCAACCCGGCGATCCCGTTCGATGAACTGCGTCTGCAGGTGCCGATGACGTTGCAGCCTTGGCCGCAAACGGAGAAACGCGCGCTCGCAGGGGTCAATTCGTTCGGGTTCGGCGGTGCGAATGCGCATGTATTGCTGGAGGCCGCACCGTCACTGCCAGAGGAACCTGGATCCCGCGCCGCCGACGCTCAACCCCGTGCCTTGCTGCTCTCCGCGAGGACTCCCGAGGCGTTGCGCGAGCGAGCGGCGAGGATCGCCGAATTCCTGAGCGAGAGCGGGCCTGACCTCGACGATGTTTGCTACACCTGCGCGCTGCGGCGCTCGCATCTGGAGCATCGCCTTGCGGTGGCAGGGCGGACGGCCGTCGAATTGCGCAGCGCACTGGACAGCTTCTTGCGGCAGGAGGCAGGTCCGAATGCGCGGGTGGGAAAGGCGCCGAGTGGTCGGCAGCCGCGGCTTGCCATGGTCTTTCCCGGAATGGGGTCTCCGCTTGCAGCGTCGCGCGCCGATTTGCTACGCCGCGAGCCGGCGTTTCGGGAGGTCATCGAGCGCTGCGATGCCTTCCTGCGACCCTTGGCCGGGTGGTCTCTGATAGCCGAGCTGGCCGAGGGCGCGGCCGGCCCAACGGTCGGAGAAGTGGCCGTCGCCCAAGTCAAGAACTTCGCCATCCAGGCGGGCCTCACCGCCCTGCTACGTGCATGGGGGATCGTGCCTGACGCGGTCACCGGACACAGCGTAGGCGAGATCGCAGCCGCCCATGCGGCCGGTGCCCTGACCCTGGAGGATGGCCTGCGCCTGGTCATGCACCGCGGCCGGCTGGCACAGCGCGTGAGCGGTAAGGGACGTATGTTGGCCGCTGCGCTCTCGTACGAGGAAGCGGTGCGCGCGAGTGCGGATCTGGCCGATCGGGTCGGCATCGCCGCGATCAACAGCAGTCGCTCGGTGACGTTGTCCGGTGAGGCCACCGCGCTGGAGCAGATCGCCCAGCAGCTCGAGCGCGAAGGTCGCTTTTTCCGCTTCTTGCCTGTCACGGTTCCATACCACAGTCATCTGCTGGAGGGCTTGCGCAACGAGTTCCTGACCG
>DATKLO010000238.1:0-12175 GCA_035542375.1 Steroidobacteraceae bacterium | reverse complement strand
CTGGCGCCGCTGCTGCTGGCGCTCGGCACGGCGATCCTGTTCATCGGCTTGCTGCTCAAGACCTGGTCGGTCGCCGCGCCGGGAATCGCCACCGCTGCGGTCGCGCTGCTGGTGTGGTTGTGGCCGCGACGCGCGTTGCGCGAGAGGGAGCCGGGTCATGTCTGATCGTGCGGCGGCGCAAGTGATTCTGGCGAGACCCGCGGATCTGCCCGTCGGCCCGATCGGCCGCCGCGGTGTTGGCTTCTGGGGCATGGGTACGCTGGTGGCGAGCGAAGCCGCGCTCTTCAGCTACCTGCTGTTCGCCTACTTCTACACCGGCGCCACCGCCCAGCCAGGCTGGCTGCTGGAGCCGCACCCGTCCCTGAAGCTGGCTCTGCCCAATACGCTGGTGCTGCTCGCCTCGAGCGGCGCCGCCTGGCTGGGCGAGCGAGGCGTGCTGCGGCGACAGAGTCGTCAGGCGCTCAGCGGGTTCACTCTTGCGCTGCTGCTGGGAACGATCTTCGCCGTCGTGCAATTCATGGAGTGGCACACGAAGAGTTGTCAACTCGGCACCTCCAGCTATGCCTCGCTGTATTTCGTCACCACGGCCTTCCACATGGCGCACGTGATCGTGGGTCTGCTGGTCCTGGCCGCAATGGTGCTATGGACCGGACTCGATTACTTCAGTCCGCGCCGCCGGCTCACGGTATCGGCTGGCACCCTGTACTGGCACTTCGTCGATGTCATCTGGCTGTTCGTCTTCACGACCTACTACCTCACCCCCTACCTGGGATTCGGGCGATGAACGTGGATCAGGCCTCCCTCCGGCCTCATCACACCCCGCGCAGCGATATCACCCCGGTGTGGCAGCTGACATTCGGGCTGTTGGGCGGGCCTGCCGCCTGGTTCATCCAGCTGTGCGGCGGATTCTCGCTGAGCACCTGGCCGTGCTTTCCCGGCGAGCAGCGCCTGCCGGCCCCGGCGCTTGCCTGGGCATGGACCCGACCTGCCACGGCCATCATGACGCTGCTGGCGTTCGCAATCGCCCTGGCGGCCATGAGGGTCTCGGGACGACTGTTGCGGGAAGCCAGCGCCGCGAACTCCGGCGGCTCGCTCTCGGCCACCGCAAGGAGCACGGGACGAACGTGCTTCCTGGCCTTGTGGGGGACCGTGGCCGGCGGCGCATTCGCCGTCGCGATCACTTTCACGGGTATCGCCTTATTCATTCTTCCGCGCTGCGCGGGCTAAGGCACGAACTGCAATGAACAAGAACGCGCTGCCTATCCTTCGGACCCGCGCTCTGCTCCTGTGTGCCATGACCGTGATGTGCGCCGGAACACGGGCGCAGACCGTGCCGGTGCCTGCTCCAACGCCGGCGGAAGATGTCTTCTCCGCGGAGCAGATCGGTCACGCACTGGCACAGCCGACTCCCGAGGCGGGCAAGACGGCGCCGAGCCCTGCCAACGCACCGCCGGACGACGGCCAGTGGACCATGCCGACGAAGAACTTCGCTGCGACACGTTTCTCCTCGTTGACCGAGCTCACCACGGACAATGTCAAAGCACTGCAGCCCGTCTTCACCTTCTCGCTGGCGGTCAACAAGGGACAGGAAGCGGCGCCGATCGTGGCCGGCAATACGATGTACATCGTTACCGCCTACCCGAACTATGTCTACGCACTGGATCTGACCAGGGAGGGCGCGCCCCTGAAGTGGAGATTCGCGCCGAAACCGGTCCCGGCGAGCCAGGGTGTGGCGTGCTGTGACGTAGTCAATCGCGGGGGCACCTACGATTCGGGCAAATACATTTTCGATACACTGGACGGCCAGGTGATCGCCCTGGATGCCGATACCGGCAAACCGCTCTGGCGGACGCTGCTGGGTAATATCAACGCCGGCGAGACACTGACCATGGCGCCGCTTGTTGCGAAGGGTCACGTGTACGTCGGTGATTCCGGTGGCGAGATGGGAGTGCACGGTTGGCTCGCCGCGCTGGATGAGAGCAGCGGCAAGCTTCTGTGGAAGGCCTACACCACCGGCCCCGATTCACAGGTGCTGATCGGCTCGCAGTTCAGGCCGGCCTACGCGGGCGAACAGGGCAAGGACCTGGGTGTGGCCACCTGGCCGGCGCAAAGCTGGAAGATCGGCGGTGGAACGGTGTGGGGTTGGGTCAACTACGACGCGGACTTCGACTCCGTGGTGTATGGCACGGCCAATCCGGGCCCATGGAATGCCGAGCAGCGCCCGGGCGACAACAAGTGGACCGCCGGAATCTTCTCGCGCGACCCGGCCAACGGCCAGGCTCGCTGGTTCGTGCCTCTCAATCCACACGACGAACACGACTACGACGGTGTCAACGAGCAGATCCTGCTGGATATGCCCTTTGGCGGTCAGATGCGCAAGGTTCTGATACACCCCGATCGCAACGGCTACATCTACGTAATAGAGCGCAGCACTGGCCGGGTACTTTCAGCCGATCCGTTCGGACCCGTCAATTCCACGCGCGGCATCGATCTGAAGACCGGCCGGCCCATCGTCAATCCGGCCAAGCAGACCCGGGTCGGGCAGGAGGTTCACGACATCTGCCCCACCGCCTCCGGCTCCAAGGACTGGGAGCCCAGCAGCTTCAGTCCGCAGACCGGTCTGATCTACATACCGCATGAAAACATGTGCATGGACTGGATGAGCATGCCGGTTGGCTATATCGAAGGAACACCCTACGTCGGAGCACGGGTGCACATGAAGCCGGGACCCGGAGGCAATCGCGGAGCGCTCACCGCATGGGATCCGGTGCAACGCCGGCCGGCCTGGCAGGTGAAGGAAACCTTCCCGGTATGGTCGGGCACCGTCGTCACCGCCGGCGACCTGGTCTTCTACGGCACGATGGATGGCTGGTTCAAGGCCGTGAACGCCCGCAACGGGGACCTGCTTTGGAAGTACAAGGTCGACAGCGGCATCATCGGTCAACCCGTCAGCTATCGTGGCCCCGATCAGCATCAGTACATCGCCGTCCTCTCCGGCGTGGGCGGATGGTCGGGCGCAGTGGTGTCAGGTCCGGTGGATACGCGCGATGGCTCTGCCGCATTGGGAATGATCAACGCGATGCCGGACCTTCCCAAGTACACCACGGCCGGAGGGACACTCTATGTGTTCGCGCTTCCCCATTGAACTGCTCGCGCTGGCGCTGATTGGCCTGGCTGGATGCAATAGCCACGCGCGGACCCTTCCGACCAGCGGGCAGCCGGCCCAAGAGGGTGTCATCGACACCGCACTCACTCCCGGGGTAGGACACTCCCTCACCACGGTGGATCCGCGTGCTGCTGCCTACTACGACAACCTGGAAGCCGTCATGACCGGCAAACGCCTCTTCGGACAGTACAACTGCTCGGGCTGTCATTCCAACGGGGGAGGCGGAATGGGTCCCCCGCTCATGGACGATGAGTGGATCTACGGCGGAAGACTGGAGCAGATCCACCAGACGCTGGTCGAGGGCCGTCCGAACGGCATGCCCGCGTGGGGTGGCAAGATTCCCGACGAACAGCTCTGGCAGATCTCCGCATACGTACGTTCGATGTCCCTGCCTGCGACGCTCGCCGCGCAGAACGGCACCACTGCCTCGCAGAGTCCGGCTGCGGTGCCGCGCGATGCGGATGGAGACAACGGTTGGTCTGCGCCTCCGGGCACGACCAATGACTACACGACCACATTGCAGGGCGCTCAATGAGTCCGCAGTCCAGGCAAACCGGCTCGAGCACACCCGGACGCCCCAAAGACTCCGGCAGCCGGCAGCAGACCCTTCCGGATCAGAATTCCCAGAGCGGCTCGCCGCCTCTGGATCGCGAGTTCACTCGCCGGACTCGCGCGCCGCGGCAGCGCCGCGCTCGTGCACGGTAATGGCCTCAGGCCTCGCGGGATGGACTGGCGGGAACGACGTTTGCGGGGCAAATGCCACCCCAACAATCCAAGCAGGCGCGAGCCGGCTTGCGGAGTACCTACCATGAAACGAGCCATGTTCGGGCTGACCCTCGCGGCCATTGCGTTGAGCGCCGGGAGCGCGGCCACCTGGAGCGCGCAGAAACATCCCGATCAGGACTTCTTCAAGGCCGCCGCGGAAGGCGGCATCGCCGAAGTGGAAGCGGGCAATCTCGCGCAGAGCAAAGGCAACAGCGCCGCCGTCAAGGACTTTGGCGCCATGATGGTGAAGGATCACAGCGAGGCGAACGCCAGATTACAGAGCATCGCGGCGAGCCAGGGCATCGAGCTGCCCGGTTCATCCAGTGCCATGCAGATGGCCTCGAAGGCGAAGCTCGAGTTGCTGACGGGCGATACCTTCGACAAGGCCTACATCAAAAATCAGGTGACCGCGCACGAGCAGACCGTCGCGCTGCTGAAGAAGGAGATCGCTTCAGGATCCGACCCGCAGGCCAAAGCCTTTGCAACGCAGATCCTGCCGACCGTGCGTAGCCATCTGAAGAAGATCCGGGAGATCGCCGCGCAGGCGGGCATCACGACCAAATGACGTAGCGTCGCAACAGCGCGCCATTCACTCCGCCGCGTGTTGCGCGGCGGTTTTTACAGGTTGCGCACTCGGGGGGTCAGGGATGCCGGCTGGCGCGCCCCGCGAGGCGCAAGTGGCATCCGCGGCATGCTCTCAGGCCGCCCCGGCAGATGGGGGTGCGTCGAATTGGTGTAATACACTCAGCTCACAGTAGGGGTCCTGCGCGCAGTCGGACCCATCAGAACAATCTCTCATCTCCCGCGCATGTACCCATCTGATACAGACTCCGGGGTGCAAGCGTCGGCCCTGCGCAAGGTGCAGCTGCGACTGATCCCGTTCCTGTGGCTCATGTATGTCGCCGCCTTTCTGGATCGGGCCAGCGTCGGTTTCGCCGCGCTGCAAATGAACCGCGAACTGGAATTCTCCGCCTCCGTGTACGGGCTCGGTGCCGGCATCTTCTTTCTGGGCTATTGCCTCTTCGAGGTACCGAGCAATCTGATACTGCATCGCGTGGGCGCACCGCGCTGGCTCGCGAGAATCATGCTGACCTGGGCGCTGGTGGCCGGCGCCATGGCCTTCATCCACGGACCCGCCGCGTTCTGCACGCTGCGATTCCTGCTGGGCGTGGCCGAGGCGGGTTTCTTCCCGGGCGTGATCTATTACCTCAGTCACTGGGTTCCGGCAGCCCGGCGCGCAAGACTCGTGGCGACCTTCATGACGGCCATCCCGATTGCGACCGCCGCAGCCGGACCGCTTTCGACGGCGATCCTGTCGTTGGACGGCATCTGGGGAATTTCAGGCTGGAAATGGCTCTATGTGATCGAGACGCTGCCTTCCCTGGCGCTTGGACTGGTCACCACGAATTACCTCCCGGCGACGCCAGCCGCGGCAACCTGGCTCAGTCCCGAGGAGAAGAGCCACCTCACGCGGACGCTCGAGGCCGAACGGGTTCAAAGTGGGCGGCAACGCGAGCCATCGGTGCTCGGCTCGCTCACTTCCCCCGTGGTTCTGGGATTGTCTCTGTGCTACTTCGGGGTGGAGATCGCTCTTTACGCAGTCATCTTCTGGATTCCGCAGATATTCGCCCAGTCAGGCATGCGCACGGCTCTGCTCGGCTGGGCCGTGGCGATACCCTACGCTTGCGCCGCGGTGGGCATGGTCTGGTGGTCTCCTCATTCCGACCGGCGTCCCGAGCGCAACCTGCACCTGCTGACGGCCGCCATCGCAGGGTTCCTGGGCCTCACCGTCAGTGCCGTGTTCGCGGAATCGCAACTCGTTTCCCTGGCCGCGATCACTGTCGGCGCCACGGGCACACTTGCCGTCCTGCCGATCTTCTGGACACGCCCTGCCACGCTGCCTGGTGGCGCTGCGGGAGCCGGCGCCATTGCACTCATCAATGCCGTGGGAAATATCGGTGGCTTCGTGGGTCCGTACATCATGGGATTTCTGCGGGAGAGAACTGGAGTTTTCACCGGCGGGTTGCTCGTGGCTGCGAGCGGCGTGCTGCTGACCGGGATTTTCACTATGCTGATGGCACGCCGGCTCATGCCGCGGGACGTGATGGGATGAGCCATGAATTTTGACTTCGAGGCAACTGCTTACTCTCCGACTACCGGCGTACGGACCGTGCATGAGACACCGCTCGTGGTGGCAACAGACGCGAGTCTCCGCGGCTACGGACGGCTGGTCGATGACCCGAAGTATCCGATCGAGATCGTTCGCTGGCCCGCGCAGGGCTGGCGACCCATCGACCTGAACTCCGGCGATCAGGGAGGCGTGACCGAGGGCGTGTTCGAATTCTGGTGGCTGGGCGACACCCTGTGTGCGCGCAACAACGCGGTCGGCGACAGCTACCTGTTCGGCTGGAGCACGTGGCCCGAAGAGGCCAGGAAGGGCGGACCCTGCCAGGCACGCTCACGGTCGCTCATCTGGCGCGCCAACTATCATCCTGACGGCGGTCAGCTGGTCTACCCGGTACGGGGACAGGACTTCGTCGTGGCTCTGGCGCTGCCGGGCGATGATGTCCGCCCGGAGAGTTTCCTCGCCTTCTACTGCGACGGCACCCGGGGACTCTATATCCATCCCAACGTGTGGCACGGCGCGTTCGTGCCTTTGGACAATGAAGCCGAGTTTCTGGATCGCCAGGGTCGGGTTCACGCCCGTGTCTCGGTGGATTTCCCGAAGGAGTTTGGCTGCTATCTCGCCGTGCCGTTGCGGCGTCCTGCGGACCTGGCTCGAGTGAAGCTGCGATGAATGCCAGCGCGAAGCACTGGCCAAAATGGGCCCTGCTGCTTGTCTGTCTGAGCCTGTGGCATGGCCCGGCACTGGCGGGAAGGACTCGCAACGTCGTCCTGATCGTCTGCGACGGATTGCGCTGGCAGGAAGTGTTCGGCGGCGCGGATCCATCCTTGCTGGATGAAGCCGCACGCAGCGGCTGGACATCCGCAGCGGATCTGCGGCGCAAGTACGGCGCTGCTGATGCGACGAAGCGACGTGAGCTGCTGTTTCCATTCCTGTGGCGAACGGTGGCGAAGCAAGGTCAGCTGTTCGGCAACGAATGGCTCGGCAGCACCGCCCGCGTGACGAACACCCAATGGTTCTCCTATCCGGGCTACAGCGAGATGGTGAGCGGCGTGGCCGACCCCGCCATCAACAGCAATGGCTTTGGCCCGAATCCCAACGTCAGCGTGTTCGAGTGGCTGAACTCTAAAGGCGAGTTCCACGGCAAGGTGGAGATCTTCGGTACCTGGGGTGCGTTCCACAGGATCTTCAACGGCGCGCGCAGCGGGCTGCCGATCAGGGCCGGCAACACCCTGGTGGACGCAACGGACCGCAGTCCGCGCGGTCTGCTGATGAATGAGCTCTACAGGACCAGTGCGGCGCTCGAGGATGACAATCCAACGGATGCCATGTTGCACGTAACACTGCGCGACCACCTGGAATCGCATCACCCCCGCGTGCTGTTCGTCGGATATGGCGACACGGATCTGTGGCAGCACATGGGCCGTTACGATGCATTCCTGGACACGGCGCACGCCTTCGATCAGTTCCTGGGCGATCTGTGGAATCAGCTGCAGTCGCTACCGGCCTATCGCGGCGCGACCTCATTCATCATCACCGCCGATCACGGCCGTGGCAGCGGGCCATCGGACTGGAAGGATCACGGCGCCGATCATCCCGGCTCCGATCAGGTGTGGATCGGTGTCATCGGTCCGGACACGCCCGCGCTGGGCGAACGCCGGAATGTTCCAGAAGTACGGCAAGCGCAGATCGCGGCAACGCTCGCCGCGTTGCTGGGAGAGGACTTCAACGCCTTCAGGCCGGAAGCCGCGAAGCCCCTGGGCGGCGTCAGCCATTGGACCGCACCCGAACGGGCGCAGAGGTCGATACATGAATGAGTCCCGGATGATTGACTTCGCCAGGGGTTATACCGCGGCATGGAGCAGTCATATCGCCTCCGACATCGCGGCGTTCTATTCGCAACGCGGCTCACTGGCCATCAACGGTGGCACTCCAGCCGTGGGTCGTCAGGCCATAGCTGACCTCGCGCAGAGTTTCATCACGGCGTACCCCGATCTGCTGCTGACCTTCGACCGGCTCGAACCCAGGGGACACCGGGTGCTTTATTACTGGTCACTGACCGGAACCCACATCGGTCCCGGCGGCAACGGCAACGCGGTGCGAATCAGCGGATACGAGGATTGGCAGTTCGGGCCGGACGGATTGATTGCCGATTCGCAAGGGCATTACGACGCCGCGGACTGGGATCGTCAGCTCAATCAGCCCGCGCGCTGATGCCGTGCGGGTGCCGGCCCTGGGGCAAAGCCGGGGCTCCGCCAGGCGGCCGAGTTCGATGACTGGGAAGATGAAGTGGGCGCGACTGACGTGGCCGGGTCGCGCAGCCTCGACTGGAGGCTCGGTGCGGCGGCGCAGGCGAGCAAGTGCCCGGGCGATCTCCTTCGACCGCAGCACCGATCCCACGCATCCTGTTTCTATGGCACTGATGGGCATGCTACGGAAAGCGCGCAGATCCCGCGTATTGCGCGAACGTGGCACCGCCGACCTTGCTGATGGCTCGTATGCCCTGGGCGCCGTCGGACCCGCCGCCGGAGAGGACGATGCCGATGGCTCGGCTCCCACGATCCGTGGCGAGCGAAGTGAGTAATGCATCTGGCGTGTTGCGCGCCGGTTTTACAGGTTGCGCACTCGGGGGCATGGATGGCCGTGGCGTCATGGACGTCCAAATGCAGCCAACATTTCCCGGTTGAACGCGGGGATATCCTCAGGCTTGCGGCTGGACACGAGGCCCTCATCCACGACGACCTCCTCATCCGACCACTTCGCACCGGCATTGGTCAGATCCGCCCTGAGTGAGGGCCAGGAAGTGACATGACGTCCGCGAACCACGTCCGCGTCGATCAACGTCCAGGGACCATGGCAGATGGCTGCGACGGGCTTGTGCGATTCGAAGAACTCGCGCACGAAGGCGACGGCCTTGGGTTCGGTGCGCAACTGGTCGGGGTTGGCAACACCGCCCGGCAACAACAAGGCGTCGAAATCATCCGCATCGGCCTCCCCTAGCGGCACGTCAACCTTGAATTGATCCGCCTTGTCGAAGTGCTTCCACCCCTGCACCTTGTCCGTGGCGGTGGAAACGATGAAGGTGCGGGCCCCCGCGGCATCCAGCGCCTTGCGCGGTTCCGACAGCTCAATCTGCTCGAAACCGTCCGCCACCAGGATGGCGACTCTCTTGCCCTTGATCATGTTGACTCCTTGGAGATGGAATGAGGACAACTCCTGGCCGATCCATGTCCGCTTGCCGCGCCCAGGATGATTGCTCCGCCAAAGCAAAATAACTCATGACCGAGGAAGCAGCATTCGTACCTGTCAGGGAGCCGGCGCGCCTCTGCAGTCCGCGCTGCGGCGCGTGCCTCCCCCGGGTATGCAGCTTGCGAACGGCTTTCTGAGACAAGTGTCCTGGAGAATCAGGTTATGGATGAAGAGCGCCCCGGAAGGAAGTCACGTGGGTTGAGTGCAAGAGCGGCGGCCGGGCCAGGCAGTGGCCCGCGCGCCGAGCGCGGCGGCAGAGTTTCCGGTGGAGGCGCGACCGGCACCACGACCGGACCTCACGATCCACGCAGCCAATATCCGCGGCCGCCGTTCAAGGAACAGCACCAGCCGTGGCCAGGACTTGCCAGCCGCATGCAACCACGCCCTGATCACGGTGAAGGCAGCTACCGAGGCTCAGGCCGCCTGGCCGGACGCAAGGCGCTCATCACGGGCGGAGACTCGGGCCTGGGGCGCGCGGCGGCCATTGCCTATGCCCGCGAAGGCGCGGACGTGGCGATCAACTACTTCCCCACTGAAGAACCGGACGCGCGCGAGGTGATCCAGCTCATCCGCGATGCCGGACGCAAGGCGGTGGCACTGCCCGGGGACCTGCGGGATGAAAGTTTCTGTCGCGGCATGGTCGAGACCGCGCTCTCCCAGCTCGGCGGGCTGGACATCCTGGTGTGCAATGCGGGGCGGCAACAATCCCGACAATCCATCCTGGACATCAGCAGCGATGATTTCGATGCGACGATGAAAACCAACATCTACGCGCCCTTCTGGATCATCAAGGCAGCCCTGCCCCACTTGCGTGCCGGGGCCTGCATCATCGGCACGACCTCGGAGCAGGCCTACGACCCATCGCCCGATCTCTACGACTATGCGCAAACCAAGGCCGCCACGATGAATTACATCAAATCGCTGGCGAAACAGCTCGGCGACCGCGGCATTCGCGTCAACGGCGTGGCGCCCGGGCCCATCTGGACACCTTTGCAGATCAGCGGGGGCGCCGCGCCGGAGAAGTATCAGCACTTCGGCAGCAAGACGGTGTTCGGCAGGCCAGGCCAGCCCGCCGAACTGGCTTCCATCTATGTGCAACTTGCCGCGGCCGACGCCAGCTTCGCTACCGGCAACATCTACGGTTCGAGCGGCGGGACCGGGCAACCGTAATGCCCTATTCCCGAGGACCTGCGCCATGACGGACAAACCGCCCCGAACGGATGAGCCTGATCGCCGGAATCCGACCGATCGGCCGGCATCGGGCAGGCGCGTGCCTCAGCGCAAGCGTGCGCCGATCGTAGCGCCCACCCACGACCCCGAGAGACGTCCCGACGGCCCGGCTCCTGGTCGCAGCCCGAAGGAATCGTCGTGACCCGCAGGGACTTCCAAACGCCGTAGCTCTATTGCAGATGATGTGAGTCGTTCGAGCCGGCCTGACGCGTCCGCAGGTCCCTGGACTCCTCGCCAGGCTTGGGTGGCGCAGGTCCATGGCTTTCCGCCTCGGCGATCATCTGCGCGCAGTTCTGGTCTTTCGCCAGGCCCGGATCCACGAAAGCAATCAGCGCGGCGAGCGGCGTGGCGACGACGCCCAGTGCCGCGGCTACGGCACCCTGCTTCACGGTGCGTCCCGCGTTCAGGCCGAAGGAAGGCTGCAGCAACCGGCCGCGCACCTCGATGGGGGATCTGAGTCGCGCCAGATGAAACTTCTTCGGATCCCCCTTGATCTGCAGGTCCAGAGATTCGGGACCCAGCTCAATCTGCCCGGATCCGTGGATGACGACGTTCCGGGTATCGAAGGTGATGTTCTGCGCGGTCATGATTCCCTTGCTGATGGCAAACTCCGCGACGCCGCACCGTATCTCGTCCTTGTCGTGTGGCTTCGTCAGGAGAAGACCCAGACCCCTGGCGACGTCGATTCCAGTCAGTTCGGCGAATGCGGCGTTGATTTCGCCCCGCGGCAAGACCATCGTCAATTTGCCGTTGGCATCGGACATAACACGGTGCACCGAATCCCCCTTCCCGTCGATGACGGCGCGTGCCTGCATCAGACCCTCCAGGGGTGGCTCGGCACCCGGTGCCTTCCCCTTGAGCTGACTGAGCTGGATGCCCGCGATCCGCAAGTCAATGTGGGCCGCCGGAAAGTGCTCGCGCGCATCGACTTTCACCTGACCCGATATGCGTCCCTGCTGCATCTCGAGAGCGAGCGGGTCCACGTCGAGGATCCCATCATTCAGCCTGATATGGAAGGACACGCCTTTGAAGGGGATCTGCCCGGCCTCAATTGAATTCGCATGGAACAGCACGTCGGCATCCATGGCGCGCAATCGCCGTACCTGCAGGCGCGCATCGGGAAAGAGTGACCGGGCAGGTTCGGTCGCCGATGGCGCCGGCTGAGTGTGTTTATCGAGCGACTGGCTGCCCGAAGGCTGCGCGCCCAGTGATGCAGCCAGATCCCGCAGGTGCAGTTCACGCGAAGTCAGCTCACCCTTCACCGTCGGGCGTGTGGTACTGGCATCGATGCTGATCTGGCCACGCACATCGCTCGCGCCCATGGTTCCGGCGATGCCAGTGACCGCAATCTGCCGGTCCCGCCGCGCGACATGCGCATGAAATCTGAACGGCGCGGTGTTGGGCAGGGCCAGCTGAGTCAGATAGAACCCCTCGGCCAGATCCTGGCCGCTCAGTGTGACGCCGAGATCCACTTCCCCCAGGTTGAACGGCTTGAGCATGCGTCCGCTGGCGGCCACTTGCAGATCGCCCGCCTTGATCCCCAGATCGAATGGATAGGGATGATCGGGCTCGAGATTCATCAGCGGGCCGCCTGAGACCTGCAGCGAAAACGGCTGATCGTTGATGGTGCCCGTACCCTG
>DATKLO010000237.1:0-13656 GCA_035542375.1 Steroidobacteraceae bacterium | reverse complement strand
ATCGACTTGTCATCGGCGACGCCGGTGCCGATGGCGTTCGCCAGCGTGACCTTGCCGCGCCGGTAGGCGCCGACCAGGCCAGGCACGCCGAGCATGGAATCGGGCCGGAAGGCCTGCGGGTCGAGGAAATCGTCGTCGATGCGGCGGTAGACGACATCGACCGGCTGCGGCCCGCTGGTGGTGCGCATGTACACCACGTCGTCCTTCACCAGCAGGTCGGCGCCCTCGACCAGCTCGATGCCCATCTGCTGCGCCAGGAAAGCGTGCTCGAAGTACGCCGAGTTGAACTGCCCGGGCGTAAGCAGCACCACGGTGGGATCGTGCACGCCCTGCGGCGCCACGCTGCGCAGCATGTTGAGCAGCAGGTCCGGGTAGTGCTCCACCGGCTCGATGTGCTGCTGGGCGAACAGCTCGGGCATCAGCCGCATCATGATCTTGCGATCCTGGAGCATGTAGGACACCCCCGAAGGTGTGCGCAGGTTGTCCTCCAGCACGTAGTACTCGCCCTGCCCGGCGCGCACGATGTCCACGCCGGCGATGTGCGCGTAGATACCCCCAGGCACATCGATACCGACCATCTCCTGCCGGAACAGCGCATTGCTGAGCACCTTGTGCGCTGGGATATGGCCGGCCTTGATGATCTCCTGCCCGTGGTAGATGTCCTGCAGGAACATGTTGAGCGCGCGCACCCGCTGCCGCAGGCCCGCCTGCAGCTCGCGCCACTCCGCCATCGGGATGACGTGCGGCAGGATGTCGAAGGGAATCAGGCGCTCGGCGCCGCCTTCCTCGCCGTACACGGCGAAAGTGATGCCCACCCGGTGGAACAGCATCTGCGCGGCCTCGCGCATCTGTGCGACGCGGTCGGGCGGCGTGGTCTTGAGCCAGTTCGCGAGCGGTTGATAGTGCGGACGCACGGCGCCATCCGGCGCGTACATCTCGTTGAAGCAGTTGTCGGAGAACATGGCCCGCCGCCTTTGGGATCGGGCGTTGATCGAGTTGTGCTGAGCACGCCCTGCTCGATGCACCATATTGCACGCCGCATGCCACTGCATCGACCGGCGAAAAATACTCGCGGAGTAAACGGCTTAGCCTCGCACGGCTCGCTTCCCGCCGCTTGCCGCCAGCATACGCTGCACCAAAGTGAACGGCGGATCCGCCCGCCCGCTCCGCTTTGGTGCGACCGGGATCAGCCTTTAAGCCTGGCGATCGTCGTCACCAATTCTTGGGCGACTGCGGCGACGCTCTTCTGCTGCGCCGGATCTTTCAAACCGCCGTCGTCGGCGAACGCTTCATTGGCGCGCGCCAGCCCGAACTGCGTGGGCAGCACCAGCACGCCGAGCGTGTTGAGCACCTGGCGGACGGTGAGCAGACCGCGGATGCCGCCCAGGTTGCCGGGCGATGCGGCCAGCAGAGCCGCCACCTTGCCGCGGAAAGCAACGCCCGATGGCTCGTTGGGCCGCGGGCGGGAAACCCAGTCGATGGCGTTCTTCAACACCGCCGAGATCGAGCTGTTGTACTCCGGGGCGCTGATCAGAAAGCCATCGTGCTCGACCATCAGCCGCTTCAGTGCCTGCGCGCCATCCGGCAGGCCGCCGGACGCTTCCAGGTCCCCGTCGTACAGCGGCATCGGCACATCACGCAGGTCGACGAGCGTTACCTCCGCCCCCGCCGCGCGCGCGCTGGCAGCGGCCAGGTGGACGAGCTTCTTGTTCCAGGATTGGGTCCGGGTACTGCCGGCGAAGGCAAGGATCTTGGGGGTCATCTCAATCGGTCGATGGTCGCGGTCTCAAGCGCAGTGTAGCCTGTCGGGAGGCATGTGCCAGCCATGAACAGCTACGGGAGCCGCCAGATGCCTTCCGGCCCGAAGCCGGCGCTCGCATCTCACGCCGCGCCAGAATTGTTTGCCCCGAGCCGCTATAGTTGAGCCTGACCGGACGCAGTCGGTGCCGAGTCGGTCACACGCGCTGCCCAGGTCGCAGGGCGGCTGGCGGGTACCGGCGCAAACCAGTTGCGTCGGGCAGGGGTGGCCTTGTCCGGTTACCTTCTAGGGAGAGCGTGCCATGACACAGTACCCGGTGGGGCAGATCGTGGTCCGGCGCATCGTCGAGTCCATCTGTACACAGTTCGATGCGTTGGGCTTCTTTCCCCAGACCACGCGCGAGGACTGGGCGCGGCATCGCGGCTGGATGGAGCCTTGGGCCCTGGAACCAGCCACCGGAAACCTCATCCTGACGATCCAGGCGTTTCTGGTGCGCACGCGCCACCACACGATTCTCGTCGACACCTGCGTGGGCGACCACAAGCCTCGCCCGACGCGCCCGTTCTGGCACATGCAGAAGCTGAACACCTTCTTGCCGCGTCTGGCTGCGGCCGGCGTGCGCCCGGAGGACGTGGACTACGTCATGTGCACGCATCTGCACTGGGACCACGTGGGCTGGAACACGCAACTGCGCGACGGCCGCTGGGTGCCGACCTTCCCGAATGCCAGATACATCTTCGCCAAGCCGGAGTGGGACAGCTTCGAGGAGCTGCACCGGCGTGCCCCGCAGCCGCACTTCGTCGACAGCGTCTGGCCGATAATGGAAGCGGGCCAAGCGCAGCTGGTCGGCACCGAGTTCGCGCGCGACGACGAAGTGTGGCTGGAGCCGACCCCGGGCCACACTCCGGGCCATGTCTGCGTCCATCTCGCCTCCGCGGGTGCGCAGGCGGTGATCACCGGCGATTGCATCCACAGCCCGGTGCAATGCGTGGAGCCCGGATGGATCATGCGCGCCGATCTGGATCCCGCCCTCGCCAGCACGACCCGGCGCGGTTTCCTGGAGCGCTACTGCGACAGTAGCGTGATGGTGTGTGCCACGCATTTCCCGGAGCCTTCCTTTGGCCGCATCGTCCCGCGCGAAGGCGCCTTCTGGTTTGAGTACCACTCGGCGGCGGCGTAGCACTGGTTTGGCCCTCACGCGCTGTAACGCGTGCCGACATCTCAAGACGGAACGCAACCCCGCATAGCCCTCCGTACCTCTCAGCCCGGTACGAAGCGATCCTCCGCTTGTCACGAGCCGGTGGGGCGCCTTGGCATGGAAGGTGCATCCCGGGGGTAACCCCGTAGAACACGTAGTCGAAACGCGAGCCCATCCCTCCGGCTGTGTTCGCGACCTCACGGGCTCTCGAACCATGGGCGCGTTGTTCAAGCTCCTTGGAGCGGCCGTCGGCTGTTACGTCGTGTACGGCCTGATAACGGGCGCCGTCTATGCCAGGTCCAAGACATGGGGCCGAATGTTTCGCCGCGATGAGGATACGGTGGGATACTGGTCGGCGATCGCCGCCTACGTCGCGCTCGCCGGCTTGCTTCTGTTTCTCTTCTGATCCCGCAGTCTAGGTGAGTTCCATGTCTCCGATCATGCGCATGTCCGGTCGCTGGGCGCTCGTCCTGGGTGCGGTTGGCTTCGCCGCAGGATTCTTCGGCCCGATGGTCCTGAGCCCCGAGTCCAACCTGGGACCGATGATCGGCATCCTCTTCAGCGGGCCCGGCGGCGCGATGGCCGGCGCCATCATGGGTGCAATCTGCGGCGCGCTGCCCGTCTCGGAGATCCATGGGCGGCAGGCCTTGCGGGTCGCATGCATGGTGTTAGCCATCTGCACGTTGTATTACTGCCTGCCCGAGCCGGCAGTCCGCGGTTACGTGATCGATGCGGGAGTCGAAGAGTGTGCGCCGCCGACGCAAGGGCTGGACGCAGCCGTTGCGCGATGGGAGCAAGCGGTCGCACGCGTGACATGGGCCCCGCCCGCTGCGAACTGGAAAGAAACCGCAGTAGCAAATGTGCAGAGCGATCCGGGCGTCGTGCTGACGTTACGCATCCACCGCAAGCGCGCGATCCTACGGCACCGCCAGCCATGGGATCGCGGCCGCACCAGCGCGGGATCGTGGGTCGCGGCGAGCGAATCCAAACGGTATTACGCCAGCGCTCAAGGTTCTGCGTGCGAGCCCTACCTGACACGGCAACGGCAGATCTACTGGCCCGTGGTCGACCCCGACTCCGACCCGACGAAAGCGGCGAAGATCTGGCCGCCGACGGATACGCTCGGCTTTCTGCAACTGCAGGCGCTCGGGCCAGTACCACCGGAATACCAAGCGTTGCTCCGTTGAGCGACGCGAACTCGCACGCGGTCGGCCGGAGAAGGGAGAGCCTCTCTGCCGCTGCGACGCGTTCGGCTGTCGGCGACGGCTAGCCGCTGCCACCATGCGGTCGAAGGCTGCCCTTCGTGCGGCCAGCGTGCCGAGCCGCGTCTCTGTGGCTGTGACCAGCGTCCTGCCGGTCGAGACTGGCCACGCCGGCGGGTGGCCGATGTGCGCGGTTCAACTGCCGTAAACTAATCCACGGGTGGGCCGATCAAGGTTGCGGCGTATGCGGGCAAGTCACGCGCGCGCATCACCCTTGTGCCCAGTAACGCGGCGTCCGTATCCCCATCGAGAAGGACCGCACGATGAGGCTGAACCAGTTCCTCGGCATAGAGCTGCCGATCATCCAGGCCCCCATGGCAGGCGCCCACGGCGTCGCGCTGGCGGTCGCGGTTTCCAATGCAGGCGGGCTGGGCTCGCTGCCGTGCGCGATGCTCACCCCGGATGCCATGCGCGAACAGCTCGCCGCGATCAAAGCTGGAACCAGCAAGCCGGTCAACGTGAATTTCTTCTGCCATGTCCGGCCCACGCCGGATCCCGAGCGCGAGGCACTGTGGCGAGCCACGCTCTCGCCGTTCTACCGGAAGTACGGAATCGATCCGGAACGCATCCCCGCCGGGCCGGGGCGCACGCCGTTCAACGCAGAGGCGGCCGATGTGCTCGATGAGTTCAAACCCGCGGTAGTGAGCTTTCATTTCGGCTTGCCGTCGCCGGAACTACTGACGAGAGTGAAGGCTCTCGGCGCGAAGGTCCTGTCGTCCGCTACCACCGTGGACGAGGCGCTCTGGCTAGAAGCCCATGGAGTCGATGCCCTCATCGCGCAGGGCTTGGAGGCCGGCGGGCATCGCGGCATTTTCCTCACGGACGACCTGAGCACTCAGGTGGGCACGTTTGCGCTGCTGCCGCAGATCGTGCGCGCGGTGAAGCTTCCGGTCATCGCCGCCGGGGGCATCGCCGACGCGCGTGGCGTCGCCGCTGCGATGGCGCTTGGCGCGGCCGGCGTGCAGGTCGGCACGGCGTACTTGCTCTGCCCGGAGGCCACCATCAGCCCGGTCCATCGCGCTGCATTGGGGAGCGAGGCCGCGCGCCACACCGCGCTCACGAACCTCTTCACCGGACGACCAGCCCGTGGAATCGTGAATCGGCTGATGCGGGAGCTCGGCCCCTTGAGCAGCGCGGTGCCCGCTTTCCCGTTGGCTACCTCCGCCATCGCGCCGTTGCGTGCAAGAGCGGAGAGTGAAGGCTCGGGCGATTTCTCTCCGCTGTGGTCCGGGCAGAATGCGAGCGGCTGCAAGGAGGTTCCGGCGGCGCAGCTCACAAGGGAGCTGGCCGCGGATGTCGGTCACTGAACTCCGGGGCCGGTGGCTGCCGGACTCATACGCATCGGCTACCGACGGCAACGACTCCACACATCTCGGCGCGGAGCCTCGGCGGGAGGCGGCCCAGCGCGGGGCGCACGCCGAGCAGACACGCGACGGCTCGCCCAGACCGTTCGAACCCGAGCCCGGTGCATCGAGAGAGGTCTCCGTGAAGCGGTATGACTGGCCCTGGCTGCGGGACAAGTTTCGCTTCCGCTGGGGCAAGGAAACGCTCGAAGTGTTCCAGGACAACGAGAGGCGTTTCAAATTGGACGGTGCACGCGGTTTCACGCTCGATCTGAGGGCGCGCGTGGCGCGTCGGGATGAGCGCACGCTGGCCTCGTTCGACGAGATCGAAGGTTTCGTGGTCGAGGTCCGCGAAAACCGCGATGTCGGCGACACCTTCAGGCTGATCCTCGGCCGCGTTGGGAAGTGCGACATGTTCATCGGCGACACGAAGGATCAGCTCAACTGCTCTTGGCTCGCGGCACGTATGAGTACGCTGACCGGCAAGCCGGTGGTCGCCCGCCGGGCATTGGTGTAACTGCAGCCTAGCAGCTGCCCCCTGCTGCTGCGCGCGATGACGTCGCGCTGCCAGCAGTGCGCGACGAGGCCGTCTTCGCCGGCGCGGATCTCGTCGACTTGACCCCGCTGATCGATGCAGCACGCACCCCTTGTGCAGTTTCGTGCATCGGAAGAAGATGACCGCACTCGATGCCTCAGGCATTCTTTGGTCCCGCCATGTTGACAAGGTAGTCAGCTCCAAGGGCAACGACGCGCTCATAGCGTATGGGTGAGCCGCATAGAACTGCACCGGCGGAGGGAGGAATCCAACAACACTCGCAGAGACCCGCTCACCTGCCGCGCAGCAGGATCCGGATCGCTCTGCAGGATCCGACTTCGTGACCGCCGGCTAGCGAAGCATCGTTCTGGGAGCCGGTCGCCATCTCCGGATGGAATTGATGAGGGACGTTCTTATGGCTGCACTGCGTTTCGGTAAACACCCACCCAAACATGACTATCGCACCTTGCGTTTGAAGAACTACCTGGGCACGGCTCTCGCCGCGCCGCCGACATCCTACGATGTCCTTCCGCGCGTGTATGACAAGCTCAAGGTCTCGGACCCGACCAAGCTGTTTCCGATGGACGGAAACGACACGCTAGGCGACTGCACCTGCGCCGCCGTCGCGCATGCGATTACGATCTATCGCGGCTTGGTCGGCAAGGACGTGATCATGGGGAAGACGGCCGTGGTCAAGTTGTACATGCACCTGACCGGCGGTGTCGACTCCGGCTTGAACGAGCTCGACGTATTGAACTACTGGCGGCAGAAAACCGTGTCGGGAGAGAAGATCCTGGCCTACGCCAGCGTCGACGTGAAGAACCACACCCACGTCAAGCAAGCTATCCAGCTCTTCGGCGGGGTGTACCTGGGCTTTCAGGTGCAGGAGAACTGCGTTCAGGAGTTCGACGCGCGCAAGCCGTGGACGCCTGGGCCGCTAACCAACGATGGCCACGCCGTGTACGCCATCGCGTACGACGCTGCCGGCGTCACCGTGCTCACATGGGGCAATACGCAGAAGGCGACGTGGGGTTGGTGGAATGAATGTGTCGACGAGGCGTATGCGATCCTGCCGCCGGACGCAAAGGCCGCGGACTTTGCCCCGGGGTTCAACTTTGCCCAGCTCCAGGCCGACCTGCAGGCAGTCGCGAACTAGCTCACCAGCGCACGTCGGAACGGGTAGCGTAGGCACGGCGGGTCCCCGCATCTGCGGGGACCCCCTTTTGGTGGGCACACCGAACGACTCTGCGCCTGACCGCGCCGACGAGTCCCAGCCCCGATACGAGCAACAGCGTAGTCGACGCCTCCGGGACCGGAGCATAGACGCCACCCTGAATCCCGAGCGCCGGGATGTCGACCGCGGCGGAGGAAACGAAGGCGGGCGATGACGGCCCGGAGGCGAAGCCGAACGTGTTGGCAAAGCCCAGGCTGCTGAGGACCTGGTCTGCTGCGCGCAGCGAATAAAGAAAACTGCTGTCCACCTGCGCGGAGAACTGGACCTCGATCTGCTTTCCGGCAACCAGCAAGTAGGACGGCGTCGTCAAGGTGATCGGGGAGTTGTTCCAGGTCAGGTTGTTCTGAAGGAAGCCGTTGGTAGTGATGTTCACTGTGCCGTCGTAGTGGCTCACGATCTGAACCCCTCCGCCGGCCAGCGGCACGAAGATGTCCCGTCCCGCGTCGGCGTTGAACCTGGCCTGCCTGATCGAGAAGCTGAAGGAGGCGGTGGCGTCGGGCACGGTGCCGTCTTTGTATGCGGCCTCGGTCGCGGGCGAGATGAAGCTCGCAGCACGCAGAATCGATCCGAAGAGCACCAGATTGTTCTGCACTGTGGTGTCGCTCGACACGCCCGGATCGGTGAACGTGAGTGTCGACGCGGCCGCGCTAGCGCCGGCTTGCACCGTGCCTGGCCCTTCGCATCCGCCGCCGCCGTTCGGTATGCATATCCCGTCGATGCGAGCCGATGCGGCGGCTTTCACCCCGCCAGGCACCCAGTCGGCGAACGCAGTAGCCTGCGCGTACGCATGGTTGGGCGGCGCGCCCGAGACACTGGCAACGATGGCGTCGCTCAGCGAGATCGGACCGGTGGACGCGGCCGACGGCGTTTCGCGGTTCACGACGCTGTCGATCGTGCCGGAGACGTGGGTTGTGGCGCTCACCGAACCGCTGGTCTGGGCATGCAGCACAGGCGCAAATGCGCATAGGCTCGCCACCAGGGCATACGGACGGATCGTGCGGCTCATGCTGTCCTCCCCAGTTCGCGTCTCGCAGTCGCGACTCCAAATCCCCCCTGGCCTCCGACTACGCTTCCGTAGGCTTGCAAGTGACGATGGCCCACTTGGCGGCGGATGTCAATGCAAGACGAATCAGCTCTGTCGCGTCACCACCCGCCAAGACCCGTTTCGGCGATGGCAATCGGGGTAGCCTGTGTCACGGGTCGAAGCGGTCAGGGAAAGAGGTTTGCACACTAAGGCTTCTGGGGGAGATCCAGGCAGCCTGTGAACCGCCCGACATCTCACGCGCAGAGACGTTCTACCTAGCGGCCCGCGATCTGGCGCAGACCCTTGGGATGCGCCCATTGGTCGCTCATTGCCACGTTGGGCTAGCGAACCTTTACCGCAGAGTCGGCGATCGCGAACAGGCTGAATCAAGCATGGCTACCGCAGCGCAGATCTACCAGGAGATCGATGCGAAGGTCTGGCTCAGGGTCAGCAGTGGCAACAGAGTCGGCGCTTAGTGCTGCGTGTCTGCCGGTGCGCCGTCTATAGCTGCTGTGGGCTGCACGATAGTTCAGCAAACCTACACGGCCTGGTCGTAACGCCGAGCGGTCCGCTCAAGCAGACAGCGTTCTCGTGGTGCGCTACACTGAGTCGGTCATCCACGCTGCATCACCCGCGGCCTAGGGGAACGCCGCGGCGGATGAACGTGCTGCGCCGTGCCATAGGCCGGAGGCAGCCGTACGCCGGGCCGCCACCGGCCGGACCTGCACGCGTCGCCGGGGGCATACCGATCGAGGTAAGTCGAGCCCACACTAGAGGGAGGGACAATGCATACCGGTTGCCGGAAGGGGAAAGTCGTTGCTGTAGGGTTGCTGACCGCAGGCTTACTGGCCGGGCAAGTCGTGGTGGCCGAAACCATCTACTTACCGATCACGCGCGACGGCGCGTGGCCGGTGAAGTGCGCCAAGGAGGTCCTCGGTACCTGTCATAACCGCTGGCATCCGGATATCAAACCGGCGGCGGTCGCCAACCCCGGCGACCAGGTGATCTTCGAGACGCGGGACGCGCTGGACACGCCGTTCAACTTCGAGTCCGGACCGAAGGTAGTCGCCGGCATCAACTTGAACCTGGTGCACCCACTAACCGGCCCGCTGTTCGTGAATGGGGCCGAGCGTGGTGATGTGCTGGCCGTGACCATGCTCGACGTCATCCCGGGACCGGATCGCTTCGGTTACACCACCATCGTTCCCGGCTTCGGCTTCCTGCGCGACCTGTTTCCGAACCCGGCCATCGTCCACTGGAAGCTGCTCCAGCGCCCCAACGGCGTTTACTACGCCGTCTCCGACGACCTGCCTGGCATCGAGCTGCCGCTGCACGGTTTCACTGGAACGATCGGCGTCGCGCTCGGGATGCCCGAGATCGAGAATGCCTACCAGCGTGAGGAGGAGTTGCGCAACGTCGGCGGGGCGGTCGCTCCGCCCGAGCCGCAGGACGCGCTGCCAGCCGACCTGTGCGGTCCGGGCGGCCGCGGTGCCGCCCGCTGCCTGCGCACGATCCCGCCGCGCGAGAATGGCGGCAACAGCGACGTCAAGCAAATGGTCCGTGGGACTACCCTCCTATTCCCGTGCTGGGTCAAAGGCTGCCTGCTGTCCATGGGCGACACGCACTTCGCCCAGGGCGATGGCGAGGTGTCGGGCACGGCCATCGAGATGAACGCGGTGGTGACCGTGAAGGTGGAGGTGCGCAAGGGTCAGGCTGCATTCGTGCGCTGGCCGCAGATCGAGAGCAAGCAGGTACCCGGCATCTTGAAGGACCTCGAGCCGGAGCGTTTCGTCGCCACCATGGGCATTCCCATCAAGCCCAAAGGGGAAATGGGCGCGCCCTTCAAGTATCTGGACGGCGCGCGCCTTGGGCCTCTGACCAACCTCTCCGAGGACACGACGCTTGCCGCACGGGATTCGCTGCTCAAGATGATCGACCTGCTGACCGGTCCGCAATCGCCGTCCAAGCACAAGCTCACGCGTGAGCAGGCCTACATCCTGTGCAGCGTGGCGTGCGACATGAAGATCAGCAACATGGTGGACATCCCCAACTACGTGGTGACCACCGTCCTGCATCTCGACGTGTTCAAGTGATCCGAGCGGGGCGGCGGGGCTACGGCCGCGCCGCCGCCTCGGCGGACAAGCCGCAAATGAGGTTGCACCGGCGCAGAATCGTGCTGGCGGTGCTCGGCGCCGCCAGCAGCAGCCTCCTGATGGGACACATGCCGTACCGCCAGTGGCAAGTGTTCCGCGCGGTGCACTTGTTCGTCGTCACCAGTTCCACCGATCCGCAAGCCGGTGAACTGGCCGATCGAATCGCCGAGACGTTAGCGGCACGGCTGCCCAAGAGCAAGGCTCTCGCCGCCGAAGCGCGCGACGCGCACGAAGTCATGCAATTGCTACGGTCCCACCAGATCCAGGTAGCGCTGGTCACGACCGACGAAGCCGACGCGGCGCAGCGCGGCGCGGGCGATATCGCTGAGGGCGGCGCCATCGCCTTGCGGGTCCTTACCCAGCTGGGATCGCGGCTGCTCGTGGTGCTGCCCGACTTTCCTGACGACAAAGCCTACGACATCGCTCGCGCCCTGGCGGATTTCCCGGCGGCACAGCGCACTGCCGATCCGGCTGCGCCTGCGGTGCCGCTGCACCCTGGCGCGATTGCATTTCGCGAGGGACGGCCCCCACCGCCCGCACGTTAGCCTCACTTCGGCCGCGCGTCTTCGACATTCGCAGGCTGCGGATCCGCGTGACCGGCCATGTGACGCCCGATGACGCCGATGTCCGCGGACGGCGGCGTGGTCTCGTGCACGATGCGCCCGTCGAACATCACCACGATCCGGTCGCATAGCTCGAGGAGCTCGTCCAGGTCCTCGCTCACCAGCAACACCGCCGCGCCGCCATCGCGCGCCGCGAGGATTCGAGCGTGGATCTCCGCCACCGCCGCGAAGTCCAGCCCGAACACCGGATTGGCGACGATCAGCACGGAGACGTCGCCGGACAGCTCGCGCGCCAACACGGCGCGCTGCACGTTACCCCCCGAAAGAGTGCGAATCGGTGCGTCCGGCCCGGCGGTCTTGACTTTGTACTCCCCTATCAAGCGCTGCGATTGCGTGCGCAACTGCCCCCGCCGGAGCCAGGGCCCGATCGCGAGCGGGCGGCGGTCGAAGTTGCGCAGGCCCATGTTGTCCGCGACGCTCAGAGCGCCGACGCAGGCGTTGCGCAGCGGCTCTTCCGGCAGGCTGAAGACGCGATGGCGATTGATCTGCGCGCGCGTTGCGGCGTACGGCTGGCCGTTGACCGAGATCGCCCCGGCGGTCGGCTCGCGCTGCCCGATCAGCGCCTCGACCAGCTCCCGCTGTCCGTTGCCCGATACCCCGGCGACCCCGACGATCTCCCCCACTCGCACGTCGATATTCAGGCCGCTCACCGCCCGCAGGCCGGAGTCGTCCTCGACGCACAACCCGCGCACCGCCAGCCGCACCGGCCGCTGCGACGCGCTCGAATGCTTACGTTGGGTCACGCCGTCGGCGAGTTCACGCCTCCCGACCATCATCTCCGCCAGCGCTGCCGGCGACAGACGAGCCACCTCTCCTTCTCCGGCCAGCCTGCCTCGCCGCAACACGCTCACCCGGTCGGCGAACGCCATCACCTCGCGGAATTTGTGGGTGATGAGCAGAACCGAGACTTCCTTGCGCCTGGTCATCTCGCGCAGCATCCCCAGCACCTCGTCGGCCTCCTGCGGGGTGAGGACCGAGGTGGGCTCGTCCAGGATCATGAAGCGGCGCTTGAGATAGAGCTGCTTGAGGATCTCGATCTTCTGCTTCTCGCCTGCGGCCAGTGACGACACCGGCGCGTCCAGCGGCAGCTTGAACGGCACGGTCTGCAGGAACGCCCGCAGCCGCTCCCGCTCGCGGCGCCAGTTCACCACCGCCGGCACGTCGTCGCGCGACATGACCAGATTCTCCGCCAGGCTCATGCTCGGCACCAGCGTGAAGTGCTGGTACACCATGCCGATGCCGAGCGCGTGCGCGTCGTGCGGCGAGCGGATGTCGCGCTCGCGGCTGTTCACCTGGATCTGGCCGGCGTCGGGGCGGTAGTAGCCGACGATGCACTTCACCAGCGTGCTCTTGCCGGCGCCGTTTTCGCCCAGCAGGGCATGGAAGGCGCCCGCCTCCACCTTGATCGATACGTCGTCCAGCGCCGTGAAAACGCCGAAGCGCTTGGTCATGTTGACGCACTCGATCGACAGCGCGGACTCGGGTGCGGGGTGCGGCGGCGGGACGAGCATGCGCGGGATGAAGTGTAGAGCGGAGCCGTCAGGCCAGCGCGGCGATGAAGGCCGGCGAGGCGGCGACCGCACCGAACACGCCGCCCTGCGTCTTCACCATCTTCAGCGCGGCCTGGTAATTGCCGTAATCGGTGGCGCCGGTGCAGTCCTCCAGCAGCAGGCACTCGAAGGCGCGATCGTTGGCTTCGCGCATCGTGGTGTGGACGCAGACGTCGGTGGTGATGCCGGTGAGGACCAGGTTGCGGATGCCGCGCGTGCGCAGGATCAGCTCCAGATCGGTCGCGCAGAACGAGCCCTTGCCCGGCTTGTCGATCACGACCTCGCCGCCCAGCGGCGCAAGCTCGGGGATGATCTCCCAACCCGGCTCACCGCGCACCAGGATGCGGCCGCAAGGGCCTGGGTCGCCGATGCCTGCGCCGATGCGCTGCGAGCGCCAGCGCTTGTTGGCCGGCAAGTCTGACAGATCCGGCCGGTGCCCTTCGCGAGTATGGATGATGTGATAGCCCTTGTCGCGCATTGCCGCCAGCGTCTTGCGGATCGGCTCGATCGGCGCACGCGTGAGCGACAGGTCGTAGCCCATCTGGTCGACATAACCGCCGATGCCGCAGAAGTCGGTCTGCATGTCGATGACGATCAGCGCCGTGTTCGACGGGCGCAGGTCCCCGTCGTAGGGCCAGGGATACGGATCGGCCGGGACGAAGCGTTCAGCCATACTTGCGCGTCTCCTTGGGCGCGGGCTCGCCTTCGTAGGACCGGCTCGACGGCGCGAAGCCGCAGCAGGTGCCGTCGGTGACCTGCACCTCGGCTTCCCATGGCAGCCGATATTTCCCTGCCACCATGTCGCGCATGTAGGTATAGGGGCAGTCTTGCGCCCCGCCCTTCACGGCGACGTAGCCGCGATGCCCGAACTGGTAGATGTTGTTCTCCACGCTCCACACGCGCCGCGCCTCGCGCACCAGATCGGGCCGCATCTCGCAGGTGATGATTTCGTCGGGGCGATGGCTGCCCTCGACC
>DATKLO010000236.1:0-6917 GCA_035542375.1 Steroidobacteraceae bacterium | reverse complement strand
ATCCCGTGCGCAATGACGACGGACGCTCGAGCTGGGACTGTAGCCGGTATCCACCATCCGCGTAGCGGAATGCCATCGGCGGAGGTGAAGGATACAGACTGGCTGCTAAGGCCAAGACTCTCGGGATCCGCGCTCATGCCGCGCCAGCGCGCGTGATCCCCAAGGAGGAATGAGGTGAAGGAGAATGCGACGGCCGCGTACAAGAGGAGGATAGCAACTGCCGCAGCGGCAAGCCACCGTGCAATCCTGATTCGCCGCGGTGATCCACCATGATCGGTCCGTTCAGATGGCTTCAACGTCCTAGCTCCCGTATTGAAACAAGAGTGGACGAACTAGCAGACAACACACCCTAACGACTCTTGCGAATCAGCTGCAGAGCGCGCCAAACCGATCTGGCTAGGCGCACTCTGACAAACGCCTTCACGTCGCTAAGGTAGGACAGGCTCCGCCACCCGCCAAGCGCGCCGCCGGTCATGCGCGCTCCGGCAATTGCATGCACTAGTCAGACGGCGGCGCCGCTATCGGGGCCGGTGGATGAGTTCCCAGAACCCCCGCGGGTCGACGATCGGCAAGGGCGCCTGAGCGCCGAGGTCGAGCAAGTCGCGGTCGCCGGTGACGAGCACGTCCGCCGCCCCCGCGAGGGCGGAGGCCAGCACCCACCGGTCGTCCGGGTCGCGCACCGGAACGTCGAGGACCTTCGCGGGCTGGGGGACGATGGTGTGGGAACGCAGGACCGCATCGAGCTCGCGAATGGTGCGGGCGGGGGCGTGCAGCTTGTCCCGGAGTACGCGCTGGAGTTCGACCAGGTTGACGACGCCCGTGAGCAGCTCGTGCTCGGCGATGACCAGCCGCACCACGTCGGCGCTGAGGCCGCGGGCGGCGACGGCGCTGGCCAGGACGTTGGTGTCGAGATAGACCTTCACGACACGATGCGGAAGACGTCCTCGTCGGTGAGCAGGCCGGCCGCTTCGGCGAGGGGCATCAACTGGCGGCGGCTACGCTCGAAGCGGAGCAGGGCGAGTTGGCGCCGCAGGGCATCGCGGACGACGTCGCTGCGGGTCACGCCGAGCTGGCGCGCCACGCGGTCCAGTTGCCGCTGGAGCGGGGCATCGAGGCGGATCGTGAACGCGGCTTTCATGTATGACAACGTAATACAGGCCGGAACGGCGGGCAAGCGGGTCGGCGCCGCCGCCTAACGACTCTGCGCATCAGCTGCAGAGCGCGCCCATCCGATCCGACCAGGCGCACTCCTGGGTAGCGTGTTCGCCGCTAAGGTAGGACTCGCCCCGTCATCCGCCAAGCGCGCCGCCGGTGGTGCGCGCTCTGCCAGCTGCATGCACGAGCTAGACGGCCACGGCATCCCGATGCCGCGGTCCAGCCGCTCACGCAGTCGCCGCGGCCACCGCCGCTTGGGCCGCCGCGGCGGCGGCAGCAGCCTCCGCCTCGCTGCCAGGGAACGCCACGACACCCTGGCCCAGTCCCTTGAGCTTGTTGTGCCAGAGGATGTGCCCCACCGCGGCGTCGAGGCAGAAGACCTCTCCCTGCGAGCCGGCGTAGATGCGTTGCCCAGCGGACCAGATGGTCGTGACCGACGATGCCTTGAGCTTGGTGCGCCACAACTCTTGGCCGGTGGCCGGATCGAGTGCCACAACGTGCCCGCCGACGCCGAGGAACAGGGCAGGGGCCATGGTCATCTCCGGGATGAGAGCGGGTGGACAACTACCCACGGGTCCGGCAGGCGCAGGTCCGTGGCCGCCCAACGACTCTTGCGAATCAGCTGCAGAGCGCGCCAAACGGGAGTCGCGGTGCGCGCACCTGAGCCAACGCTGCCTTCCCGGAAATACGCTTGAAGCCGTCAGAAGCCAAGAGCGCCACGGGTCGGCGCGCTCTGGCAGCTGCATGCGCGAGTTAGACGGCGCCGCGGCGCAGGCACTAGCGGCACTGGAACCGCACGTAGATGTGGTCCGAGGCCCACAATCCGGAGAAGTTAGACTCGTCGGGGAAGGACTCGCCGGTCCACCACAGGATGACGTGGGTGCTTGAGAGCGGCAGTGGCAGCGTGGCATTGCTGAGCGCGGGAACCGTTCCGACCAAGGTCCGCAAGGAGCCGGGGTCGGTGACGGCGTAGAGGTCGACATCACGGCGGGTCCCGTTGGTGACGCTGGCACTCTGCCCGGCCGGACAGCGGATCGGCGGCACGGCGGTCGGGGAGGTATGCGGACGGCTGCCACACGCTGCAGTGGTGAGAAGGCTGAGGAGGACTAGGACGCTGAGTGAGCGGTGAGAACGCGAGGCCATACGTCCTCCCATCTGAGCGGCCGGCCTGCGGAGCGGTTGCGGCGCCGCCTAACGACTCTGCGAATAAGCTGCGGGGCGCGCCCACCGATTCTGACCAGGCGCACCTCTGGGTAACCCAATCGCCGCTAAGGTAGGACCGGGGCGGGACCGCGCAAGGCGCGCTGCTGGATGTGCGCGCTCTGGCAGCTGCATGCACTAGTTAGGCAGCACTGTTCGAAGAGCCCACTAGTGCGCGGCGATGGCCTGAAGCTGCGTGAGGTGGTGAAGGTCGTGCCCCGCGATGCGCGCCAGAATCCAGGCGATGGTGATTTCGCCGACAACGGGATGATGCAGAGGCTGTGCAAGCTGCAGAGGAGTAAGACGCTTGTAGAGAATGAGGTTCAGACGCCTAAGAGAGAGGAAGGCGTTAAGGGCAAGGTCGGGATCTGTCGGGGTCTCCAACCTGACCCACTCGGCGCCGTCGTATGGCACCGGGACATAGCTCGGCACCGAAAGCGCCAGGCGAACGCGGTTAGACCAACCGATCTCGTCGTGCGCCAAGTGGAGGACGAGTTGTGCGGCCGACCACTTGCCTTCGGAATAAGAACGGGACCAGACAGTCGGTTGCCAACGCTCGACAAGATGGGCGATCTGCTCTGGTGTGGAACCGAGAAGCGCGAGCGGGTCCGCGGTGCCGACGAGATCGGAGTAGGGGACCGGACCGGTCAGGTGTACGTCGGTCATGGTTACACCTTTCGAGTCTCGTCGCTAGTGTGTGCTGCCTAACGACTTTGTGCAGCAGCTGGAGAGCGTGCCAACCGAAACCCACCAGGCGCACTTCTGGGTAGCGTATTCGCCGGTAAGGTAGGACTCGTCCCGCCATCCGCCAAGCGCGCCGCTGGCAGTGCGCGCTCTGGCAGCTGCATGCACTAGTTAGACGGCTGTCGCGCTCGAACGCCGAGTTCGCCAGCGGCGAGCGAGTCGCACGAGTGCGACCACGAGCAGCGCCAGCGAGAGGGTGGCAGACGCCACGCAGACCCACGCCACGGCGCGCCAGAGACTCGCAGCGTCTGGGTTTGCCGCGGAGAAGGAACTGGCCTTTGCGTAACCGTACGCGAAGAACCCCAGCGCCAGGAGCGACGCCAACAGCAAGCCCCATGAAACCCAGGGTCGCTCCATCGAGTCTCCGTTGCAGGTGTACGAAGCCAGATCGACAGCCGCCTGACGACTCTGTGCATCAATTGCAGAGCGCGCCAACCGGATGCCTCCGGGCGCGCATCTGCGCCAGCGCTCTCTTGCCCGAAATGCGCTTGAAGCGGTCATCTGCCAAGGGCACCGCCGGTCGGCGCGCCCCGGCAGCTTCATTCGCTAGTTAGAGGGCAACGTCACCCCTGTTGCCCGCGGATGAGCCGCCAGAACACGACGGTCATCAGCAGAAACGAGAGGACGGCGGCCACCTCGTCCAGCAGCACCGTTCGGGGACGGGCTAGGACGTAGTGGAAGGTCCCGACGGCGATGGCGGCGGAGAGCAGAAGCGAGTTCGTGCGGCCGCTCCAGGCCCTACCGCGCCAAGCGAAGGCGAGCGTGAGCAGCGCGAGGACGAATGCCAGCGCGCCGAGAAGCCCTACCAAGCCATTTGCGGTCATCACGGGGCCCTCACGTTGCCGCCTAACGACTCTGTGCATCAGCTGCAGAGCGCGCCAACCCGATCTGGCCAAGCGCACTCGTGAGCTGCGTTGTCACCCCTAGGGTAGCCTCGTCTGCGCCATCCGCCAAGCGCGCCGCCGGTGGTGCGCGCTCTGGCAGCTGCATGCACGAGTTAGACGGCGCGGACGCTACGACACGTTGCCGAGTTAGCGGTGCTCGAGGAAGTAAGCAGCGACGTAAACCAGCACTGACACTGCAACATATGTGCGCTCCACAACGGTCTTTCGCGCTGGGGCGTCGCGGGAACCCGTGAGGTCGATGATTGCGTGCCGGAGGAGGAACGTGTACAGCACGAAATACAGAAATGGAATCACGTGCACGTACGCGGGGTAGTCGCGAGCCCGCCTCCCGACGAGCGACAAGAGCCATGCGATTTGGCTATAGATGCCCAGCAGCCCCAGGGCGGCATTGATGAACATCCATTTGACTTCATCCAGCCCGAAGATGGTCACGTAGAAGACGGTGTAGACCGTGACTGCAATGCCGCCGTGCGCGTAGAGGAACAGCACTGAAGGGCGCTGGGATCCATAGGCCATGAAGAAGCCAGAGCCGCCGAAGATCAACATGTGAATCAAGAAGAATGGATAGATGGCAAACCAAGGGACATCAGTTCCTTCTGGATACGTTCGGCCGTTGATGGTGATCTCGCCGTGAAGTCGCATAGGATCTCTTCACGCCCCTAGAGGGCACGGTCTGCGGCCGGGGGCATCGCGCCGCCTAACGACTCTGCGAATAAGCTGCGGGGCGCGCCAGCCGGATTTCGCTAGGCGCACTCCTGAACAGCCGTTCGGCCGCAAAGGTAGGACGAGCGCCGTAATCCGCCAAGCGCACCGTCGGTCGTGCGCGCCCCGGCAGCTTCGTTCGCTAGTTAGGCAGCAGGACCGCGGGGTGCCAATTGTCGGCGCGCTGCAGCCGCCGCCTCGAGAATGTCGTCCACCACCGGGTGGTGCTGCCAGTACAGCGGCCGCCACTCGGGAATGAAGGTGATGGTGGGCCCGAAGTGCGTGGCGTGTGCGAGGTGGACCGTCACCGGGTGTATACTCAGCCAGCAGTTCTCCGTGACGTCCTGAATGTCCGCCAAGGGTACCGTCGCTTCGCGAATGAGTTTCGAAACGTGCAGGTTGTTGTGATCCATCCAGACAAACTGAGGTCGCACGACACCCCAGACCAATAGGCCGGCGCCCGCCAGCGCCGCCAGGACAGCAACGACCTGGATTTCGCCGCGGCTCAGGATCCCGCTTGGGTCCGTTGTCCCCGTCCCGGCAAACACCAGCGGTAGCCCTACGGCAAGTCCGATGAGATAGACCGTCGGGAACACGAACTTCAGCAGTTGGGTCTGCAGCGAATGTAGCCGGCGGCGCTCCATGGCTTGGTCTCCTGCTGCCTAACGACTCTGCGAATGAGCTGCGGGGCGCGCCAGCCGAACCTGACCAGGCGCACTCCTGAACAGCGCTGTTGCCTCTACGGTAGGACGGACACCGCCATCCGCCAAGCGCGCCGTGAGTCGGCGCGCCCCGTCAGCTTCATTCGCTAGTTAGACCGCTGCCCCGGCCCTCAGTCCTTGGACACCACCCAGACTATCTGAGGACTGCCCTGGGCCGTGTCGGCCGTAGCGAACAGAATACCTGCCGCCACGAACGGCTGGATGCGAATCCGCGGGAACAGGGTCGCGAGCGCGGAGTCGACATCCTTCCAGTCAGCCGGCCGCTGGCCAGCCGTATCGTGCAGCACCCGGCACTGCTCGTCGAGCACGAAGCCGACGAGCGCGGAAGCTCGGCTCCTGTCTGGGCTCAGCACCTCCGGATGGTACTGGCGAGCAAGCGCCTGGAGCCGTTCAACTGGAGGTCCACTGGACGCCGCGCACGGTCCGGCAGGCTTGCGGGTGCAGGCACCGACACTCAGCGCGACCATTGCGAGACTCGCGAGCGCTGCAGTAGCAGTCGGGCGCATCGATCCTCCTGTGTGCATGGCGGTCGCAGCGGCCTAACGACTCTGTGCATCAGCTGCAGAGCGCGCCAACCAAGACCGACCAGGCGCACTCCGACAAACGCCTTTGAGCTGCTAACGTAGGACTCGCCTCGTCATCCGCCAGGCGCGCCGAAGGTAGTGCGCGCTCTGTCAGCTGCATGCACTAGTTAGGCGCCACGCGCCGCCTAGCGGAGAAGCTCGATGTCGGCGAGATAGGTGCGGCGCACAGGGCGCTGCCGACCGCCCTCGAGCACCATGGTGCCCGTGAACTGACTTCGGTGGCGGTGGGCTAGGAGGAGTCCCGAGTCGGCCGCAAAGAGAAAGAGCGCGCTGTCGAACCCGTCGAGGTGGCTGCCTGTGGTCGGGGCTTCGCCTGGGACCCTGAGGACGCTGATCATCTCGATGTGCTGGCTCGCACGGATGACCTGAGCCGACAGTCCGTGGAGGACCGTGTCTCCGGTGACGGTGCAGTCGATGAAGCGCTGGACGAAGTTCGTCCAACTCCCCGGTGTGGAGTCGTATTCAATGATCGTGTCGGCCCAGGTACGGCCCGGAAAGAGCCTTAGGTCCGAGGGGAGGTCCAGAAAGAAGTCCGCGAACTGGTACGTGAGATCGGGAAAGGGGTCGCCCCACGGCGGGAAGTCGGGGACAGCTCGAATGGTGACCCTGCCGCGCGGGTCGACTCCGAGCAGGATGGGCTGGTGGATTGCCTGGCGGGTGTCGAACTCTGTGGTGTCAGCGCGGAGCACCACTGCGAGTCTTAGCGTATCATACCATGCCGTGGCAGTGTCTCCGGTTCCAAACACCAACCCGATGAAGGCATCCTGCATTCGCTTCAAAGGGGTGGTCCCCTGTGGGGACTCAAGGCTGTCGGCCGTGAGAGCCATCACCCGGTAGCGAAGCGTATCGCCACGCTGACGGCGGTACTGGGCCTCGGTTGTCGACGGACGCGTCGCAGCAAACAG
>DATKLO010000235.1:0-8625 GCA_035542375.1 Steroidobacteraceae bacterium | reverse complement strand
CCAGCACGGCCAGCAAGTTGAACAGCCATTCCCGCCGCGACAACTGCGATGTCATGTCTGCGATTCTCCGCTTGTGCAGGGAGAATCATTTCGCACGTGGGCCCGCGCGGCCGGCGGGCGCGGAAATGGCAACCCGCCGATGAATTGAGGCGAATTGTGGCGCGTCCCCGCCGAGCGCGGGACCTGTCGCACATCCCTTAAAAATAAGGCTCGCGTGCGCTTTCACCCGCTCTCGTCAGGCGGTAGCCTAGAACCCATGAAACGAACGGTGGCCATCGTCGAGGACGAACCCGCGATACGCGACAACTACGCGGCTGCATTCACGCGCGAGGGTTACGTCGTGCGGACCTATGCGAACCGCAAGCAGGCCATGGCCGCATTCGGCGCACGCCTGCCTGATCTCGCGGTGATCGACATCTCGCTGGAAGAAGAACCCGAAGGCGGTTTCGAGCTGTGCCGGCAGCTGCGTGCGCTGTCTGCGGAGCTGCCCATCATCTTCCTGACGGCGCGCGATTCGGAACTCGACGCTGTTTCTGGCCTGCGTCTGGGTGCGGACGATTTCCTGACGAAGGACCTGAGCCTGGCGCATCTGATCGCGCGCGTGAATGCGTTGTTCCGGCGCGTCGAGGCATTGCGGCGCCCGCTGGAGGCGAGTCAGATCGTGCGTCGGGGTCCTCTCACTCTCGATGCGGAGCGCATGCAGGTCGAGTGGGAGGGTAAGGTCGTACTGCTGTCCCTGACCGAGTTCTGGATCGTCTACGCCCTCGCGCGCCACCCCGGACACGTGAAGAATCGCCAGCAGCTCATGGACGCCGCCAACGTCGTGCTGGATGACAACACCATCACGTCGCACATCAAGCGCATCCGCCGGAAGTTCCAGGCCATCGAACCCAACTTCGATGCCGTGCAGACCGTGTACGGCATGGGATACCGATGGGTCGAGTGATCGTCGCGGGCGCTCGCGGTACGACGTAGCGTCCGGTTCCGGCCATGTCCTTGCGTTTTAAACTGCTGCTGCTCGGACTCGCGACACTGGTGTTGCCGTGGGCTGGTTGCCGGTACGCGCGCGAGATGGAATCCGCCCTGCGCGAGGGGGAGCAAAGTTCACTGCAGTCGGTCGCGCAGACCATGGCCTCCTCGCTCCAGGGGCGTCGCGACCTGCTGTACCGGGAAGTCCCACCGGCACGCAGCACGGATTCCGCAGATACGGACGAATCGCAGGCGCTGGTCCCGCAGCCGGAACCCAGGCCGACACCCTACGACCTGCGTCCCGTGCTGCTGTTCGCACAGCCGTCGGTCGATGGCTACGCGGACGAATGGCCACAAGGCAAATCGGCGTGGCGCTACTACGCTCACGGACAGCACGAATTCGGAATCCTCACCGGTGTGTTCGAGCGGATGCTGTACGTGGTACTCGACGTCCGAGACGAGCATGTTGTGTTCGATGCACCCGGGGCGAGTCCACTGGAGCCGGGCACGTTCGGAGATCGTGTGTGGCTGGGATTCCAGGGCCCGGACGGGGTCGAGCACCAGGTGTTCATCGGTGCGACCGGATTCGGCAGCGTGACCGGGAGGCGCATCGAGACAGGCGAATACGGACAGCAGACCGCGGTGACCGAACCGCGCATCACCGGTGCGTGGCAGCCGAGCGCAAAGGGATATCGTCTCGAGTTACGCATTCCGCTCTCGATGCTGGGGGAGCGTTTCGGGGTACTCGTGGACGATCGGAATGCGCGCGGCGCGGAGCCCGTGAGTTACGGCACGCTGCGTAGCGACGATCTGCACACAGTGGGGCGTCTCATCGTGGCCTCTCCGGACCTCACGGTATACCTGCGGCAATTCCTGCAACCCGGATTGCGCCTGTCCGTCATGACCCCCGATCATCGTCTGCTGTCACAGGCGGACGCGCTGGCTCAGGCCACGGAACTGGGTGCGGAACGGGGATTTCTGACGCGGTTCTATCGACACCTGGTCGACAGGTCTGGGGCGCGGCGCGTCATCGATGCCACGGCGACGATTTACGATCGCGACCAGGGCAGCGCGATCGGTCTGTTACAGGTCACGCAGACGGAGGAGCGCTGGCTCACACTGCGCGATCGCGCGCTGACCCGCATGCTCAACCTGACGCTGGTCATCAGTCTCGTCGCTGTTGTCGCGATGCTGGTGTTCGCCGCGCGGCTGGCTTTGCGGCTGTCACGGTTGCGCACTGCGAGCGAAACTGCCTTGACCCGCGAGGGGTTGGTTACCACGTTTCCCGAGACGGACTCCGTCGATGAACTCGGGGACGTGGCGCGCGGCTTTTCAACACTGCTCGGCCGGCTGAATGAATACACTGGCTACCTGCGCACGCTGGCCGGCAAGCTCGCGCACGAAATCCGCACACCGCTCACGATCGTGCGTTCTTCGCTGGAGAATCTGGAATCGGAACCGCTTCCGCCGTCCGCCGGTGTCTATGTCGCGCGGGCGCGCGAAGGCAGCGAACGCCTCAACGGGATTCTTCACGCGATGGGAGCGGCAACGCGCGTCGAAGAGGCCATCAGCAGCGCCGAGCGGACGCGATTCAACCTGATCCCGGTGATCGATTCGGCGGTTTCCTCGTATCGCACCGCCTTTCCTCAACGTGAGTTCGCGCTCGAGCTGCCGGCGGAAGGAGTGGAGATCGAGGGCGCGCCGGACCTGATCGTGCAGATGCTGGACAAGCTGGTGGACAACGCGGTCGATTTCAGTCCGGCCGGTGCGACGATCACCGTGCGGCTGCGCCTGGAGCCCCACGCTGCGCTGTTGGAAGTGGAGAATCCCGGACCGCCGCTGCCGCCCGAATCGCGCGGCCGGCTGTTCGAATCGTTGTGGCAATCACGCCTCGGTGCCGACAGCCGCCCCCACTTCGGCCTCGGACTTTACATAGTCCGGCTCATTGCCGAGTTCCATGGCGGCAATGCCACAGCCAGCAGCCTTCCCGGCGATTCAGGCGCCCGTTTTACGGTGCGGCTCGCCCGCTGAGCGCTCCTCACGCGCTGGCGGGCTAGCGCTCCCGCTGGCTCGGCAGTTGACTGCCGACTCCTGCCGAAGCACCTGGCCGCGACCTGTTGTGTGACAAATACGACATGGAAGTTTCACGCGGAAGCGCTACAATGACCTTGAGATTAGACGCATTCTGAAGCCTGCAAGCGGCGGTTTTCATTGGGCTTCTGCCTCGGGTCCGGGCTTGTGGCGCAGGGTAACGGCAGCGGCGCTCTTACAGGTGATGCGAAGAGCGCACAACCGGAGGGACAAGAAGAGAAAACTCGGGTAATCGACGCGGGCACGGGTCAGGCAATGGCGAACTTTTTGCGATTGCCAGGAACGATAACGTGTGCAGTGACACGCGGGCCTTGATGATTCGGCCGGAGCTGGGCTCCAACGTTTCAGCCGCAGTAATAGATGCTCGTGACAACGCGACACGCCGGTGCGCACTGAAGGGCGATTTCGATCGGATTTTTGCCCGCGCCCGGCCGGAGCTGACAGCGAAGCCACCGGGTCATCACTGGGAAAGAGATCCATGCCCCGCCGCAAGGCGGGGCTTTTTTTTGCGGGAGGGTGTTACTGCGCAGATGACCAGAATCCCGTGGCGTCAGTCATTCAGACGCGTCCGGGAGAGGCTGCATACCGAAAGTACCGACGCGGCAGGATGTCCTGCTACGTCCCGGCGACGATTCCCAGGTAACCCAGGATCCCTTTGGCGGCTTCGCGTCCTTCAAACACGGCGGTGACCACGAGGTCCGAGCCGCGGACCATGTCGCCTCCGGCGAAGACCTTGGGGTTGGTTGTCTGGAACGGTGTTGATTTGCCCGCGGAGACACGCACGCGGCCGTTGCCGTGCAGTCGGATCTGGTGCGGGTCGAACCAGTCCGGCGGACTGGGCAGGAAGCCGAAGGCGATGATCACCGCGTCCGCCGGCAATACATGCTCGGAACCCGGAATCGGCTCGGGCACGCGCCGGCCGCGCGCATCGGGCTTGCCCAGCCGCGTCTCCACCAGCTTCACGCCCTCGACAGTGTCGGAGCCGACGATTTCGATGGGCTGGCGGTTGAAGAGGAATTCGACACCCTCCTCCTTGCTGTTCCTGTAGTCACGGCGCGAGCCGGGCATGTTGAGCTCGTCACGGCGGTAGGTGCAGATCACCGACTCCGCACCCTGGCGGATCGCGGTGCGGTTGCAGTCCATGCCCGTGTCACCGCCACCGAGTACGATCACGCGCTTGCCGCGCATGCTTATGAGGTGCTCCGCGCTGCCGGGAATGCGCAGCTCGTGGTTGATGTTGGCGACCAGGTACGGCAGCGCCTCGTGCACACCGGGCAGGTCCTCGCCCGGGAAGCCGCCGCGCACATACTTGTAGGTTCCCATCCCCAGGAACACGGCATCGAATTCGGCCAGCAACTGCTCGAACGGCAGGTCCGAACCGATGTCCACGCCCAGCCGGAACTGCACGCCCATTTCTTCCATGATCTCGCGGCGCTTCTCGACCACCTGCTTCTCGAGCTTGAAGGGCGGGATGCCGAAGGTCAACAGACCCCCGATGCGCGAGTAGCGATCGAACACCACCGGCGTCACGCCGTTGCGCACGAGAATGTCGGCGCAGCCGAGGCCCGCCGGACCGGCGCCCACGATGGCGACGCGCTTGCCGCTGGGCTGCACGTTGGCCATGTCGGGCTTCCAGCCGCGCTTGAACGCCTCGTCGGTGATGTATTTCTCGATCGAGCCGATCGTCACCGCGCCGAGCCCGTCGTTGAGCGTGCACGCGCCTTCGCACAGCCGGTCCTGCGGACAGATGCGCCCGCACACCTCCGGCAGCGAGTTGGTCTTGTGCGACAGCTCCGCCGCCTCGAACAGGTTGCCTTCCTGGATGAGCTTCAGCCAGTTGGGAATGTAGTTGTGGACCGGGCACTTCCACTCGCAGAACGGGTTGCCGCAGGCGAGGCAGCGGCCCGCCTGCTGGCCCGCCGACTGCTCGTCGTAGGGCGAGTAGATCTCGCGGAAAGTCGCGACCCGCGTCTCCACGGCCAGCTTGGCCGGGTCGGCGCGCGGGATCTCCAGGAACTGCAGGCTCTTGTCCGCCATGTGCCGTGAACCTCAGGCGGCGCGCCGCAGATTCTCGATCAGCGAGTCGATCGAGGCGGCCTTGGGCTTCACCACCCAGAACTTGCCGATGTAGGTGCGCAGGTCATTGAGGATCTCCTCGGCCCAGGCGCTGCCCGTCTCGGCCTGGTGCTGCTCCAGCAGGCTCTCCAGGTGCTGCAGGTGTGACTGCATGGACTCGGCGTGGATGCGGCTGATGTCGATCAGCTCGTGGTTGTAGCGATCGACGAAGTCGCGCTCGAGATCCAGCACGTAGGCGAACCCGCCGGTGAAGCCCGCCCCGAAGTTGACTCCGGTGCGACCCAGCACGCACACGACACCACCGGTCATGTACTCGCAGCAGTGATCACCCGCGCCCTCGATGACAGCCGTCGCGCCCGAGTTGCGCACGGCGAACCGCTCGCCGGCCACGCCCGCGGCGAACAGCTGCCCGCCGGTCGCACCGTAGAGGCAGGTGTTACCCATGATGATCGTCTCGTTCGCAACGAAGCGCGCACTGCGCGGGTGGCGCAGCACGATCTTGCCGGCGGCCATGCCCTTTCCGACGTAGTCGTTGGCGTCCCCTTCCAGATACAGATGCAAGCCACCCACGTTCCACACGCCAAAGCTCTGCCCCACGTTGCCCTTCAACCGCAGTGTGACCGGCGCGTCCTCCATGCCGTAATTGCCCCAGCGCCGGGCAATCTCGCCCGACAGCCGTGCTCCGACGGATCGGTTGAAGTTGCGGACGTCATAGCTCCACTCCCCGCCGAGCTTGTTCTCGATGGCCGGCAGCAGGTCCGCCACCATGCGCTCGGCCAGTTCGCCCTTGTCGAACGGTGCGTTGGAGGGAGTGACGCAGAACTGCGGCGCCTCTGCGGCCAGGCCCGCCGTGGACAGGATCGGCGCCAGATCCAGCTTGCGCTGGCGTTCGGTCTCGCCCGCGAGAACCTGCAGATATTCGGTCCGACCGATGAGGTCCTGCAGACGCCGTACGCCCAGGGAGGCGAGGATCTCCCGCACTTCCTCGGCCACGAAGCGGAAGTAGTTGATGACCATCTCCGGCAGGCCGACGAAGTACTTCGAGCGCAGCACATTGTGCTGCGTGGCCACCCCGGTGGCGCAATTGTTCAGATGACAGATGCGCAGATACTTGCAGCCCAGCGCCACCATCGGTGCCGTGCCGAACCCGAAGCTTTCCGCGCCGATGATGGCCGCCTTCACCACATCCAGCCCGGTCTTGAGCCCGCCGTCGGTCTGCAGTCGCACGCGGTGACGCAGATCGTTCAGCCGCAGCGTCTGGTGAGTCTCGGCAAGCCCGAGTTCCCAGGGAGTGCCGGCGTACTTGATGGATGACAGGGGACTCGCACCGGTGCCGCCGTCATAACCCGAGATGGTGATGAGGTCCGCGTAGGCCTTGGCCACACCGGCCGCCACCGTGCCCACGCCGGGCTCGGCAACGAGCTTCACGGACACCAGCGCCTGCGGATTCACCTGCTTCAGGTCGAAGATGAGCTGCGCCAGGTCCTCGATGGAGTAGATGTCGTGATGCGGCGGCGGGGAGATCAGGCCGACACCCGGCCGCGCGAAGCGCAGCGAGGCGATCATGTCGTTCACCTTGTGTCCCGGCAGCTGGCCACCCTCGCCGGGCTTGGCGCCCTGCGCGATCTTGATCTGCAGCACCTCCGCGTTGATCAGGTATTCCGGTGTCACACCGAAACGGCCGGAGGCCACCTGCTTGATCTTGGAGTTGCGCTCGGTGCGGTAGCGCACCGGGTCCTCGCCCCCCTCGCCGGAGTTGGAACGCGCGCCGAGCCGGTTCATGGCGATGGCCAGCGCTTCATGCGCCTCGGGCGACAGCGCCCCGAGTGACATGCCGGCGCTGTCGAAGCGTGCGAGCACCGCCTCGACGGGTTCGACTTCCTCGAGCGGCACGCAGGCCGTCCCGGTCTTCAGCGCGAGCAGATCACGGAAGGTCGAGGCCGGACGCTCGTTCACCAGCCCGGCGAACAGCTTGTACTGCGAGTAATCGCCCGAGATGACCGCGGCCTGCAGAGTGGCCACGACATCCGGGTTGTACATGTGGTACTCGCCACCGTGCATGTACTTCAGCAGGCCGCCCTGGTCCAGCGGCTCGCGCGGATTCCAGGCTCGCGCGGCAAGCTGCCTGAGGTCGGATTCCAGATCGGCGAAATCCGCGCCCTGCACGCGACTGTCGGTGCCCGTGAAGCACAGGTTCACCACATCGTCCGCGAGACCGACGATCTCGAACAACTGCGAGCTGCGGTAGCTGGAGATCGTCGAGATTCCCATCTTCGACATGATCTTGAAGAGACCCTTGCGCACGCCGGCGCGGTAACTGCGACCCAGCTCCAGGCGCGTCGCGAAGTCGAGCTTCACGCGACCCTTGCGCATCATCTCGAACAGCACCTGGTAGGCCATGTAGGGATACACGGCGGTGGCGCCATAACCGATCAGACACGCGAAGTGATGGGGATCGCGCGCAGTGCCGGTCTCGATGAGCAGATTGCACTTGCAGCGCAGCCCGGTCCGCACCAGGTGATGGTGCACGGCGCCCGTCACCAGCAGGGCGTGCGCCGGCAGCTTGCCCTTGACGAGGTAGCGGTCCGACAGCAGCAGGACGAGTTTGCCCTCGCGCACCGCATTCTCGGCCTGATCACACATTCTCAGGATCGCCGCCCGCAGCCCTTCCTGCGGGTCGTACTGCAGATCGATGAACTCGTGCGTGACTTCCTTCAGCCCGAGTATCTGCCGCAGCTTGCGTTGCGAGAGGATGGGCGAACCCAGCACGATCTGACGGGCGTGCTCCGGCGCCGGCACGAATACGTTGCATTCGGGCCCGATCTGCGTCTGCAGCGACATGACGATCGACTCGCGCAGCGGATCGATCGGCGGGTTCGTGACCTGCGCGAACTGCTGCCTGAAGTAGTCGTAGAGCGGGCGGACCTTGCGCGAGAGCACGGGCATGGGCGTGTCATCGCCCATGGAGCCGACCGCTTCGCTCTCATCCTCGGCGAGCACACGGATGATCTCGTCCCGTTCCTCGGACGAGACGTTGAACATCTTCTGGTAGAGCGACAGCGTCTCCCGATCCATCGGTTCGGCGGCCAGTCGCGGATCCACCAGGTCGGTCTCCAGATAGCGCACGCCCTTCTTCAGCCAGGTCTTGTAGGGATGGCGCGCCTTGAGGATCTGGTCGATATCCTCGGATTCGAGCAGCGTCGCGGTCTGCAGATCGAGTGCGATCATGTCCCCCGGGCCGAGTTTGCCCTTGCGCACCACATCTTCCGGTGCGTAGTCCCACACGCCGGTCTCGGATGCGATGGTCAGGATACGGTTGCGTGTGATGGTGAAGCGCGCGGGGCGCAGTCCGTTGCGATCGAGCGTGCAGGCCGCGTAACGGCCATCGGTGAGAACGATTCCGGCGGGACCGTCCCACGGCTCCATGTGCACCGAGTAGTACTCATAGAAGGCGCGCAGATCGGGATCGATGGAGTCGAGCCCGTGCCA
>DATKLO010000234.1:0-3343 GCA_035542375.1 Steroidobacteraceae bacterium | reverse complement strand
CGGCGCGCAATACTTCCTCACCCGTCATTTCGCGGTGCGCGCCGAGTTCGAATATTTCCCCAACCTCGGCAACGCCAATACAGTCGGCGACACCGATCAGCAGCTGTGGACGATCGGCGGCGTGTGGAAGTTCTAGCGCGAGCTTACCTTCCCTTCTGGTACGTGCCGACCAGCTGAGCTTCGGCGATGACGTGACCCTTCATCGCCTTCTCCACGTCCTGCTTGCGCGGCTTGCCTAGATCAGGCAGCACTGCGTCCAGCGCATATAGCTTGTGAAAGTAGCGGTGGCGGCCGATCGGCGGGCAGGGGCCACCGTAGCCGGTGCGCTGGAAATCGCTGGTCCCTTCCAGCGTGCCTGCGGGCAGCTCCGCGCGCCCGACACCCTCTTTCAGCCCAGCGGCCGTCGGCGGAATGTTGTACAGCACCCAGTGCACCCACGTCATGCGAGGGGCAGCCGGATCGGGTGCGTCCGGATCGTCCACGATCAACACCAGACTCTTGGCACCGGCCGGCATCCCGGCCCAGGCCAGCGGCGGGGAGATGTCCTTGCCGTCGCACGTGTACTGCCTCGGTATCGACGCGTTGTGCGTGAACGCGCTCGATGTGATCGTCATCGTCACCCTGCCCTCCTCTGCCGCATGCGCCGCCGCCGTCAACCATAGCGCGGCGCACGCGAGCCGTAATGCGCAAGTCACAGCCTGCCGTCCCGACGTCATCGCTCGCGTGGATGCCTCACTTCTCGTGCCTCGCGCTTCGCGGCTCGAGCTCGAGGTCCTGCCCCTGGCGCCCCGTCCTCGGCGCGCCGGCTTCGCGTTGCCGCCCGATGGCCCAGGCCACATGCTCGCGCACCAGCGCGGAAGGATGATCGCGCTTCTGCACGAGCGCTGCAAGTGCCTCCGCGGAGGGCGGCGCATTGCCCAGCGCCACCGCGATGTTGCGCAGCCAGCGCTGGTGGCCGATGCGGCGGATCGCGCTGCCCTGCATGCGCCGCAGAAACTGCGCTTCGCTCCAGCCGAACAGCTGCGCCAGCTGCGCAGCGTCGAGCCCGTTGCGCACTCCGAAGTCGGGAACCTCGGCGGTCCGCGCGAACTTGTTCCACGGGCACACCAGCTGACAGTCGTCGCAGCCGTAGATGCGGTTGCCGATCAGCGGCCGCAGCGCCACCGGAATGCTGCCCTTGTGCTCGATGGTCAGGTAGGAGATGCAGCGGCGCGCATCGAGCTGGTAAGGCGCGACGATCGCTCGCGTCGGGCATACGTCGATGCAGCGCCGGCAAACCCCGCAATGGTCGGTCTGGGGCCGGTCCACGGGCAGCGGCAGATCGGTGTAGATCTCCCCGAGGAAGAACCATGAGCCGCCCTCGCGGGTCAGCACCAGAGTGTGCTTGCCGCGCCAGCCGAGGCCGGCGCGCGTGGCCAGCTCGACTTCCATCACGGGAGCACTGTCGCTGAACACCCGATAGCCGAACGGCCCCGACGCCGCGGCGATCCTGTCCGCCAGGGCTTGCAGCTTCGTGCGCATGACCTTGTGATAGTCGCGTCCCAGCGCATAGCGCGATACGTAACCCAGCGCCCCGTCCCCCAGCACCGACCATGCCTCGCGCGCCTGCCCGGGGAAATAGTCCAGCCGTGCGCAGATCACGGTTACGGTGCCGGGCACCAGCTCGGCGGGACGGCTGCGCAGCGTGCCGTGCCGGGCGAGGTAATCCATGTCGCCTTGCCAGCCGCGGCCGAGCCACTCGAGCAGGCGCGCCTCGGCCTGCCCCAGCTGCACCCCGCTGACGCCGACCTGCGCGAATCCCAGCTCGCGCGCCCACCGTGCGATGTCGGCGCGCAAAGCGGCCAACTCGGGGGCGGAAGGCGCGGACGTCGGAATCGATTCACTCATTTTTCCCAGTGTAGCGCCACTGGCTCCGCCGTTGGCCGCGCTCGTCGGCGAGCCGCTGAGGTCGGCCTGGATGTTGCTGCGCACCGCCTATCGATCCGGCGTGCGGGGTTTCACAATGCTGTACAGACTGATGATGGCGGCGCTCGCTGCCTTCGCCTTGACGCTTCCTTCATCGGTGGACGCGGCCGGCGCCGCGCGCGTGGAATTCGTGGCAGGACGGGCGCTGGCGATCGACCTCCAAGGCAGGGAACGGGTGCTGCTGCGCGGCGCCGAGATCGGGCAAGGAGACACAGTCGACACTGGGGAGGCGCGACTGCAGTTGCGCTTCAGCGATGGCGCGTTCGTCTCGCTGCAGCCGCATACGAAGTTTCGCATCGACGAGTACCGTTTCGATGGCCGCGCGGACGGCAACGAGCGCGGCTTCTTCAGTCTGCTCCAGGGCGGCCTGCGTACCATCACCGGCCTGGTGGGACGCACCAACAAGAAGAACTACCAGGTAAGCACCTCCGTCGCCACGATCGGCATTCGCGGAACGGAATACACCGTGAGCTACGGCGCCAGTTTGTCGGGCTCCGTCGGGGAGGGGCAGATCGTGGTGTGCAACGCAGGCGGCTGCACCAACGTGACCAGTGGCGAGTCCTACTTCGTCGCTACGCCCGAGACCAAGCCGGTGATCACCGCGAAGAAGACCGATCTGCCTCCTGCGCAACCCCAGGTGCCCCCGCCGACATTCGTGGCAGGCGATGTGACCACGGACACGGGCACGCCGGCCGGTCTGCAGTTGTCTGGCACCCAGACACTCACGCTGGCGCACGCGGTCTCCATCAACTGCATCACGGCCTGCAACCCGGTGTACGGAGTCGTCCCGAACGACACCATTACCTTCGCGGCCAACGGTGCAGTTGCGTCCGTGAACAACGGCCAGAACCCGCTGTCGGGGGTGACGGAGTTCGGTAACCAGGGCCTGGTGGCGTGGGGGCGCGGCCTGGACCCGTACGGCCAGTACTTCCACTACGTCGTGGGAGCGGCCACCAGCTCCTCGGAGCTGTCGCAGCTCATGATCAGCACCCCGGTGGCCACCTACAGAGTGATCGGCGCGACCTCGCCGGTGGCCGGCGCGCAAGCGGCACAGGTGACCGGCCAGTTCCAGAGTGCAACGCTCACCGCTCGGTTCAGCGCCGCCGCGGTGGATGCCAGCGTCCAGTTCATCATCGCCGGAACGTCCGTGTCCGCCAGCCAGGCGGGCATGATCATCGGCCGGTCCGGCCCGATGACCTTCAGCAGCGGGGCGCAGGGCACTTGCACCGGCGCGGCATGTACCACCTACACCACCGTGAACATGGCCGGTTTCTTCGCCGGGCCTAACGCCTCACAGGCGGGGCTGGTGTACCAGGTCACCAACCTCCAGAGCGGCACACGCGCGCCGCTGCCCGGCCCCGCGAGCGGGGCGGTAGCG
>DATKLO010000233.1:0-9705 GCA_035542375.1 Steroidobacteraceae bacterium | reverse complement strand
CTTCCGGGTCTATCCGCTCGAGCCTCTGGTGCGCATCATGTCCACCCACATGTGGATGCGGCGCTTCGATTTCGACGTGGAGATCGTGGTGCGTCTGAGCTGGAGTGGTGTGCCGGCGCTGAATCTCCCTGCCGCGGTTCGCTATTTCCGCCCCGACGAGGGCGGTGTATCGCACTTTCGCTACGTCCGCGACAACATCCTGCTGACGTCCATGCACGCCCGCCTGCTCGGTGGCTTCATCCTGCGCCTGCCGCTGCTGCTGGCGCGTCGCGCGCAGCAGACAGGCACGCGCTCCGCCTGAGGCCGCGTTCCGGTTGCGCTCAGGTTCGCCGCAGGTATCATGGTGCATCCGCCGGCCGGCGGCGCCATTCTGCAAGGATATGTCCGACAACGCGCCTCTTCGGCAACCGGCGGCGCCGGTTGACAGTGTCCTGCGGGCCGAAGTGGCTGGCCTGATCGTGGCCGCGCTCAATCTGGAGGTGGCCGCGACCGACATCGATCCGCAGGCGCCGCTGTATGGCGATGGCCTGGGCCTGGACAGCATCGACATCCTGGAAATCGCGCTGGTGGTCTCCAAGCAGTACGGCGTCCAGCTGCGCGCCGACAGTGAAGAGAACGGCCAGATCTTCCGCTCCCTGGACCATCTGACCGACTACATCAGCGCTCATCGAACGAAGTAGCGTCCTGGCCACCCTTGCGCTGATATCACACTCGTCCGCCGATGCGGTTGTGGCTTACCGCTCCGGCGTACCGGTGCGGGCCGGATCGTTCCTGGCCGACGTGCGTCGCGTCGCCGAAGCACTTCCTCGCGGCAGCCACGTCCTCAACGTCTGCAGCGACCGATATCGGTTCACTGTTGCCTTCGCCGCAAGCCTGCTCACGCGCAAGGTCAGCCTGCTCCCCTCGACTCACACGCCCGAAGTCATCCGTCAGCTGAAGCGATTTGCACCGGATGTGTTTTGCATCACCGACGAGGCCCAATGCAGCATCGATCTGCCGCGGGTTCCGTTTCCGGAGCGCTCGCCCGCGGATCGCGCCGGGCCAGCGGAACCGGGTGACCGGCCAGACGTTGAAATTGACGCCGAGTGCCTTGCGGCGTATGTGTTCACGTCGGGATCAACCGGGACACCGCTTCCCTACCGAAAGACATGGGGACGTCTCGTCAACTGCGTCCGACACGAAGCCGAGCGGTTGGGGTTGCTCGACGGCGGTTCGCACACGATCGTTGGCACGGTTCCGCCGCAGCACATGTACGGATTCGAGTCCACAGTGCTTCTCGCCCTGCAGAGCGGCAACGCCTTCAGCAGCGGCCGGCCTTTCTATCCCGCGGACATCTGCTGCGAATTGAGTTCAGTGCCGCAGCCACGCGCATTGGTGACGACGCCGGTCCATCTTCGGACCCTGCTTGCCTCCGAAGTGACTGTTCCGGCCACGGATCTCGTCCTGTCGGCCACCGCGCCTCTGTCCCGGAACCTGGCACTGGATGTCGAACGGCAATGCCGCACGCGGCTGCTGGAAATCTACGGTTCGACGGAGACGGGTCAGATCGCCTGCCGGCGCACGTCGGCGGAAACCGAGTGGCAGTTGTTCCGCGGCGTGCGTCTGAGCAGCTCCGAGGGACAGACGTGGGCGCAGGGCGGCCATATCGAGCAAGCCACGCCATTGTGCGACGTCGTGGAGATCACCGCGGAGGATCGCTTCCTGCTGCACGGCCGCCTGTCGGATCTGGTGAACATCGCCGGCAAGCGCAGCTCGCTCGCGTATCTGAATCATCAGCTGAATGCCATACCCGGTGTTTTGGATGGCGCATTCTTCGTGCGGGACGAGTCCGATGCCTCGCTGGTGGGGGTGAATCGAGTGGCGGCGCTCGTCGTCGCACCGGGAGTGGATGCGGCCACGCTGACCGAACAGCTGCGCCAGCGCATCGATCCGGTGTTCCTGCCGCGCCCGCTGCTGTTTGTCGACGCCCTGCCGCGCAACGACACGGGCAAACTTCCGCACGAGGCATTGCACGCCCTGGCGGCCACGGCCCTGAAACGCGCCGGCGCGAAGTAGCGCGGCCGATGCGCCTGCGCGCGGTGACACCTTGAGCGGACCGCAAGTCATGCCCTTGTCCATTGCAGCGGATCACCCCGCCTACACCGGGCATTTTCCTGGCAACCCGGTGCTGCCCGGCGTCGTTCTGCTGGATGCGACACTGCAGGCGCTGAGTCGGGCGGGTCACGGATCGGCGCCGCCCCCGCAGGCACTCCGGGGACCCCCCTTGCAGGTCGCCACGGCGAAGTTCCAGAGCATGGTGCGACCGGGCGAGGCGCTGACGCTGGAGCACGAAGTGCTGCCCAATGGCTCCATTCGGTTTTCGATCCGCGCGGCGGACCGCGCGGTGGCCACCGGCATGCTGGTTCCCTCAAGTGGCCAGCAAGGCTGAACCGACTCCCGGTCACACCGCCCGCGCGCAGTGGGCGGTCAGCCAGGAGCGCGGCAGCATGACCCTGCTGCGTCTGATGACCGTTCTGTCGCTGCGCTGTGGCCGGTCGCCGAGCCGCGTCCTGCTGTATTTCATCGCGGCCTACTTCTGCGCCTTCGCGCCGACCGCGCGGCGCCACTCCCGTGCGTACCTTCGGCGCGCGCTGGGGCGCGAGCCCACGGCTCTGGACCGCTTCCGTCATGTGCTGACGTTCGCGACCACGATCCACGACCGGGTCTTCCTGGTCAACGAACGCTTCGATCTGATCCACATCGATATCGAGGGCCGGGAGGTCGTGCAGTCGGCCCTGCAGGCCGGCCAGGGAGCGTTCCTGATGGGCTCGCATCTGGGCAGTTTCGAAGTGGTGGGTGCGGTCGGCCTGCGGCAGCCGGGCTTGCGCGTGGCGATGGCGATGTACGAGGAGAATGCGCACAAGGTCAACCGCATGCTGGCAGCCATCAGTCCCGCCGCGCGCCCCGATATCATCGCGTTGGGACAGCTGGAAGCGATGCTGAAGATCCGGGAGCGTCTGGATGCCGGGATGTTCGTAGGTGTCCTGGGCGACCGGACGCTGGGCCACGAACCCACGGTGGCGGTTGAATTCCTCGGTGAGACGGCGCACTTCCCGACGGGAGCCATGCGCGCCGCGGCGCTCATGCGCCGCCCCGTGATCTTCATGATCGGGCTGTATCGCGGTCGGGGGCGGTATCACGTGGTATTCGCGCCGCTCGCCGATTTTTCCGCTGTCGGGGCGCCCGAACGGGAAGCGGCAGTGGAGGCGGCAGTGCGCCGTTACGCGGCGCTGCTCGCGTTGTACTGTCGCAGCGATCCCTACAACTGGTTCAACTTCTATGACTTCTGGCACGCGGAGCACGGCAGTGGCCGCTGAAGCCCGGGCGCTTCGCTGGTGGGCCATGGGGCTTGCAATCCTGCTCGTGTTCACGTCGCAGGCGTCGCTCGCATCCGATGAGTTGGATCGCGTGATGGCGGCACTGGCGCAACGCAAGCACGGTCATGTCACGTTCACTGAACGGAAGTTCATCGCGCTGCTGGAGCGGCCGGTGGAATCCTCGGGCGAACTGCTCTACGACGCCCCCGACCGGCTGGAGAAGCGCACGCTGAAGCCCAGGGCCGAAAGCCTGGTGCTGCAGGCAGGGGTGGTGAGCGCAAGGCGGGGACGTCGAACGTATGTCCTCGACCTGCATCAATATCCGCAGATCCTGCCGTTCATCGAGAGCATCCGCGCGACGCTTGCGGGGGACCGGGTCGCGCTCGAGCGGGTTTTCCAACTCGAATTCAGCGGATCCTTTTCGGACTGGACACTGGAGCTGGCGCCCCACGATGCGCAGCTGGCGGGCACGGTCCGGCAGATCCGCATCGCGGGCGGTCAGGATCGGGTCCATACGGTGGAGATCCGGGAAGCCGATGGCGACCGCTCCGTCCTCAGCATCGGGACCGAACTCAGCCCATGAGGCCGACGCGCGCGACGGCGATCCTGCTCTGGGTCATTCTCATTGCGCTTGCCGCCCTGGTCGCCGCGCGCGCCCGGTACACGGCCGACCTGTCAGCCTTCCTGCCCCGCAGTCCAAGTCCCGCCCAGCGTCTGTTGGTGCAACAACTGCGCGAGGGCATTGCCTCGCGGCTGATCCTCGCCGGCATCGAGGGGGCCACTCCCGCCGATCGTGCCCGCGCCAGTCTCGAGCTGGGACGGCGGCTGCGGGCCACGGGGCTGTTCGTTTCCGTCAGCAACGGGGAACCGGTCGGATTGGATCGCGACCGCGCCGTGCTGTTCGGCAATCGCTATCTGCTCAGCCCCCAGGTGACTGCCGAGCGCTTCAGCGTCGCGGGACTGCATGCCGCGCTGAGCGACTCGATCGACCTGCTCGCCTCCCCCGCCGGATTGCTCGCCAAGTCACTGCTGCCCCGTGACCCGACCGGTGAGATGCTCGCCGTTCTCGATGAGCTCGGCGAAGACCATCGGCCCGCAAGCACGAACGGCGCCTGGACTTCGCGCGACGGCCAGCGGGCATTGCTGGTGGCGCAGACACGCGCGGCGGGATCCGATACGGACGGCCAGGAGCTCGCTGTCCGGACCATCCGGCGCGAGTTTGGCTCCACACCAGGCTCGCGCGGCCTGCGGCTCGAGATGAGCGGACCGGGTGTGTTCTCGGTCGCGGCGCGCGCCACGATCAAACATGAGGTGCTGCGACTGTCGATCCTGAGCACGGTGCTCATCCTGCTGTTGCTGCTCATCGTGTATCGCTCGCCGCGCGCCGTGCTGCTCGGGTTCATTCCGGTCGCCTCGGGCGCGCTCGCCGGCGTGGCGGCCGTGGCGCTCGGCTTCGGGCTCGTTCACGGCATCACACTGGGATTCGGGGTCACGCTGATCGGCGAGTCGGTGGACTACTCGATCTATCTGTTCATCCAGTCGCGTCACAATCCCGGTGGCTCGCGGCAGCAGCTCGGCGGGGGTTCGCGGCAACAGCTCGGCGACAGCTCGTGGCAGCGCAATCTGTGGCCCACCATCCGCCTGGGGGTACTGACGTCAATCGCGGGATTTGCATCGCTGCTGCCGTCGGGATTTCCGGGGCTGGCGCAACTGGGGTTGTATTCCATCGCCGGCCTCGTGACGGCGGCGCTCGTGACACGCTGGGTGCTGCCGGAGCTGTTGCCACAGAATCTGCACATACGCGATACGACGCCACTGGGCGTTGCTGCTGCCAAGGCGTTGCGCCGGCTGCATGCACCGCGGCTGTGGCTGATTCTCGTACCCATCCTGTCCGGGGTCGTTCTGTATCTGCACCGGGATACGGTCTGGAACCGAGAACTGACCGCACTCAGCCCGGTATCGGCCCATGACCAGGCGCTGGATTCGCGGCTGAGATCCGATCTGGGTGCGCCGGATCCGCGCTACCTGATCGTGGTTTCAGGCCACGACCAGGAGAGCGCACTGCAATCGGCGGAACGGGTTGGCCGCCGGCTGGATCCACTGGCGCAGGACGGCTCGATCGACGGGTACGACAGTCCAACACGATATCTGCCCAGCCAGGCCACGCAGCGAGCGCGGCAGGCCGCCATTCCGGCCACGACCGAGTTGCGCGAGAGACTGCAACAGGCGCTGGTTGGTCTGCCGTTGCGTGCCGAGCGACTGGAACCCTTCCTGCAGGATGCCGAGGCTGCGCGGACCCAGGCGCTGCTCACCCACGACACTCTCGCTGGAACATCTCTCGCCACAGGCGTGGATGCTCTTCTGCTGCGCGATGGCGAGCGGTGGAGCGCACTCCTCCCGTTGCGAGTGTCAGATGCATTTGCCAGCGCGATATCCCGTGTGCAATCTACGGTCAGCGAAGCTGCTCCCGGGGACGCTGTGGTACTGGATATCAAGGGCGAAGCCGACCGCCTGTACTCGAGCTACCTGTCCGAAGTCGTGCGCCTGTCGATGGCTGGATTCGTCGCCATCCTCGTACTGCTGATCGCCGCACTTCGCTCTGTGACCCGCACTGTCCGCGTGGTGGCGCCTCTGGTGCTGGCCGTATTGACGGTCGCGGCGGGGCTGGTGCTGCTGGGTCATCAGCTCACCATCCTGCACCTGATCGGGATGCTGCTGATCGTGGCGGTGGGCTCGAACTATGCGCTGTTCTTCGACAGGCGATCCGCTGAAGGGCATGCCGGTGCGGTCGCGCTCACCCTGGCTTCACTGCTGCTCGCCAATGCGGCCACGGTGGTCGGTTTCGGCGTGTTGGCTTTCTCGACGGTCCCGGTACTGTCCGCAATGGGCTCGACGGTGGCCCCGGGCGCGTTGCTCGCACTGATCTTTGCGGCGCTGCTGGCCGGGGATCTCCCGGACACCGCTCGCGCCTGACCAATGCGCACCATCCTGCATCCGGCCCGGTTGGGATACACGGCGCAGATGCGTATCCTGTTGCTGCCCCCTGCCTATGCGGGTCCGGAAGACCTCGTCGCCGCCGGCTTCGTCACCGACGTTCGTGAACGCCAGATGGACGTGGACCTGGTGTTGGCCGAGCCGAACCTGCAACACCTCACCGACCGGACACTGTTGCGACGCTTGCGGCATGAACTGGTCATGCCGGCGCGCGCGGTGGGCTGCGATTCGGTGTGGATCTGCGGCATCTCGCTCGGGGGCTTCATGGGACTGGCCTACGCCGAACGCTTCATGGGCGAAGTCGACGGACTGTGCCTGATCGCACCCTACCTCGGTAACCACATGGTGACGGGCGAAATCAGGCGTGCCAACGGGGTGGACGACTGGCAGCCGGGCGATCTCGCGCAGGATGACGATGAGCGGCGGGTGTGGCGCTACATCAAAGCCCAGCGTACACGACCGGTTCCAATGTACCTCGGCTTCGGCAGTGAGGACCGTTTCGTGGACAGTCACAGGATGATGGCCGCAGCGCTCAGTCCCGAGCGCGTGCACACGGTGCCCGGCGGCCACGACTGGCCGGTGTGGCGCCAGTTGTGGCAGCGGTTCCTCGATGAGCGAATGGCCGCCGATGCGGCACGGCACTCCAATGCAGCCACCGGCCACGGGTAGACGCTGGAAGCCCAGCGCGGGCATCCAGGCATCGGTGGCCCTGCATGCCGGAGCAGCTGCTGCCGCGGTCGTGCAGCCATCATTGTGGCCGTGGCTACTCGCCGGCGTTGTTGCCGATCACCTGGTCCTGACTGCGGCCGGACTGTGGCCGCGCAGTTCGCTGCTGGGCCCTAATCTGACGCGCCTGCCGCCGGGCGCCGCCACAGGACGCCTCGCGCTTACCATCGATGACGGGCCGGACCCTGACATCACACCGAGAGTCCTGGAGGTGCTCGAGAAGTACCGGACATGCGCAACGTTCTTCTGCATTGGGGAGCGCGTCGCACGGCACGCTGAAGTGGCCCGGGAAATCGTTGCCCGTGGGCATGCGATCGAGAACCACAGCCAGCGACATCGTCACAGCTTCTCGCTGCTGGGTCCGCGCGGGCTGACGGCCGAGATCGCGGCTGCACAGGACCAGATCAGCGGCGTGACTGGCCAGCGGCCGAGGTTTTTTCGCGCGCCGGCGGGCCTGCGCAATCCCTTCCTCGAACCGGTGCTGGCGCGCCAGGATCTGCATCTGGCGAGCTGGACGCGCCGTGGCTTCGACACTGTCAGGAACGACACGAACCAGATCTTCAGGACGCTCACGCGCGGCCTGGGCGAGGGGGACATCCTGCTGCTTCACGATGGCCACGCGGCGAGGACGCCAACAGGTGTTCCGGTCATCCTCGAAGTGCTGCCGCGGTTGCTCGATGCCGTGGCGGCTGCGGGGTTTGTGCCGGTGACTTTGCGGAGCACACTGCCGTGAAGGCCCGGGCACCCCTGGCAGCTCTCGTGGACGCTGCCAGCGCTCCATACCGCTGCGTGGACCGCTTTGCCTACTATCACGCGCGTGGCAAATTCAATGCCGATCCGGCGTTCGAGGGAATGTTGCGGGGCGGGTGGCTGGCGCAGGCGCGAACCGTCCTCGATCTGGGTTGTGGGCAGGGTCTGCTCGCCTCCTGGCTGCTCAGCGCCGGCTCGCCGGGGATCCGGGGCGAGTGGCCGGTGGATTGGCCGCCCCCGCCGCGGCCGGAGGCGATCCGTGGCATCGAGATGCGGGAGCAGGCCGTACGGCGCGCCCGCGATGCGTTGGGGGAACGGGCGGAGTTCCTGCAGGGCGACATTGCGCACACCGGGTTCGGCGCGGCAGACGCCGTGATCATCATGGATGTACTGCATTACATCGACTATCGTGCACAGGAAACCATTCTCGAACGCGTGCATGCCGCTCTTGCAGTCGGTGGCGTACTCATTGTGCGTGAAGCGGACGCGGCCGCCGGAATCCGCTTCCTGATCGGCAAATGCGTGGATGCCACGGTGGTACTGGCGCAGCAATTACGTGCGCCGCGGCTCTACTTCCGCAGCGCGAGCGAATGGTTGTCCCTGCTCAAGACCAGCGGGTTCAACACCGAGACGGTGCCCATGAGCGCAGGGACGCCCTTTGCGAACGTGATGCTGATCGCGCGCCGTCAATGAAGACTCCTCCTCCCATGAAGCCGCTGCTGCTGAGGCACTTGACCGCGACCAGCTGCGTGGGTCGCGGCATCGTAGCCACGCTGGATGCGCTGCGGGAGCGACGCGGCGGACTTGCGCCCTGTACGTTCGCCAACGTGCAGCTGGACACCTGGGCGGGAGAAGTCAGTGACGTTGACGGCGAGAGGCTGCCCGACTCCCTGAGCGACTTCGACTGTCGCAACAACCGGCTGGCGCAACTTGGCCTGCGACAGGATGACTTCACCAGGACGGTGCGGGAAAGCGTGGGTCGCTGGGGTGCGCGGCGCGTGGGAGTCTTCCTCGGCACGAGCACATCGGGAATCCTCCAGACGGAGCTGGCCTATCGCCGCATCGACCCGGTCACCGGGGACCTGCCGGCGGATTTCCACTACGCGCAGACGCAGAACTCCTTCTCGGTGGCGGATTTCACGCGCCGTGTGCTCGAACTGGAGGGGCCGGCCGTGGTGGTGTGCTCGGCGTGCTCCTCCAGCGCCAAGGTGTTTGGCAGCGCACGGCGGATGATCGAGGCGGGACTGATCGATGCCGCGGTCGTGGGCGGCGTCGATTCGCTGTGCCTGACCACATTGTATGGATTCCATTCGCTGCAACTGACGGCCCGTGGACCGTGCCGCCCATTCGATGTCGCGCGTGACGGTATATCGATCAGCGAGGCGGCCGCCTTTGCATTGCTTGAGCGCTGTCCCGACTGCCTCGATGCGCAGGAGATCCTGCTGCTGGGTGTGGGTGAATCGAGCGATGCCTACCACATGTCCTCGCCCCAACCCGAGGGAGTCGGCGCACGCGCCGCGATGCTGGCCGCACTGCAGGCGGCACGGCTGCAGCCCCCGGACATCGATTACATCAACCTGCACGGCACCGGCACGATGAGTAATGACAGCGCCGAGAGCCGCGCAGTGGCCGGATTGTTCGAGGCCAACGTGGCGTGCAGCTCCACCAAGGGCGCGACCGGGCATGCGCTCGGGGCCGCGGGAGCTCTCGAGGCGGTGATCTGCGCCCTCGCACTGCGCGAGGGCTTCGCACCAGCCGGCATCAACACACGACAGGTGGATTCGTCGCTGCGTCTGTCGTATCTGCTGGAGAATCGCCAGGGGCGGATCGCACGCGCACTGAGCAACTCGTTCGGCTTCGGCGGCACCAACTGCGCCCT
>DATKLO010000232.1:0-3013 GCA_035542375.1 Steroidobacteraceae bacterium | reverse complement strand
GACGGCCGCGGCGTACTTCTGCCACGTGATGACGTTCTATTACATCCTCAAGTGGGTTCCGAAAATCGTGGCCGACATGCACTTCCCGGCCTCGGCCGCGGCAGGGGTACTGGTGTGGACCAACGTCGGCGGCGCCCTGGGCGGGGTCGTGCTGGGCTTGCTGACGATGCGCCTGGGACTCAAGCCCGTGACGATCGCTGTCATGTTGCTGTCCACCGTCATGGTGATCGTGTTTGGTCGCAGCGGCGCGGATCTGCGCGAGCTGTCCCTGCTGTGCGCCTGCGCGGGCTTCTGCACCAATGCCGCGATCGTGGGACTCTACGCAATCTTTGCGCAGGCCTATCCGACCCATGTGCGTGCGACCGGCACGGGGTTTGCGATCGGCATCGGCCGTGGGGGCGCGGCTCTGGCGCCGATCGCCGCGGGTTATCTGTTCAAGTGGGGGTACGGCCTGCCGACGGTGTCCCTGTACATGGCGTTCGGCTCGTTGTTTGCCGCGGTCTTCCTGGCTTTCCTGCGGCTCAAGCCCGATCAGCCGGTGGCCATGACCTTGTTGAGAAGGGCGAGCAACTGATCGCGACCGCGCCTGCCGAGGCGCGTCACGAACTGCTGCTCGTACGCCTGGTGGAGTACGCGGGCGCGCTGCAGGGTCACATTTCCCGACGGTGTCAGGTGCAAAGACGAGGAGCGCCTGTCAGCCACACCGGTCCTGCGCAGTGCGAGTCCGCGTCGCTCCAGCTCGTTCAGCAGCGGCACGAAGTTGGCTTTCTGGATGCCCAGCGCACTGCACACTTCGCTCTGCCGGATGCCCGGATTTTCGCTGATGATGGTGAGCACGGCGAACTGGGTCGGCCGCAGGTCCACTTCGCGGAAGGCATCGAGGAACTGCGCCACCGCCGCCATCTGCGCGCGGCGCAAGGCGTAACCCAGATAGTCGGTCAGCGGCCCGTATTCCACCTGGCGGTGCGTGCCGTCGCCGGCTGTCGCACGCCGTGGCTTGTGCTTGGCTTTCGCCATCGCTCGGAAACCCCCTCCTTCCCCCCGCGGCGCGCTAACCCGGCCCGGTGACCTTGCCGGCGCGTTTCGCGAGGAAATCGCGGATGCGCCGCTTGGCCTCTTCGTCTCCCTGCGCAATGGCCGCCATGAGCGACTCGGTCAGGTAGCCGGCGGACGGATCGCTCTGGGCGATCCGCGGCAGCGCCTGCAGTACCGCGAAGTTGGTCATCGGAGCGTTGGCGCTGACCTTGCCGGCGAGTTCGAGTGCCTTCGTCAGCCCCTCGCCCGGCCCCACCAGGTAGTGGGAAATGCCCATGGCCTGGCCGGCCTGGGCATCGTGGACCCGCCCGGTCAACATCATGTCGGCCATCCGCGAGACACCGATCAGCCGGGGCAGACGTACCGATCCGCCGCCACCGACGAAGATGCCCCGCTGCCCTTCCGGCAGCGCGTAGTAGGCGCTGCTCTCGGCGACCCTCAGGTGAGCGGCGCACGCCAGCTCCAGGCCGCCACCGATGACGGCGCCCTTGAGCACGGCGATCACCGGCACGCGGCCGAATTCCAGGTCCTCGAAGATGCGGTGCCAGCGGCGCGAGTGCGCCACGCCGGCCACGGTGTCGCGCTCGCTCAGTTCGCTCAGATCGAGCCCGGCGGAGAAGTGCTCGCCCTCACCCTCGATGACGAGAACCCGAACAGTGGACGGCAGAGCGTCCAGCAGGGCGGCCAGTCCCAGGACGGTGGCATCATCCAGAGCGTTGCGTTTGTGCGGGCGCGCCAGCGTGACGAGCAGCACGTCGTCGGCTCCACGCAACGCGATCTTGACAGATGGCGGCAGCGCTGCCGCCCACGAAAGATCTTGCTGCACAGCGCAACTGGCGCCGCTGGGTTCGGGAGTGTTGGCATCTTGCATCGGCGCTATCGCTGTCTTACCATCGAATCGCTACGGTTATAGTACATAACCGTAGTGACGAATAACAATCAGCGGCGGACAGGCTCACGGGCGGCGCCGGAACGGCCCCGCCGGGCATGACGGAATCGGTGCTGGACACAGCTTCAGGGGGACCGATATGAGTCAGGTTGAGTCCTTCTCCACGGCCGGCCTGGAGCCGCGCCGCAAGATCGAGTACTGGAACGACATGGCCTGCGCCTCGTTCACGCCGATCGTCTCGGACCCGATCGATCTGCGCAATTTCTCCGGCAGACTGACGCGCACCAGGCTCGGCGAGATGCGCATGGCCGAGGTCTACTCGGACGCCCAGACCGTGCGCCACCTGCGCTCGCACGTGGCGCGCTCGCGCGCGGCAATCTTCTTCCTGCAGATGCAGCTCGAGGGCGAGAGCATCAACCGCCAGGATGGCCGCGAAGCGCGCATCGGCCCGGGGGACTTCACCCTGTGCGATACCACCCGGCCCTACGAGATGGTGTTCGAAAGTGCCAACCGGATGTTCGTGCTGGGCATTCCCGACACGGTGCTGCGGCGCCACCTGGCCTGTCCGGAAAGCGTGGTCGGCGTGCCGATGCCGGGCAACAGGGGCCTGTCCGGGTTGCTGTCGCACTTCCTGCGCGACGTGTGGGCCCGCTGCCGCGAGGATTTCGACGCCGCCGCCGCACCGCGCATCACGCGCGCCATTCTGGATCTGCTGTCGAGCGCCTACACGGTGCTGCCGCAGTCGCACTCGGACCGCTCCTCGCTGGCCACGGCGCACCGCATCCGCATCGTGAACTACATCGAGGCCCATCTGGGTGACCCCGATCTGACGCCGATGCGGGTGGCGGAAGCCTGCAAGATGACACCGCGATATCTGCATCACCTGTTCTCCAGCGAATCCGAGACGGTGGCGCGTTACATCCTGCGTCGCCGACTCGAGGAATGCTCCCGGGCTCTCACGGTTGCAGCCCAGCGCGGCCGTACCGTCACCTCCATCGCTTTCGACTACGGCTTCAACAGTCCGACTCACTTCGGCCGCGTCTTCCGCGCGCGCTTCGGTGTCACCCCACGCGAGTACCGCCGGCATCA
>DATKLO010000231.1:0-74503 GCA_035542375.1 Steroidobacteraceae bacterium | reverse complement strand
GTCCAGACCGATGAGGCGCTCGGCTCGCGCATCCAGGACCTGATCTTCGTGTTCGACAACCTGCTGGAGATCGACGATCGCAGCATGCAGGAGCTGCTGCGGCAGGTGCCGAGCGACAAGCTGCTGCTGGCCATGAAGGGCTGCGAGGAGGCGATGAAGGAGAAGATCTTCAAGAACATGTCGCAGCGCGCCGCCGAGATGCTCAAGGACGATCTGGAATCCAAGGGTCCGGTGCGCATCTCGGAGGTGGAAGCGGCGCAGAAGGAGATCCTGCAGGCCGCCCGCAAGCTCGCCGAGGCCGGCACCATCAACCTCGGCGGCAAGGGAGAGGAGTATGTCTGACCCCAAGCGCGGCACGGCGGGGCACAGCGCCGCGGTCGAGCGCTGGTCCATGCCGGAGGTCAGGGGACACGTGATCGGCCGGGCACGCGAGGAGCGCAAGTCCGGCACGACCATCGACCTGGTGCAGCAGGCCCTGCAACAAGGCGAAGCGCGCGGCTATCAGGCCGGTATCGAGCGGGCCCAGGCCGAAACCCAGGCAGCGGTCAACGCTCTGCAGGCGCGCGTCACGCAACTCGACGGCATCCTGCAGCTGCTGTCGCGGCCCCTGCAGCAGCTCGATGCCGAAGTGGAAAGGGAACTGCTGCAGCTGGCCCTGGCCGTGGGCAAACAGCTGGCGCGCCGCGAGCTCCGCGTGGACCCCACGCAGGTGATCGGCATCATCCGCGAGTCCCTGTCGCAGCTTCCCGCTTCCGCGCGTGACATCCGGGTTCATCTGCATCCGGAAGACGCGGCAACGGTCCGCGAACGTCTCGCGGCGCCCGCCAGCGAGCGCGCGTGGACCATCGTCGAAGATCCAACTCTGACCCGCGGCGGATGCGTAGTCCGCACGGACGTCTCGCAAATCGATGTACGGCTCGAGAGCCGCATCAGCAGTGTCATTGCCAATGCTCTGGGCGAGGAACGAGCGCCCGAGCGGCCGGCTGGACCTCCGGAGAGCGAAGCTTGACGCAGGCGGATCTGGAGTTGAACCGCAGCGCGATCTGGAGCCGGAAACTGGCGCAGCGCCTGCGGCGCGTGGAGCACACGCCGCCAGCGGCGGTCGAAGGCTCCCTCACGCGTATGGTCGGGCTGACACTCGAAGCGGTCGGTTGTCAGGCCTCCATCGGCGATTACTGCGACGTGATCACCGGCGGTGGCTTCCGGGTCGAGTCGGAAGTAGTCGGATTTTCCGGTGATCGCCTGTATCTCATGCCCACGGGCGACGCCCAGGGACTTGGGCCCAGTGCGCGCGTGATTCCCCGGCAGCGGGCCGGCACGGTGCGCGTGGGGCCACAGATGCTCGGACGCATCGTCGATGGCGCAGCGCATCCCCTGGACGGACTGGGGCCGCTGGAGTGCGATGCCCGTGTGCGCCTGACGGGACGTCCCATCAACCCCCTGGCGCGGCATCCGATCGCGGAGCCGCTCGATGTGGGCATCCGGTCCATCAACTCCCTGCTCACGATCGGTCGGGGCCAGCGTGTCGGATTGTTCGCCGGCAGCGGTGTCGGCAAGAGCGTGCTGCTGGGCATGATGGCCCGCTACACCAGTGCGGATGTGATCGTGGTCGGGCTGATCGGCGAGCGCGGTCGTGAAGTGAAGGAGTTCGTCGAGCGCATTCTCGGCCCGAAGGACCGGAGTCGCGCGGTTGTCGTGGCGACCCCCGCTGATCATCCGCCGCTGATGCGCCTGCATGGCGCCTGGCTGGCGACGGCCGTCGCGGAGTACTTCCGCGATCAGGGGCTCAATGTCCTGCTGCTGATGGATTCGCTGACGCGCTTCGCCCAGGCGCAGCGCGAGATCGCACTGGCGATCGGTGAGGCACCGGCCACGAAGGGCTACCCGCCGTCTGTCTTTGCGCGCCTGCCGCAGCTCGTGGAGCGCGCCGGCAACGGCGCCGAGGGTTCCGGCTCGATCACCGCGTTCTACACCGTATTGACAGAAGGCGACGACAGCAACGATCCTGTTGCAGACGCAGCACGAGCCATCCTCGATGGCCACATCGTGCTGTCGCGTCGCATTGCCGAAGCCGGACACTACCCGGCGATTGACGTGGAGCGCTCCGTGAGCCGCGCCATGCACGAGATCAGCTCGCCGGCACAGATCCAGACCGCCCGGCAACTGCGGCAAATCCTTGCCACCTACGAGCAACATCGCGATCTGATTGCCATTGGCGCCTATCAGCGTGGCAGCGACCCACGCGTGGACAACGCCATCACGCTGTGGCCGCGCATCCAGAAGTTCCTGCAGCAGGACATGCACGAACGTGTGGATTTCGCGGCAAGCCTCACAGCGCTGCGCGCCGTTCTGGCGGAGAGTGAGGCCGCGAAACCTGAGGCCGCCAGGGCCGGGTGATCGGGGCAACCATGAAGCGCGCGCAAAGACTGGAACAGGTGCAGCGAGTCGTCGACGATCAGGAGCGACGCCGCGCCGAAGCCCTCGCCGCCTGCGAGCAGCGTGTCAGGGAGAGTGAATACAAGCTGTCTGAGCTGCAGAGCTATCACGCCAGTTACGTCAGCAATTTCACGCAGCGCTGCCGGTCAGGCATGGACGCGGCCGCCCTGCGGGATTACCAGACTTTTCTGGCGCGGCTCGAAGAGGCCCTGCGCCAGCAGTCGCTCGTCGTGACCCGAGCCCGCGCGACGCGCGACGGCGAAATGCAGATCTGGCAGGGCGCGGCGCAACGTGCGCACGCCGTGGGCCAGATGGTCAAACGCTTTCAGACTGAACAGAACCGCGAACTGGAGCGCCGCGAGCAGCACGAATCGGACGAGCGCTCGCAACGCGCCTGGACGGACGGAATGGCATCCCGTGGCATTTAACATTCCACCCCCCTCGAACTCCGCCTCAACCGGGTCGTCCGGCAGCAGCACACGCAGCAACTCTTCCGGCAGCGGGGCGATCTTCTCGCTCGACGCCGCCGCCAGGCCATCGAGCTCGACGAAGAGCGGCAGCCGATCGGACGCGAGCGGCAGTTCATCGGGCAGCCGTTCACCTGGTGGCAGCACCGCGGCCGCGAGCAGGAATTCAGGATCCTCCGCCCACAGTTCCAGCCAGGCGAACTCCGGGAGCAGTGCCGCCGGCGGCGCGAACTCGAACGGTTCGGGCAAGACCGGCTCGGCACCCGGCAGCGACCATTCCGAATCCTCCGACTCCGCATCCGGTGGCTCAGCATCCAGTGGCTCTGCGTCCAGTGGCTCTGCGTCCAGTGGTTCAGCCGGCAGCGGTTCCACCTCGGGCAGCTCCTCGAACGGCACGCAGGCGTCCGAAGTGGCCGATGAGGCCATCCAGAACCCTCGGGGCACTACAGGCAATCCCTCCAGGGGACGTGTGCCGCCGAAGAGCGTGACAAAACCGGCTCAGCAGGGCGCAGCCAACGCGGCCGCCACGCAGGCTGGTCGCACAGACACGGCGACCGATCCTGACCTGAACCTCTTGCAGATGCTGGATGGGTCACTCGACAGCGGCGATTCGGCCGCTGCCTCGACCACTGACCCGGTAGCCCCGGACAAATCGGGATCGGATAACGCGAGCAGAAGTACGGATCCCACGCAGGCATTGCTGGCAGCGCAGGCGCTGGCCGCTTCCCTGGCCTTCGGCGCGGTACCGCCCCAGGGGGCGAACGCGGCTGGCCCGGTCGATGCCCGCTCCGGTGAATGCGTGGACGCCACGGGATCTGGGGGCGGCTCACCCGCCAAGGATCTGCTCGCCCTGCTCTCTCAGAAAGCCGATGCGAACGCCTCCGCAGCCCCGACGGGCCTCCTGGCCTCGGCGGACACCGCCGCGCCGAAAGCCGCCAGTGCGGACGCCAGCGCCGCTGGGAGCGGATCTGCTTCGGCCACCTTGTCACTCGCACAGCTGGGACTCAGTTCACACTTTGCCGTGCAGCACGCTCGCACGGACACCAACACCACGAGCGGGGAACTGCGCGCGCCGGTGGGTTCCGCAGCCTGGAACGATGAGCTGGGCAACCAGCTCAGCTGGATGACCCACCAGGGAATCGACTCCGCCTCGCTGCGGCTGTCTCCGGAGCACCTGGGGCCAGTGGAAGTGCGCATCTCCGTGCAGAACGGGGATGCCAGCGTCTGGTTCGGTGCGAACCATGCCAGCACGCGCGCGGCCCTCGAGCAGGCTCTGCCGAGGCTGCGTGAGATGTTTGCATCGCAGGGACTCACCCTTTCTGACTCGGGTGTGTCGCGCGAGTCTCCGCGAAATCAGTCGAAGCCCACGCCTTCGTCGAGCGTATCGGGTGTCTCGGCCGTCGGCAGCACCGATCAGGCCGTGGCGGCCAACGTGCGCCTGGCCCTGGGGCTCGTCGACACCTACGCCTGATCGCGCTTCCGCGCGATCGCGCGCGCCGACCGCTCCGCGCATGCTGGCTTGCGTCGCACGCAACTGATCCCGCCGACGGTGTGATTGCGCCGCACACGCGGGCGGCGCACGAAAGTGCCCTGATTTGCCGCTTCGCGAGGCCGCCAATAATCCGGCGCCTGAGATGCAGTTCACACTCCTGCGCAGGCCACTAAGCATTATCAAACAGTGACTTACGCGCGTCGCCCCGCCCGTGGCATGGGCGTTGCAACTTCCCCGTGCGGCAAAAGTTTGCCGCCGCTGAAGGAGTGATCGACGCAATGGCGGATGTACCTGTACTTGCCCCGGCTGAGGAAGCCGCGCCAGGCAAGAGCAAGAAGTGGCTCGTCATCGGAATCATCGTGGCGCTGGTGCTGATCGGCGGCGGTGTGGGTGCGTGGCTGCTGTGGCCCCATCCGGATGCTCACGCCAGCAAGGCCGCTGAGAAGCCGAAGGAACCGGCGCTCCCGCCGCAATACGTCGCGCTCGATCCGCCGTTTGTCGTCAATTTCGAAGGCGAACAGCTCGTGCGCTTCCTGCAGGTCTCCGTGCAGGTGATGACGCGCGATCCGGCGACGGTCGAGGAACTCAAAGCCAACGATCCGGTGGTGCGCAACGACCTGCTGCTGCTGTTCGGCAACCAGAAATACGACGTCGTCTCCACCCGCGAGGGCAAGGAGAAGCTGCGCTCCGATGCCCTGGCGGCGGTCCGGCACGTAATTGAGACCTCCGGCGGCAAGCCGGAGCACGTCGAGAACATCTACTTCACCAGCTTCGTGATGCAGTAGGGCGGACTCTCCCAGTGAGCGCATCAGACAAGATTCTCGATCAAGATGAGATCGACGCCCTCATCCATGGTGTGGATTCCGGTGCGGTCAACACGGAAGCGGCACCGGCCCCGGACGAGGCTCGCGCCTACGATTTCAACAACCAGATGCGCATCGTGCGCGGGCGCATGCCCACGCTCGAGATGATCAATGAACGCTTCGCGCGCATCTTTCGCGTCAGCCTGTACAACCTGCTGCGGCGCTCGCCCGAGATCGCCGTGCAGCCCATCCAGGTCAAGAAGTTCAGCGAGTACGTGCACACGCTGCACGTGCCGACCAGCCTCAACCTGGTGAAGATGAATCCCCTGCGTGGCACCGCCCTGGTGGTGCTCGAGCCGAAACTCGTGTTCGCCATCGTCGACAACTTCTTCGGCGGCACCGGCCGGCACGCCAAGATCGAAGGTCGCGAATTCACTGCCACCGAGCAGCGCATCATCCACATGGTGTTGCGCAACGTGTTCGCCGACCTGCACGAGGCCTGGTCGCACATCGCCCCCATCGAGCTCGAATTCCTGCAGTCGGAGATCAATCCGCACTTCGCCAACATCGTCTCGCCCTCCGAGATCGTCGTGCTCACGAGCTTCCACATCGAAGTGGACGGCGGTGGCGGCAACCTGCACGTGACCATGCCCTATTCGATGATCGAGCCGCTGCGCGAAATCCTGGATGCCGGTGTGGCCAGCGACCGCGTGGAGAAGGACGAGCGCTGGATGATCTGCCTGCGCGAGGAGATCGAGGACGCCGAGGTGCAGGTCACGACGCGTATCGGCCAAGCCTCCATTCCGCTTGCAACCCTGATGAACCTCAAGCCCGGCGACATCCTGCCGTGCGACTTCCAGGGCAAGGCCACCGTCCTGGTCGAGGATCTGCCGCTGTTCCGCGGCAGCTTCGGTCTGTCGCACGGCATGCAGGCCGTGAAGATCGACGAGCGCCTGCGCCGGTCCGGCACCACCCCGAACGACACCCTGGTCAAGAGAACCTGAGGAAGATCCGACATGAATGCCAACGTAGCCGAGCCGCGTCCCGCGGAGTTCGACAACCTCCAGGAGGAAGGCCAGAAGAGCGGCGGCGACGTCAACCTGGACGTCATCCTGGATGTACCCGTCACCCTCTCGATGGAGGTCGGTCGCACGCGCATCCCGATCCGCAACCTGCTGCAGCTGAACCAGGGTTCAGTGGTCGAACTCGATCGCGCCGCGGGCGAGCCACTCGATGTGTTCGTGAACGGCACGCTGGTCGCACACGGCGAGGTGGTCGTCGTCAACGAGAAGTTCGGTATCCGGCTGACTGACGTCATCAGTCCCGCCGAGCGGATCCGCAAGCTGAAGTGAGTCGCGTGCGCAAGAGACTGACAACCTGGCTGGTGACGCTGGTGGGCCTCGCCGCGCCACTCGTGGCGTTCGCGATTCCCGATGCGGGTCCGGGTGCGGTGGCACCCAGCGCCGCACCCCATGTGTTCGCCGCGCCCCAAGCCACCACGCCCGGCGGCCCCGCCAGCGTGACGGGCCTCGGCCAGGTGACAGTTGCCCTGTTCATCGTGCTGTGCGCCGTATTCGCCGTTGCCTGGCTGGTCCGCCGCATGCGCGGATTCGGCAATCGGGTGGGTTCCGCCATCGATGTGCTCGCTGACATCCCGCTCGGACAGAAGGAGCGCGCGGTTCTGATCAAGGTGGGCCAGACACAGATTCTCGTGGGCGTGGCCCCTGGGCAGGTGAGCGCGCTGCATGTGCTGGCCGAGCCGCTTGAACTGGCCAAGCCGGCGGATGCCGGGAACTCCCGCCCCTCGTTCCGCGCGCTGCTTGCGCGCAGCCTGGGAAAATGATGTCCCCGCGCGGCAATCAAACAGCATTTGCGGGCGCATTCCTGCACCGCAGGTCAACCCGATCGTGGGCCCCGCTCGGGCGCCTCGGGCTGCGCGCGCTGCTGCCCGTGTTGCTGCCTGCGGCGCTGCTGCTCATTCCGTCGGCCGTGATGGCCGAACCCGGCCTGCCCGCCCTGTCGGTGCAGACGGCGGCCAGCGGCGGCGGACAGACCTACACGCTGACCCTGCAGGTCCTGGCGCTGATGACGGCGCTGACCCTGCTCCCGGCCGTCCTGCTGATGATGACGGCCTTCACCCGCATCATCATCGTGTTGGGCATCCTGCGCCAGGCGCTCGGCGCCGGCCAGACTCCGCCCAATCAGGTGCTGCTGGGTCTGGCGCTGTTCCTGACGTTCTTCGTGATGACCCCGGTCATCAACCAGATCAACGAGGATGCGTACAAGCCCTACTCCGCCGGTACCATCGATGCGACGGTGGCACTCGATCGCGCGCTCGTGCCGTTGAAAAAGTTCATGCTCGACCAGACGCGCGAGAGCGACATCGCCACGTTCGTGCGCATCTCCGGTGGCAAGGGTTTCGCGTCCCCGCAGGATGTGCCCCTGACACTGCTGGTCCCGGCCTTCGTGACGAGCGAGCTGAAGACCGCTTTCCTGATGGGATTCCTGATCTTCATCCCGTTCGTGATCATCGATCTGGTGGTCGCCAGCGTCCTCATGTCCATGGGCATGATGATGCTCTCGCCCGTCCTGATCTCCCTGCCCTTCAAGCTGATGCTGTTCGTGCTCGTGGACGGCTGGTCGCTCGTCATGGGCACGCTAGCCTCGAGCTTCTACTCCTGAGGGTTCCGTCATGACACCCGAAACCGTCGTCACCATCGGCAGCCGCGCACTGGAGATCACCTTGATGCTGGCCGCGCCGCTGCTGCTCGTAGCGCTCGTGACCGGTCTGGTGGTCGGCGCCTTCCAGGCGGCCACGCAGATCAACGAGATGACGCTGTCGTTCATCCCGAAGCTGCTCGCCATGGCGCTGGCCATGGTGATCGCCGGTCCCTGGATGCTGAAGCTGTTGATCAGCTACACCCGCGAGCTGTTCGAAAGCATTCCGGGCCTGATCAACTGAAGAGGCCGAAGCGGATGATCGCCCTCACCACTGGACAGCTCGACACCTGGCTCACGCAGCTGCTGTGGCCGTTCGTGCGCATTGGGGCGTGCTTCATGGTCGCGCCGGCGTTCGGCGCGCAGTTCGTGCCCGCGCGCGTCCGCATCGTTCTCGCTGGGGCGATCACACTGGTCATTGCCCCGCTGATTCCCACACCCGCGGCGGTCGCGCCGTTCTCACTCGAAGGAATCGTCATCACCGCGCAGCAGCTGCTGATCGGCGTGGCGCTGGGTTTCAGCCTGCAGGTGCTCTTCGATGCGGTGACGCTGGGCGGCCAGCTGTTGGCCAACAGCATGGGGCTGTCCTTCGCCTTCAACACTGACCCGCTCCGCGGCGTCGAGACGCCGGTGCTCGGCCAGATCTACTCCATCCTGGTCATGCTGACCTTCCTGGCGCTCAATGGCCACCTGGCGCTGATCGAACTGCTGGTGGACGGATTCCGCACGCTGCCCGTGGGCGCCACCGGTCTGGGCCAGGAAGGACTGTGGTCGGTCATCCAATGGGGTGCGCAGCTGTTCTCGGGCGCACTGACGGTTGCGCTCCCGGGTGTCACGGCGCTGCTGATCGTCAACGTGGCCTTCGGCGTGATGAGCCGGGCCTCGCCCCAGTTCAACCTGCTGGCCGTGGGATTCCCGATTTCACTCGTGTTCGGTCTCGTGATCGTGCTTGCCGGGCTGCCGACGATGCAGACGACGTTCATCCGGCTGCTCGGCACCACCTTCGATCTGCTGCGCAAGCTCTCGGCGGGAGGATGAAGCATGGCCGAGAATGAACAACAGGAACGGACCGAACAACCTACTTCCAAGCGCCTGGAGGAGGCGCGGAAGGAAGGTCAGGTACCCCGATCCTCCGAGCTGAGCGCGGCCGCCGTGCTGCTCACCGCGGGCGGCGGTCTGCATTTCCTGGGCGGCTACATGGGCTCGCGCCTGCATGGCCTCATGACTTCCGGGCTGTCCCTGAGCCGCGAACAGGCTCTGGATGAGTCGCTGATGACCTCGACGTTGTCCACGGAGGTCGCGCACGCCCTGCTCGCCTGCGCACCGGTGATGGGCCTGACCCTGGTCGCGGCACTCACGGCGCCCATGCTGCTGGGCGGCTGGAATCTGAGCTTCCAGGCGCTGACCCCCGATTTCACGCGCCTCAATCCCCTCAACGGCTTCAGCCGCATGTTCTCCACGCGCGGTGCGGTGGAGCTGGGCAAGGCCTTTGCCAAGTTCCTGGCCCTGGCCCTGGTGGCGTTCTGGCTGCTGCGGCAGAAGTCGGGTGAACTCATGGGCCTGGGCTCCGAGCCGATCTCCATGGCGCTGGTGCATGCGGCAAGCCTGACGGGCTATGCCTTCCTGATGCTCGCCGGCACGCTCGGGCTGATCGCGGCGGTGGATGTGCCCTGGCAGCTCTGGCAGCACACGCAACGCCTGCGCATGACGCGCCAGGAAATCCGCGAGGAGATGAAGGAAAGCGAAGGATCGCCCGAAATCAAGGGCCGCATCCGCACCCTGCAGCGCGAGCTGGCACGCCGGCGCATGATGCAGGAAGTGCCCAAGGCGGATGTGGTCGTGGTGAACCCGACCCACTTCGCCGTCGCCCTGCGTTACGACGAGACGCGCATGCGCGCCCCGATCGTCGTGGCCAAGGGCGCCGATCTCGTCGCCGCCCGCATCCGTGAAGTCGCCACCGAACACCTGGTGCCCATCTTCGAGGCACCGCCGCTCGCCCGCGCACTGTTCCGCAGTGTCGAGATCGGCAACGAGATTCCCGCCACGCTGTATGTCGCCGTGGCCCAGGTACTCACCTACATCTACCAGCTCAAGAGCGCACGCCGGGATGGCATGACGCCGCCCAACCCGCCGGACATCGATCCGACGATCGATACGACGAAGCACTGATAGGACATGGCCACAGCGACCAACAATTCCCCGCCGCAACTGCGCGACCTGATCCGCACGGGGATCGGCGTGCCGATCGGCGTGCTGGCCGTGCTTGCGATGGTGGTGCTGCCGCTGCCGCCGATGGTGCTCGACGTGCTTTTCACGTTCAACATCGCGTTGTCGCTCGTGATCGTGATGGCGGTGTTCTACGTCGCCCGGCCGGTGGAATTCGGCGTGTTCCCGACCATCCTGCTGTTGGCCACCTTGCTCAGACTTGCACTGAACGTCGCCTCCACGCGCGTCGTGCTGCTCAACGGACACAGCGGGCCCCAGGCAGCCGGACACGTCATCCAGTCCTTCGGCGAGTTCGTCATCGGTGGCAATTTCGCCGTCGGCGTGGTGGTGTTCATCATCCTGACCATCATCAACTTCGTGGTGGTGACCAAGGGCGCCGGACGTATCTCGGAAGTCAGTGCGCGTTTCACGTTGGACGCCATGCCCGGCAAGCAGATGGCGATCGACGCCGACCTGAATGCCGGCCTGATCACCCAGGACGAGGCCCGTGCCCGCCGCATCGAAGTGCGCTCGGAAGCGGACTTCTACGGCTCCATGGACGGTGCCAGCAAGTTCGTGCGCGGCGATGCCATCGCGGGCATCCTGATCCTGTTCATCAACATCATCGGCGGCCTGGCGATCGGCACGATCGGCCACGGCCTGCCGGTCGCGGAAGCCGGCCGCACCTACACGCTGCTCACCATCGGTGACGGCCTGGTCACGCAGATTCCGGCCCTGCTGCTGTCCACGGCCGTGGCCCTGATCGTCACGCGCATGTCGCGCGCCCAGGACATGGGTGGCGAACTGACCAGGCAGCTGTTCGGCCATCCCAAGGCATTGGGCGTGGCCTCCGGACTGCTGGGCACGATCGGCCTGGTCCCGGGCATGCCGAACTTCGCTTTCCTGCTGATGTCGGCTGCCTGCGGCACCGGCGCCTATCTGCTCTCCAGGCATCGGGCGCGCCCGGTGCCGGCTGCGCCCGCACCGGTGGCCGCTGTCGTGCCACCCGAGTCCCGCGAGCTGACCTGGGACGACGTGCAGACCGTGGATCTCATCGGCCTGGAAGTCGGTTACCGGCTGGTGCCGCTGGTGGACAAGAAGCAGAGCGGCGACCTGCTGGCGCGAGTGCGTGGCGTGCGCCGCAAACTCTCACAGGATCTGGGCTTCCTGATCCCCGCGGTACACATCCGCGACAACCTGGATCTCGCCCCGAACGTCTACCGCATCAACCTCGCCGGCGTACCGGTCGGCGAGAGCATCATCTACCCGGAACGCGAGCTCGCCATCAATCCGGGCCGCGTGTTCGGCACGGTGCAGGGCATCGCCACGCGCGATCCGGCCTTTGGCATGGATGCCATCTGGATCGAACCGGCAGCGCGCGACCATGCCCAGACGCTGGGCTACACCGTTGTCGATCCGAGCACGGTCATCGCGACGCATCTGAGTTTCATCATCCAGTCCCACGCGCACGAGATCCTCGGCCACGAGGAAGTGCAGCACCTTCTCAACACGCTGGCCAAGACCGCACCCAAGCTGGTGGAGGATCTCGTGCCGCGCGCGCTGCCGCTGTCAGTCGTGGTGCGCGTCCTGCAGGGGCTTCTCAGCGAGCGCGTCCCCATCCGCAACATCCGCACGATCGTGGAAACGCTGGCCGAGCACGCGCCGAAGACCCAGGACCCCCTGGTCCTGCAAGGTTTCGTGCGCGTCGCCCTCGGCCGGCAGATCGTGCAGGACATCGCTGGCGTGGGTGCGGAGTTGCCCGTCATCACGCTCGAACCCGATCTCGAACGCCTGCTGCAGACCTCGCTCAACAGCACGACGGCGAGCCCGGGCCTGGAGCCTGGACTGGCCGAGCGGTTGCAACAGCGCGTGGCCGAATCGGCCCGTCGCCAGGAAGGCTCGGGTGAGCCGGCGGTGCTGCTGGTGCCGCCACAACTGCGCCACATGCTGGCGCGCTTCATGCGCTCGAGCCTGCCGAACCTGCACGTACTCGCCTGGAACGAGATCCCCGACAACCGCAAGGTGCGCCTCGTGAGCGCGGTCGGCAAATGAACTGGAGTGAATTGGGAGTAGCCCGATGAAGATCATTCGACACACCGCGAGGGATATGCGCCAAGCCATGCGCGCCGTGCGCGAACAGCTTGGCGATGACGCGGTGATCCTGTCATCGCGACGGACGAGCGCGGGAGTGGAAGTCACCGCGGCGGTGGACTTCGATGCGGCCAACCTCGAGGCCGGCGGGTTCGCCGGGACGCCTTCCCCCGAAGCCGCGCCCATCTCGACCCGCTCTCCTGCGCGTGCGGTTGCGCCCGGTCGGTCGAAGGCAGTGGCTGAGGCCGACGCGGCCAGGCCTTCCTGGCATGTTGATGGGGTGGAACGTGCTGAGCCGGCGGCCTTCAACCCGCTGGTGGAACGTGCTCCGGCCTACGACACGGAGTGGATTTCCGCCGCTGCGCGCGAGGCGGTGGCCTCTTTCGCACAGGAATCACGGGCTGCAACCCACGCCGTACCGGCCGCGAGTGCTCGTGGGTCGGGGCGCAAGGTTCGCGCGACGGAAGCCAGGAGCGGAGGCGCCAACGACGCCAGGAGCGGACGCGTTACGCCGGCCCGTCGCGTGGATGAAGTGATCGCTGACGAAGCGCCCCTCGATGAATCGATCGAGGCGTCTGCGTCCCCGGTCGGTGCGCCGCCGACTGCCGAAGCGCCTGCAAGGGCCCCTTCGTATGCCGAACTGGCAGCTGGCGTTGCTGCGGATGCAGCAGTCGCCGCCGCCGCACCAACACTTTCGCCGGCCCGATCGCGAACGGACGTGCCGGTGTTTCGCGGCACCACCGCTACGAGCCCCACGGCCGCGAGCCCCACCGCTGCGAACCCCACCGTTGGGGCCGACAGCGTCGTGGAGCAGGCCCAGGCCGACTCCCTGAATCCCTTCGGCCCCGACAACATTCCGGCGGCCACGGAATTCCATACAGCCCCCGCCCCCGTGTCTCCGGCCATCGCCGATTCGATGGGCAATGAGCTGAAGACCTTGCGGCGCATGCTGGAGACCCAGCTGGCGCAGCTCGCCTGGAACGATCTGACACGGCGCGCGCCCATCCGCTCCGAGATCCTGCGTGAACTGACCGAGATCGGCATCACGCAGGACCTGGCGGAACACCTGGTGCGCCAGTTGCCGGAGGACACCGACCTGACTTTCGGCCGGCGTTTCACCATCGCCGGCCTGTCCCAGTACCTGCGGGTCACCGGGGATCGCTGGCTGGATGATGGCGGCCGCGTGGCGTTCGCCGGCGCAACCGGAGTCGGCAAGACGACCACGCTCGCGAAGATCGCCGTGCGCTGGGTCCTGCGACACGGTCCCCGTGACATCGCGCTCGTAGCGGGCGATGCGGTCCGCATCGGCGCGCAGGACCAGTTGCGCTCGCTCGCGCAGATGCTGGGCGTGCCCGTTCATACACCCGAGCGTTTCGAGAACCTGCCGGATCTCGTGGGCCGCCTGACCGAACGTCTGGTGCTCATCGACACACCGGGTTCGAGCGTACGTGACGGACAACTCGGCAGCCGGCTCGCGGTTCTGGCCAACTCGGCCTCGAAGCTGGAGACGGCGCTGGTGCTGGCCGCGAGCACGCAGGCCGGCGCGATCGAGGAGGCGGTTCAGCACTTCGCGCCCGCGAATCCCGCCTGCTGCGTCCTGACCAAGCTGGACGAGGCGGCGAGCCTGGGTGGGGTCCTGTCCATCCTGATCCGCGCCAGGCTGCCCGTCAGCTACGTGAGCGAGGGTCAGCGCGTCCCGGAGGATCTGCGACCGGCGCGCGCGCTCGAACTGGTCTCGACGGCGGTGCGGCTCGCGAAGGCACGCGGTGCCGCCGCCGACGAGGATTTGCTGCGACGACGATTTGGAAAGACCGCCCATGGCATCACCTGAGCTCAACTTGATCAACAACTCGAAACTCGACAGGCTGGCGCAGCCCGTGCAGGTCATCGCCGTCACCGGCGGCAAGGGCGGCGTGGGCAAGACCAGCGTCTCCGTCAATCTCGCCACCGCGCTGGCCGCCTCCGGAAAGCGCGTCGTGCTGCTCGACGGCGATCTCGGCCTCGCCAACGCGGACGTGTTCCTCGGACTGTCGCCCCGCTACACACTGGCGCACGTCATCTCGGGAGAGCGCACTCTCGATGAAGTGCTGATCTCGGCGCCGCAGGGTTTCCTGGTCGTGCCGGCAGCATCCGGCGCGGCCGACATGGCCAGCATGAGCGAGACGCAGCATCTGGGCCTGGTGCAGGCCTTCAGCACGCTCGCCGCCCAGGTTGACGTGATGATCGTCGATACGGCTGCGGGGATCGCCCACAGTGTGCTGCAGTTCTCACAAGCATCGCAGCATGTGATCGTGGTGATCTGCGATGAGCCGGCCTCGCTGACCGATGCCTACGCGCTCGTCAAGGTGCTGAGCCGCAACCACGGGGTCAGCCGCTTCCGCGTCGTGGCCAACCAGGTGCGCGTGCCCGGCACGGGCGCCGAGCTGTTTCGCAGGTTCGAGGTCGTGGCCGCGCGTTTCCTCGATGTAGTGCTCGAGTTCGCAGGCGAAATCCCTGAAGACGAGTACCTTCGCCGCTCTGTGAGAGAGCAGCGTCCGGTGTTCGAGGCTTATCCGGCATGTCCGGCCGCCCGGGCATTCAAGAAACTGGCCGCGCGTGCCGATACCTGGCCTGTGCCATCCGGCCCGCGGGGCAACATCGAGTTCTTCGTGGAGCGGCTCGTGCGCCGCGCAGGCCCGCGGGTGGAAACGGTGCAATGAACGCAGCCAGCGCATACAGCGCCAGCCGCGCCACCGGCGAAGCCGACCGGCTCGTGCTGCAGCATGCCGAGCTGGTGAAGCGCATCGCCTATCACCTCGCCGGCCGGCTGCCGCCGTCGGTGGAGGTGGACGATCTGATCCAGGCCGGAATGCTCGGGCTGCTGGAGGCTGCCTCGAACTATGCCGCCAACCGGGGCGCGAGCTTCGAGACCTACGCGGGTATCCGCATCCGGGGCGCGATGATCGATGCGCTGCGCAAGCTCGACTGGGCTCCGCGCTCGGTGCATCGCAAGGCGCGTGCCGCTGCTGCCGCGATGCAGGAAATCGAACGCCGCACCGGTCGCGACGCGCGCGATGCGGAGATCGCCGAAGGCATGGGAGTGACGCTGGATGAATACCACGCAATCGTGCAGGACGCGGCGAGCTGCCGACTGGCAAGCCTGGATGATGCGACTGCAGCAGCTGCTGCGGGAAGCGCCGACCCGTTCAGCGAAGCGGCGGACGAACGCTTCCGCACCGCGCTCGCTCACGCGATAGCGGGTCTGCCCGAACGCGAGCGCCTGGTGATGTCGCTGTACTACAGCGACGGACTGAACCTGAAGGAAATCGGGGCCGTGTTGAAAGTGACCGAATCGCGGGTCTGCCAGTTGCATGGCCAGGCCCTGGTACGGCTCAAGGCGCGCCTGTCCGACTGGCGCGAGGCGGGCCTGGATGAACAAGCATGAACGGCGAGTGGGGCGGTAGTGGCGGTCCGGGTCCGGCATGGACCCGCCAACGTGTTACGGAGTGCGAGCTGTGAGCAAAGATCTCAAATTTCTGGTGGTGGATGACTTCTCGACGATGCGCCGCATCATCAAGAATCTCCTGCATGACCTGGGTTATCCCAACGTGACGGAGGCCGATGACGGCAAGACGGCGCTGCCGATGCTGCAGGCCGGCGGCTTCGATTTCCTCATCTCGGACTGGAACATGCCCGGCATGTCGGGCCTGGAGCTGGTCAAGGCCGTGCGCCAGGACGCCAGGCTGGCCAGGATGCCGGTGCTGATGCTGACCGCGGAAGCCAAGCGCGAGCAGATCATCGAGGCGGCGCAGGCCGGCGTGAACGGCTACGTGATCAAACCGTTCACGGCCGAGACCCTCAAGGAAAAACTCGACAAGATCCTGGCTCCGAAGTGAGGGTGTCATGTCGAGTCTCGCCGTACTGAAGCTGGAATACAGCGCCTGCGTGGAAGCCCTCGCGGAGGCGTTGCGGACCGAGGACGAGACCGCGTTCTTCAACGCTGTCGACCACATCGTGGCGATGCGCGAACCGGTCATGGTCACCGCGATCCGCAAGCTGACCGGGGATCTGCAGCAGGCGCTGGAGCGCTTCAGCATCGAGTCGCGCCTGCAGGACATCGCGGAGAACGAGATTCCCGATGCGCGCGCGCGGCTGACGCACGTGATCAAGATGACGGACGAGGCCGCTCACCGCACCCTCGACCTCGTCGAGAAATCCGGACCGCTGGCGGAACGCACCGCCAAACGGGCCGCGGCGCTGCTGGAATCCCTGCAAGCCTCCCGCAAGCTCACGCAGGAGACTCCGGGGTTCGAGGGCGTGGTGCGCTCCATCGATGCGCTGCTGCCCATCATCCAGTCCATGGAGAGCTTCCTGCCCGCGGCACGCGCCGACTCCGAACTCATCCGCCGCAACCTGGCTGACGTGCTGCTCGCGCAGGGCTACCAGGATCTCACCGGCCAGATCATCCGCAGCGTCATGCAGCTGGTCGCCGAACTCGAGACCGCGCTGGGCAGTCTGTCGCGCATCTCGGGCGGCGCGGTGCAGAGCAGCCCCAGGAGCGAAAAAGTGGATCCTACCAAGGGCTACGGACCCTCCGTACCGGGTGTGCCCACGGGCGAGGTGGCCTCGGGTCAGAACGACGTGGACGCGCTGCTGTCCGGTCTGGGCATGTAAGGTAACCAGGTGCGCGGTTGGACATTCTGAGCATCATCGGGCTGATACTCGCGCTGAACGCGATCCTCGTGGGCGCGGTGCTCAAGGGCGCCGGCCTGATGGCGCTCGTCTCGGCGGCCGCATTCATGATCGTCGTGGTGGGTACGATGGCCGCGATCTTCATCCAGACGCCGTTGTCGGTGATGCGGCGCGCCTTGCGCATCTTTCCGTGGGTCATGCGGCCGCCAGTGCGCGACGGCAAGCTGCTGATCGCCAAGATCGTCGAGTGGAGTCATATCGCGCGCAAACAGGGCCTGCTCGGCCTCGAGATGATGATCGACAGCGAGGACGATGAGTTCGTGCAGAAGGCGCTGCAGCTGGTGGTGGACGGCACCGAGCCGGAGAACATCAGCAGTGTCATGTACGTCGATCTGAACATGCGCGAAAGCGCTGACACCACGGCTGCCAAGGTGTTTGAAGGCATGGGTGTGTATTCGCCGACGCTGGGCATCATCGGCGCGGTGCTCGGCCTGATGGCGGTGCTGCAGAACCTGGCCGATCCGAGCAAGCTCGGCCACGGCATCGCGGCGGCGTTCACCGCGACGGTGTACGGCATTGGGCTCGCCAACCTGTTCTTCCTGCCGGTGGCCGCCAAACTCAAGGTAATCATCGCGCGCCAGACGCAGTTCCGCGAGATGGTGGTGGACGGCATGCTGTGCATCGCCCAGGGCGAGAACCCGCGCGCCATCGAAGCCAAGCTGCAGGGATACCTCCATTGAACCGGAACCGCCACGCCATGGTACGCAAGCGCAGGAAGCATGAGGAGCATGCCAACCACGAGGCGTGGGCCATTCCCTATGGCGACCTGCTGACACTGCTGCTGGCGTTCTTCGTCGTGATGTACGCGATTTCCTCGGTGAACGCCGGCAAGTACCGCGTGCTCTCGGACTCGCTGTTCGCAGCGTTCCGCGGCGAGCAGCGCGCCATGGAGCCGATCCAGATCGGCGAGCGCGAAAGCGGTTCCGGCGCGGACATGCAGGCCACGGTCGTGCAGCAGTCGAATCTGGACAAGCGCGCACAGACCCATCTCGCGCCGATTCCGGTGCAGTCGGCTGCACACGACGGCAATGCATTGACGGGCGTGAAGCTTCCGCCGCAGGCCGCAGCCGCGGCGGCGGCGCTCTCGCAGGTAGCCGATCAAGTTGAACACGCCATGAACTCGCTCGTGCAGAAGAACATGGTGACCATCCGTCGCAATGACTTCTGGATCGAAGTCGAGATGCGCACGGACATCCTGTTTCCCAGCGGCAGCGCCAGGCTGGCACCGAGCGCCGGGGACGTGATAGAACAGCTCGGCAATGTGCTCGCGCCCTTCCCCAACCCCATCCGCGTCGAGGGACATACCGACAACGTGCCCATCAGGACCGCGGTGTTCTCTTCCAACTGGGAGCTGTCCGCAGCGCGGGCCGGCAGCGTAGTGCGCGTGCTCGCCAGCCATGGAGTCGCTCCGGAACGGCTGGCCGTGATCGGCTATGGAGAGCAGCGGCCTCTCAAGAGCAACGACACGGCCGACGGCCGTAACGCCAACCGGCGGGTCGTGGTCGTGATCCTGTCTACGGAGCTGATGCGCCAGAACGATCCGGGATCGCTGAGGGCTCCCGGCGCCACCGCCGATACGACACCGACAACCACCGCGGTGCCCGGTGAAGCCGCCCGGAGACTCCAGGGGCCTGCCAGTTCCGCGGGGCCGGCCACCGCCCCCGTACCGGCCACCGCTCCCCCCGCGCTCGACAGTACCGAAGAGGGCTCGGGAGGCGCCATTGCGCTGCCAGGAGAATCCCCGCAGGCGATCCCGGTACCCGCGCCGCCGCCGACGGCTGATCTGGCCGCCCCCGCCGAACGACATCCAGCGCGCGCTGGCACGTTTTCTGCACCCTGAGCAGAGGCCCTGGCGCGCAGCGCCGGAAACCCGACGTTTCCGCGGCTGCAGGCGCGCCAAGTGTGAACTCGCTCACGGGAGACCAGCACACATGACCGTGCCTTCCATCGACACCCTGCTCATCGCCGGTCGGGCGGTGTTCCTGGTGTTCTCCTTCATCATTGCTGCATTTGCATTCAACGCCTGGCGGCGCTCGGCACGCGAGCAGTTCGCGGACGTCCTGGCCCAACATGACATCGTGCTGCAACGCCTCGCCGATCTCGAATCGCGCATCGATGCGACGAGGGTCTCCGTTTCGCAGTTGGGAGAACGCATCAGCGCGCCTCAGCAGCTAGGATCAACGGCTGTTGCCGCATCTCCGGGGTACCAGATCGCCATCCGCCTCGCGAAAAGCGGCGCATCGCGTGAAGACCTGATATCGCAATGTGGACTGTCCATTCATGAGGCCGAACTGGTGCATCGTCTGCACTCGCCGCACAGCGCGCGTGGCCGGGCGGGCGCGCCCCAGACCGCAGGCGCACACACGCACGCCGCCTAGCGGACCTGTGTCCAGCTTTCCCGAGACCTGTTCAAGCAACCTGCGACACGAGCCGATAGCGGACGTGCCGAAATCATAGCTGCAACGATCCAGTCATGAAAAAGCCCAAGAAAGCCGCGTCCCGGACCGCGCGCAAGTCCCCCAGGAGCGCCGGTGGCGCCGCCGCCGGATCCGACCCGGGGCCTGCCTCCTTCGCACTGCCTATCGACTGCATGGTGGCCGACGCCGCGGCGCTCAAGGAGAGCCTGGCCGGGCTGGTCGGCGATTCGCGCCCGGTCACGCTGGACGTGGCCGCTCTGCAGCGAATCGACACGGCGGCCATGCAACTGCTGACGGCGTTTGTGCGAGAGCGCGATCGCAAGGGTCTGCGGGTCGAGTGGCAGGGCTCAGCACCGGCTCTGAGCAACGCTGCACGCCTGCTGGGCCTCACCTCCGAACTGAAGCTGCCCGCCTGAGTCATGACGATCGACCTGACACAGTTCCATGACGCCTTCTTCGAGGAGAGCCTGGAAGCGCTCGACTCGATGGAGGCCGCCCTCCTCAAGCTCGATGTCGGCGCTCCCGACAAGGAGCTCATCAACACCATCTTTCGCGTCGCACACTCCATCAAGGGCGGCAGCGCGACGTTCGGCTTCTCCGAGATCGCCTCGTTCACGCATAGCCTGGAGACCCTGCTCGACGAGCTGCGCGCCGGGGCCATGCAGGTCACCATGCCGATGTCCGACCTGCTGCTCAAGTCGGTGGACGTCATGCGCGAGATGTTGCGCAGCGTGCAGTCCAAGCAGCCGCTGAACAGCCAGCGCGTCTCGGACCTGCAGTTCGATCTGGAGATGATGATCGCGCAGAAGAACGCCGCGCCGGCAGCCGTACCCGCGGCGTCCGCAGCTCCTGCGGCGCCGGCCGCGGTACCCGCTGCCGAAGTTGCCCCCGCATCACCCGCACCTGCTGCCACGGCACCTGCGGCCAGTGTTGCCGGGCCGACCGCCTCTGCCGCAGTCGCGGCCCCATCCGCTCAGGCGAGCGGCTGGACGATGTCCTTCCGGCCCTACCCGCAGCTGTTCGCACGGGGCAATGACCCATTGCGCATGCTGCGCGAACTGGCCGAACTCGGCACGCTCGAGGTCACCACGAGTCTCGCCGGACTGCCCTCCTTTGCGGAGCTGGACCCGCAGACCTGTCACCTGGCCTGGGATCTGCGCCTCACGGGGGCGATCGAGGAACCGGCCATCCGCCAGGTCTTCGACTGGACCGAGGGGGACTGCGATCTGACGCTGGCCCGCTTCGGAGCGGACCCGGCCGCCAGCGCGCCAGCCCCGGCGCAGGCTTCGGCCGCACCCGCAGCGTCAGTGGCGGCGGCAGCGCCCAGGGCGGCCCCGGCCCCAACGGCGGCGGCCCCGACAGCGGTTCCAGCGGCCGCGGCGGCCCCGGCCGCGAGCGCCGCCCCCGCGACGCCAGCCTCGGGTGATTCGGGCTCAATCCGGGTCAGTGTCGAGAAGATCGACGAGCTGATGAACACGGTGGGCGAGCTGGTCATCACGCAGGCCATGTTGAGTCAGCTCGGCTCGCAGGTCGAGGGACCGACGGCGGAGAAGCTGCGCAGCGGTCTTGCCCAGCTCGAACGCAACATGCGCGAGCTGCAGGAAAGCGTCATGCGCGTGCGCATGTTGCCCATCAACGTGGTCTTCAGCCGCTTCCCCCGCATGGTGCGCGACCTCGCGCAGCGGCTGGGCAAGCAGATCGAACTCAAGCTCACCGGCGAGCAGACCGAACTGGACAAGACCGTCCTGGAAAAGATCGGCGACCCACTGGTGCACCTCGTGCGCAACAGCGTCGACCATGGCATCGAAATGCCCGCAGTGCGCACGGCCGCCGGCAAGCCGGCCTCCGGCACCGTGCACCTGGATGCCTGCCATCGCGGCGGCAACATCGCCGTGGAGGTCAGTGACGACGGTGGCGGCCTCGACAAGGACCGCATTCTCGCCAAGGCGCGCGATCGCGGCCTCGTGGGTCCGAACGACGTGCTGAGCGACGAACAGGTCTACGACCTGATCTTCATGCCGGGCTTCTCCACGGCCGAAAAGACCACGGACGTCTCAGGCCGCGGTGTCGGCATGGACGTGGTCCGCCGCAACGTGAAGGAACTCGGGGGCAAGATCGAACTGCGCAGCGAACGCGGCCGCGGTTCCAGATGCATCATAACCCTGCCCCTGACGCTCGCCATCGTCGATGGCCAGTCGGTCTCGGTGGGCAGTGAGACCTACATCGTGCCGCTGATCTCGATTGTCGAATCGATGCAGCTGAAGGCCTCGGCCGTCAGCCGCCTGTCCGGGCACGGCGAGGTGTTCTCGTTCCGCGGTTACTACCTGCCCATCGTCAGGCTGTATGAGGTGTTCGGAGTCGAACCGCGCACGAAGAAGCTCGACGAGGGTCTGATCGTGGTGGCCGAAGGCGAGGGACACCAGCGCATCGGACTGTTCGTGGACGAACTGCTGGGACAGCAACAGGTCGTCATCAAGTCCCTGGAAACCAACTACGGCAATGTCCAGGGCGTTTCCGGAGCCACCATCCTGGGCGACGGCTCGGTCGCCCTGATCCTGGACATCCCGGGTCTCATTCGCGCGCTGAACATGCGCTCCGCGGCCTGAGAGCCGCTGCTGCCATCGAGGAAGCACGTCCATGTCGTCCAACTCACCGGCAAACAACGGCAGGCGCCCGGGTGGTGAATCGCACCAGGTTCTGACATTCGTCCTGGGCGGCGAGACCTACGGCGTAGACATCCTGCGCGTGCAGGAAATCCGCGGTTGGTCCTCGGTGACCAGGATTCCGCACTCGCCGCGGCACGTGCTCGGCGTTCTCAACCTGCGCGGATCGATCGTACCTATCGTGGACCTGCGCATGCGCTTCGAGCTGGAGCAGGTCGAATACACGCCGGTCACCGTGATCATCGTGGTGTCGGTAGCCGCCGGCAACGGTCGGCGCGATTTCGGAGTGGTCGTCGATGGCGTTTCGGACGTTGTTGACGTCAAGGCGGCCGAAGTGAAGGCGGCTCCCGAGCTGGGCTCGAAGTCTGCCACCGATTACATCCGCGGGCTGTTGCCTTACTCCGACCGGATGATCGTGCTGCTGGACATCGACCGTCTCATCGGCACCGAGCTGACCGCCCTCTCCGCCCATCTGGCGTCCCAGGCGGCCTAGGCACCTGCCCTTGCAGGTCTGAACCCCGCACGGCGGTTACGCAGGCGGGCGGCAGCGCTGAGACGGCATGGCACTCACGCGGCGGTTGCACCGGCGGGCGGCGACGCGGAACTCGCGGCAGCGGGCGGGGCTGATTCCGTGTGGCAGGAATTCCGACCGCGCAACGGAACGGGAGAACGCAATGGCAAGGATACTGGCGGTGGATGATTCGGCGGCGATGCGCCAGATGGTGGACATCACGCTGAGTGGCGCAGGCCACCTGGTCAAACCATTCGATCCGGAACGCCTGCTGGCGACCATCGCCAGGGTGCTCCCTTGAGCGAGCAGCAAGCGGCGGCAGCGGCGCGGATCCGCGAGTTCGCTTTCGGAACCGAAGACTTCGAGGCTTTGCGCCAGCTCGTCAAGCAGGTCACGGGCATTCACCTGTCGGAGCAGAAGCGCGAACTGGTGTACGGCCGGCTGGCGCGTCGCCTGCGGGCCCTGGGCCTGACGAGCTTCGCGCAGTACCGCAGGGTGCTCGACGATGACAGCGGCCAGGAGCTCGTGGAGTTCTGCAACGCCATCACCACCAACCTGACGTCGTTCTTCCGCGAGCCGCATCACTTCGACTACCTGCGCGATCAGCTGTTGCAGCCACTGGCGCGCGATGCGGCCGGCACGCGGCGGCTGCGCATCTGGTCGGCGGCGTGCTCCACGGGCGAGGAGCCCTACTCCATCGCGATGACGCTGCTCGAGAGCCTGCCGGACCTGCGCCGCTGGGATGTGCGCATCCTCGCCACCGACCTCGATTCGGATGTGCTCGCGCGGGCCCGGCGCGGCGTTTACGCAGAGGATCGCGTGAAGAACCTGAGCGCGCAGCGCCGCGACCGCTTCTTCAACCAGAAGCGCGAGGGCGATGGGCTGTACTACGAAGTCGCACCCGCGCTGCGCGAGCTGATCACCTTCAAGCAGCTCAACCTGATGCATCCGCTGCCGATGCGCGGCCCCCTGCAGGCGATCTTCTGCCGCAACGTGATCATCTACTTCGACAAGGAGACGCAGCGCGAGCTGTTCGGCCGCATCTCCCAGCTGCAGCGCCCGGGGGACCTGCTGTTCCTGGGCCACTCGGAAAGCCTCTTCAAGGTGAGCGAGGTCTATGCGCTCATGGGCAAGACGGTGTACCGGCGCACCTGATGAGCAAGAACCCCCTCATCCGCCCCAGATCCGAGCCGCAGGAGATGCTGCCTGCGTTCGCGCACATGCAGCGATTCTGGGACCCGCAGATCGACAACTGGACGGTGAAGATCCTGCCGGGCGAGTACTACGTAACGCTCAACGACGAGGCGATCACGACGGTACTGGGTTCGTGCGTGTCGGCCTGCGTTCGCGACCCGGTGCGCAATGTCGGAGGCATGAACCATTTCATGCTGCCCCAGGATTCCCCGAACGGCGCCAATACCTGGCTCGACCCGGCCGTGGGCCTGGCGACGCGCTACGGCTCGTACGCAATGGAAAGCCTGATCAACGATCTGCTGAAGCTAGGTGCGACGCGCGAGCGGCTGGAGATCAAGGTATTCGGCGGTGGCGCCGTACTCTCGGGCATGACCGACGTGGGCGCGCGCAACATCGATTTCATCCGCGGCTATCTGCAGCTGGAAGGCTACAGGATCACCGCCGAGGACCTGGGCGGCCAGCACCCCCGCAAGGTCGTGTACTTTCCCGTCAGCGGACGGGTCAAGATGCGCAAGCTGCGCCCTGTCGAGAACCGTTCCATCAGCCAACGTGAGCAGTTGTATCTGGCCACCCTGGGCAATCAGGCCTCGGGCGGCGGAGATGTCGAGCTGTTCGATTGACGCATTGACGGAGAATGACAATGACGATGCACCCCGCCTCCAGCCCGAATGCCGCGCCCGGCAAACGCATTCGCGTGCTGATCGTGGACGACTCGGCCCTGGTGCGCAGCCTCCTCACCGACATCCTGAACTCCGACCCCGCCATCGAGGTGGTGGGAGTCGCAAGCGACGCGCACGTGGCGCGCGAGCGCATCAAGGCCCTGAACCCGGACGTGCTCACTCTGGATGTGGAGATGCCGAAGATGGACGGCATCACGTTCCTGAAGAACCTGATGCGCCTGCGGCCGATGCCGGTCGTGATGGTCTCCTCGCTGACGGAACGGGGTGCGGACGTCACTCTGGATGCCCTGTCGATCGGTGCGGTGGACTACCTGTCCAAGCCCAAGATCGACCTGGCCGCCACACTCAAGGACTACAGCGAAGAGCTGATCGAGAAGATCAAGTCGGCCTCCAGGGCCAGCGTGCGCGCGCTCGATCCCCTGCGTGCCGCCAACATCACCGTCCGGCCGAGTCTCACGGCGGACGCCGTTCTGCCGAAGGCGGCCGGCAACAAGCAGCTGCGCACGACGGACCGCATCATTGCCATCGGCGCCTCCACGGGCGGCACCGAAGCGATCAAGGAAGTGCTGATGCGGCTGCCCCCGGATTCGCCCGGCGTGGTCATCACGCAGCACATCCCGAAAGCCTTCAGCACCCCGTTCGCCAAGCGCATGAACGACTGCTGTCAGATCACGGTCTACGAGGCTGAAGACGGTCAGCAGGTCCTGTCCGGCCACGCCTACATCGCACCCGGCGACCAGCACCTCATGCTGGTTCGCGACGGGGCGCGCTACGTCTGCCGCCTGGACAACGGACCGCCGGTCAACCGACACAAGCCCTCCGTGGACGTCCTCTTCCGCTCTGTGGCGCAGAATGCGGGGCGCAACGCCATTGGCGTGATTCTGACGGGGATGGGCAAGGACGGCGCCCGCGGGCTCAAGGAGATGCTGGACACCGGTAGCCGGACGATCGCCCAGGACGAGGCCACCAGCGTGGTCTGGGGTATGCCCGGAGAGGCGGTTTCCATGGGGGCCGCGCAGCACGTCCTGCCCCTCGAATCCGTTGCCGCGAAGATACGGTCACTGGCGGATGCGATGGATATCACCCGTGAAACTCGCGAGGCGTGACCCATTTTGAGGACTGGGTCGTCAATTCCCGCGAGGATAGGCCGTTACCGATCCTGAGACAGAATGATGAAAACCGCTTCCAGCCCGACCCCCAGCAAGCCCACTGACCAGGAGGCCTTCGCCTTCGTTCAGGCCCTTGCCGCCGAGCTGTCCTCCGGCAAGGTGGACCTGCCGAGCTTCCCGGACATCGCCCTGCGGGTGCGCAAGGTGCTCTCCGACGAGAACGTCTCCCAGGACAAGGTGGTCCGGGTCGTGGGCTCGGAGCCCGCCCTGGCCGCCCGCCTCATGCAGATCGCCAATTCGGCCGCCATCAACTTCAGCGGCAAGCCGATCACAGAGTTGCGCGCGGCGATCTCGCGCATGGGCTTCAACATGGTGCGCAGTGCCGCCATCGCCTTCGCGATGGTGCAGCTGAAGAAGGTCGATGCGCTCAAGGGCCTGGAGAAGCCGCTGCAGGACCTGTGGAAGCGCAGCGCCACCGTCGCCTCGATGTCCTATGCGGTGGCGCGCGGATTCTCGCGCGTCAACCCGGACACGGCGCTGCTCGCGGGCCTGCTGCACGGAATCGGCAAACTGTACATCCTGACCCGCTGCAACAAGCATCCGGGCCTCTTCGCCGACCAGGCGGCCTACAACTCCATCGTGCGCGACTGGCACGGCGCCATCGCCAAGGCGCTGCTGGAGAACTGGGAGATGGCCGACGAGATCATCGAGGCGGTCAGCGGCTACGAGGAGCTGGACCGCGAACACACCGGTCCGGTGGACCTGACGGATGTCGTCACGGTAGGCAACATGCTGGCCGCCTTCAAGGATCATCCGGAATCGATCGAACTGAACATGCACGACGTCGCCGCGTGCAAGCGCATGAAGTTCGACCGGGCCGCCTACGAGCGACTCATCGACGAGTCGGAGCACGAGATCGACAATCTCATGGCGGCGCTGGGCGACTGAGGCGCGTACCTGGAGAACCCTTCATGAGTCTGCCGCAGACCTCCATCCGTTCCGAATCCGGCAGCCGCGATCAGGGAAGTCTGGCTTTCAACTTCGTGCAGGCGCTTGCCGCGGAGCTGTCCGGTGGCAAGATCGAGCTGCCCGGCTTCCCGCACATTGTGATGCGGGTGCAGAAGATCCTCTCGGACGAGACCGCGGATGCGACGCGCATCGTACGCGTGCTGGGCAGCGAGCCCGTGCTCGCTTCCCAGATCGTGCGCATGGCGAACTCGGCCGCCCTGAATACCACCGGCACGCAGGTCACCGATCTGCGCGCGGCCGTGGCTCGTGTCGGCCTCGACACGGTCCGCTCGGCCACCATCGCTTTCGCCGTCAAGCAGCTCAAGGACGCGCCGTTGCTGAAGGGCCTGGAAGGGCCTCTGGGCGTGCTGTGGAAGAACAGCGTGCTGGTTGCGAGTCTGAGCTGCGTCGTTGCCCGCAAGCTGTCCACCATCAGTCCGGATACGGCGCTGCTGGCGGGTCTGCTGCAGGGAATCGGCCGGCTGTACATCCTGACGCGCGCCAGCAATCACCGCGAGCTGTTCGCCGATCCCGAGGTCTACCAGAGCATCGAGCAGGACTGGCATCTGAGCATTGCCGCGGCGTTGCTCGAGAACTGGACGATCGCCGAGGAAATCGTGCAGGCCGTGCATGAGTCGGAGAACTTCGAGCGCGATGCGCGCGGGCCCGTGACACTTGCCGACGTGCTGACCGTGGGAGTCATCCTCGCCCAGCACCACAACCAGCCCCAGGTGCTGCAGGCCCAGGTGCACTGCGCCAAGCCGCTGCAGAAGCTCCGCCTCGACGCGGCCGCCTGCGAGGCGTTCATCGCCGAGTCAGCCGAGGACACGAACTCGCTGCGCGAGGCGCTCGGCTGAGAGTCCTGTGCCGCGGCACCGAACCGGGCCGCGGAACATTCATTACAAGGGTGGTGTCAGGATGGCGTCGGGGTCGGCGCCAGGCGGCCGCCCATTCGATGTCAGGCGGCGCCGAGTTCGCGCTTGGGACGCAGAGTGGCCGAGGAGCCCCTGGGGCCGTAGGTCACCGATTGAGACGCGCCAGTCAGGGCCGCAAGTTGCCCTTGCACCTGCTTCAACCGCGCGGCAACCAACACGCCATTTCGGTCGTTGAGGTCACGGCAACGGGACGCGCGCTGCGCGCATTCGCGCAGGCGTGCCAGCAGCGACCCCTGTGGGTCACACCACTGCAACATCTTCTCGAGCCCAACCCAGTCGGGAGTGCAGCCGTGCATCGAGCACAGCGCGCGCCGCTGTTCCTCGGTGCGCGCTAGCGTGCCGATCATCTGCTGGCGGGTTCTTGCGGTGCGCTCGATGGCCGCTACGTTCTTCTGGCCCAGAACTTCGTGCTCGCGTTCGAGCACCTCTTCGAGCTGGGTCAACGCGCCGGTCTCCTCGGCTAGGAGCCTCGCAAGGTCATCGCGGCAGACGTCCGGATCGACGGACCCGCTGCGCACGTCAGTGTCCACGACTTACTTCCCCGCGTTACCGGGGTTCGAGGATTCGGAGTCGTCCGACGGGTACTGTCTGAGCGCCTTTTCCAGCGACATCAGCTGCTCAGCAACATGCTGCGGACGGATGGTGTAGGTGCCCTTTTCGAGCGCCGTGCGGATCTCCGCCACGCGCGTCTCGTTCACGGCCGGAAGGTCCCGAAGAGTCTGCTCCAGATCGGCCAGCTGGCGGGCGGTACCGGTTATCTGGACGTCGTCGGGAGAATTGCCGGACGCAGCTGCACCGGTGGTGGCGTCCTGCGGCCGCTGTACGGCACGCCCGGCGCCGACCGAGCCAATCGGGCTGCTGTCGATTCCGCTGATTTTACTTGGCACGCCGACTACTCCTGGGCTCCTCTCAGCCAGGTTATCGGCCGCCGCAGCAGGAACTTTAGAGTGTGAAGTCCATCACGGTCCCGACCCACTCGGGTGGGCGCGGGGCGCCGAAGGCCGGGGAGGCCCAGGAGGCCGGGGAGGCCCAGGAGGCCGGGGAGGCCCAGGAGGCCGGGGAGGCCGGGGAGGCCGGGGGGCCGGGGGCCGGGGCCGGCGGGCCGGCCGGGGCCCCGCTCAGGCCTCGGTGGCCAGGACTCGACCAGAAGCAGCTGGAGCGTAAACGCCACGGGGTCCGTAGGTCACCGATGCCCGCTGGGTGCTGATCAGGGTTCCCAGGCGGGCCTGCACGTGCTGCAGGCGCGCGGCTACCAGTGCGCCGTTGCGGTCGTTGAGCTGCCGGCAGACCGTGGCGGCCGCCGTGCAGTCTGCCCAGCCCGCGGCCAAAGTGTTGCCCGGGTCGCACCAGCGCAGCAGCGCCTCCAGGCCGAGGTGGTCCAGCGACACGCCTCGCTCCTGGCACAGCGCGCGCCGCTGCTCGTCGATCCGATAGATCCGCGCCACGCAGCGTTGCCGTTCCCGGATCGCCCCTTCGAGCGAGACGACGTCGTTCTTCTCGAGAAAACCGTATTCCTGGTCGAGCATCCCGGCGAGCTCACGCAGGGCGGCCGTCTCATCAGTCATCAGACGCCCGAGCTTCTCACGGCACTGTGTGGGATCCACGCTCTTCAGATCTCCGCCAGCGGCAGCGGCGACAGGGCCTGCTCCGTGTGCAGCAGCGCCCCGGCGATCCGCCCGGGCTGTACCTGATAGGACCCATCGGCGATGGCCTGACGCAGCGCCGCCACGCGGCCTTCATCGAACGCCGGCTTGGCGCCGAGAGACTGCTCGATGTTCGCCATCAGAGCGGCGGTGCTGGTGATGCTGACCTCGCCCTGCCCTTCCTGGGAAGCCGCATCGCTCTGGCTGGCTGCCGGACCGTGCGTGGCGGTGGTCTTGCGCGAAGGCGCCATCGAGGCGCCGCTCAGATCAATTCCGTTCAGATTGACGGGCACGGACGGCCCTCCTGGTTTCGTGACAGAGGATAGCCGCCCGGTCGCGATGAGCCTGAGACCCAAGTCGCGCAATCGTATTCGGCTGGGCGCCCACGGCACGGCCGGCACAGGAGCGGCGGAACAACTCCCACAAGAGTGGGTAGGCAAGGTGCTGCATCAGCGCGCCACCCTGACGAGGTCGGCGCTCTCCACCACACCCTCGACCACTCGCATGGAGCTGAGGTTTTGCACCTGGATGCGTGCCCCCGAGGCGCCGTCAACCATGGCGCGCCCCGTGGCGCGCACTTCGATGGCCCCGCCGGAAGACAGAAGAGTCACTTGCTGCCCGCGCCGCACGATCAGATCGGGCGTGAACATATCCACTGAGAGCACCGAACCGGCTGCGAGCGGCCGTTTCACGGTGCGCCCGCTCAGATCAGACAACTTCGTGAGATAGGCCGTGCCGGGCCCTGCAGTTCTGCGCGTCTCGACCACTACGTCCGACGGAACGAGGTGATCGTCGCGATTGACCGCTCGCGTCAATACCAGCACTTCGATTTTGCTCTCCACCGTAACGGGGAGATACACGGTCCAATGAACGGGTCCGGTGCAACTGACACCGACCGTGGAACGTGCCTGCAGCGACGTCCCGGCGGTCAGCGAGGCTGTAAGGGGTTTGGGGCAGTGAGCCAGCCGCAAGCGGCCGTCGAGTTCACCGACGTTGATGGTGGCTTCGCCCGCGGTGGCAGGGATCAGCGAACGGACGTAGGCCTCCGCAGCAGCTCGAATCCCCGGCAGGGACTGCGTGCCCTCGGCAGCTTCCTGCACAGTCGTGGCAAGTCCGGGCACTGGAAGTCCCAGGATGAGAAGCCCCGCACCCGCGAGAAGCGCGAGCCATGCGCGATGTGCCGGCTGCAACATACGGAACAGCGACCAGGCTGCGAGCATGCGTCGATCGTCCGTCACTCTTTTCATCATGCCCTCTGACTTGCAAGCGCCGCGCCAGCCTGACTGCGGCGGGATTCCGGCGCCTCAAGTCCATCATGGCGCGGCCGATAATCCTTCAAGCCGCGATCGCGCGGCGCGCCCCCCCGGCGCCTGCCGGCGGTTTGCCCCCGTTTCGGGCGGCAATCCATTGCCGCTCGCGTGATCCCTCTCACGCTCCACCAGCCCCACACCCGCTTCCGCGAGCCCTGAAGCCCAGTGGCATGCGTATTGCACTTCATCCGTCAGGTCATTCTTTTGACGGGTTACGCACATGGCTCTCAGTCTGGACACCTATCTCGGCGTGCACGCGGACGCACTCAAAGTGCAGTCCAAGCGCATGGAGGTGCTGGCCGACAATCTCGCGAACGTCGATACGCCGAACTATAAGGCGCGCGACATCGATTTCCGTGCGGCACTCGCCAATGCCGGCGGCGCAGACGCGCCCGTCAAGCTGGCGACCACCGACACGCACCATCTGAGCACCGACCCCTCGAGCAATCTCAGCGCGAGTCTGAAGTATCGCGTGCCCCTCGCCCCGGCTCTCGATGGCAACACCGTGGACGCGCAGCAGGAACAGGCGGCGTTCGCGGACAACACCGTGCGCTACCAGGCCACGCTCACGTTCCTCTCGGCGCGCTTCAAGAACCTGATGACGGCGATCACGGGTTCATAAGCACGCCTGCGGAGTCACCATGCCGTCCTTCAAAATCTTCGACATCGTCGGCTCGGGTCTCAGCGCCCAGTCCGTGCGACTGAATACCGTCGCCAGCAACCTGGCCAACGCCGACAGCGTGAGCGGCGATCCCTCCACCGTCTACAAGGCGCGGCATCCCGTGTTCCAGGCAGTGCAGGCGGCCGTCAATCAAACTATGGGCAACGCCGCGGCCTCCGCAATGGACCGGGCCAGTGGCACCTCCGTCCGCGTCGCCGGCATCGTGCAGAGCAACGCGCCGGCGACGGAACGCTACGACCCCGGCAATCCACTCGCCGACGAGCACGGCAACGTTTACGCGCCCAATGTGAACGTCATCGAAGAGATGACCGACATGATCTCCGCCTCACGCGCCTATCAGGACAACGTGGAGGTGCTCAACACGTCCAAGGACCTGATGCTCGCCACCCTGAAGCTCGGCTCCTGAGCGGGCACAGTCTTTCATCCGAGGTAACGCATGGCCACCAATCCGATCACCGGCATCAGCAACACGACGACCCAGTCGTCGAACAGCGTGCCGCTGAACATGCAGATCAACCAGGCGCAGTTCCTGCAGCTCATCACCGCGCAGCTGCAGGACCAGAATCCCCTCTCGCCCACCGACCCGACGCAGTTCGTCTCGCAGCTCGAGGGCATGAGCCAGGTCTCGAGCATGATGAGCATGCAGAGCTCGCTGCAGGCCTCGCAGCTGCTGAGCGGCACCAACTTCCTGGGTCACTCGGTGCTCGCGCCGGGTGCCACCGCGACGCTCGCCAGCGGCGGCGTCATCGGCGGCGCCGTGCAGGCCCCGGCCGGTACCACCAAGCTGAGTGTCTCGATCACCGATTCCGGCGGCAACCCCGTGACCACGCTGAGCGTGAAGCCGGCGGACTCAGGGCTGACTTCCTTCACCTGGAACGGCAAAACCAGCACGGGAGCCACCGCGCCTGCCGGCCAGTACACGATCGCGGTGAATGCCACCGTCAACGGCGCAACCCAGGCGGTCAGCCCCAACGTGGTGACCAAGGTGCAGAGCGTCCTGATCGACCCCAGTACCCAGGCCGTGGACCTGGACACCGACAGTGGCGTCGTGCCGCTGAGTTCCGTCATCTCGGTGTTCTGACGCCACTTCCCGACCGGACCCATTTCAAGGAGATCGCTCGATGTCATTCAACATAGCCCTGACTGGACTCAACGCCGCGAACCAGGACCTCTCGGTCACGGCGAACAACCTCGCCAACGTCGCGACGACCGGATTCAAGGGATCGCGCGCCGAGTTCGCCGACCTGTACGCCGCCACCCAGGCAGGCGTCAGCGCTACGGCCGTCGGCAACGGCACGTCGGTTTCCGCGGTGGCCCAGCAGTTCACCCAGGGCAACATCGAAACAACGGGTAACAATCTGGACCTGGCCATCAGCGGCAACGGCTTCTTCACGCTGAGCAACCACGGCGCACTGACCTACACCCGCGACGGCGAATTCCAGCTCGACTCCGCTGGCAATGTCGTCACCGCGCAGGGACTGAACCTGCAGGTCTATCCGCCCCTGACCACGGGTGGCTTCAACACCGGCGGTCTCTCGAATCTGTCCCTGACGACCAGCGAGAGCGCGCCGCAGGCGACTTCGACGGCCTCGATCACCGCGAACCTTCCGGCCAACGCCAGCGCCCCGCCCGACCCGGTGTTCGATCCGACGGACTCGAACAGCTATACGAACACCACGTCGCTGACGCTGTATGACTCCCTCGGAGCGGCGCATACGGGCACGCTGTACTTCATCAAGGGCGCGGCCGCCAATCAGTGGACAACGCAGCTCTACGTGGACGGCAATGCAGTCGGTACACCCCAGGCCCTCGACTACTCGAACACGGGCGCGCTGACGACGCCAGCCAATGGACAAATCACGTTCCCCGCCTACACGCCCGCGACGGGCGCGGCCGCGATGAACCTCACCTTCAACTTCAACACGACGACGCAGTACGGAGACAACTTCGGCGTCAGCGCCGTGCAGCAGGATGGCTTCACGACGGGCCGTCTGACCGGCATCAGCATCGACACCACGGGTGTCGTGCAGGCCCGCTTCACCAACGGCCGTTCGGTCAACCTCGGACAGATTGCGCTGGCCAACTTTGCGAACAACCAGGGCCTGCAGCAGCTCGGCAACGCCAGCTGGGCGGCCACCAACGCCTCGGGAGCCGCCGTGGCGGGTGTCGCGGGCAACTCCGGCTTCGGCACGATCCAGTCCGGCTCGCTGGAGGAATCGAACGTGGACACCACCTCGTCGCTGGTGGACATGATCAAGGCGCAGCGCAACTTCCAGGCGAATGCGCAGATGATCCAGACCGACAACCAGATCACGCAGACCGTGATCAACATCCGGTCGTAACGCGCCGGTAACGGGTACCCCGGGTCATGGACAAACTTCTCTACGTGGCGATGTCGGGCGCGAAGGAAACCCTGCGCGCCCAGGCCGCCAACACGCACAACCTGGCGAACGCGGGCACGACGGGCTTCAAGGCCGACCTGAGCGCATTCCAGAGCCGCGCCGTTACGGGTCCGGGATACTCCTCGCGCGTGTATGCCACCAACTCCACGGTCGGCTGGGATCACGCCATCGGCGCGCAGACCACCACGGGGAACCCTCTCGATGTGGCCATCCAGGGACAGGGGTTCTTCGCGGTGCAGGACGCCGACGGCAAGGAAGCCTATTCGCGTGCAGGCGACCTGCATGTGGATCCCGCGGGCCAGTTGCTGACCGCCACCGGCCTTCCGGTGATGGGCGACAGCGGGCCTATCAGCGTGCCACCGTCCACGTCCATCTCGGTCGCCGCCGACGGCACGATCTCGATCGTGCCGCTGGGGCAGTCACCGCAGACCGTCTCCAACGTCGGGCGCATCAAGCTCGTCAACCCGCCGCTGGATTCCATCCGGCGCGGCGCGGACGGCTTGTTCCGAACGAGCAACGGCGAGCCCGCCCCGGCGGACGCGGCCACGACGGTCGCCTCGGGCACGCTCGAATCCAGCAACGTCGATCTGGCCAGCTGCATGGTCAACATGATCGAACTGGCGCGACGCTTCGACCTGCAGGTCAAGGCGCTGCACACGGCCGAAGATGACGGCGCGGCTTCAGCGAAGCTGCTCCAGTCAGGCTGACGCCCCACCCCAACGACAGGTAACGAATCATGGAACCAGCACTCTGGGCAGCCAAAACCGGCCTCGATGCGCAGCAGACGCAGATGACGGTCACGGCCAACAACCTGGCCAACGTCGCCACCAACGGTTTCAAGCGCAGCCGCGCCGTCTTCGACGACCTGCTGTATCAGAACGTCTCGCAGGTCGGCGCCTCCACGTCGCAGACGACCCTGTCGCCGACCGGCCTGCAGCTCGGTACCGGCGTGCGGGTCGTGTCCACCGAGCGCCAGTACTCACAGGGCAGCCTCGACAACACCGGCAACTCGCTCGACCTCGCCATCCAGGGTCGCGGCTTCTTCCAGGTGCTGCAGCCTGACGGGACGCTCGCCTATACGCGCGACGGCAGTTTCCAGGTCAACGCGCAGGGTCAGGTCGTCAACTCCAGCGGCTACGCGCTGCAACCGGCGATCACCATCCCGACGGGAGCGCAGAGCATCACGATCGGCACGGATGGCGTCGTGAGCGTGCAGGTGGCCGGACAGGCGGCGCCGACGCAGGTCGGCACCATCCAGCTCGCTGACTTCATCAATCCGCCCGGTCTGCAGACCGTGGGCGGCAATCTCGCGGTCGAGTCCGCCTCGAGCGGCTCACCCACCACCGGCAACCCCGGACTGACCGGCATGGGCACGCTGGTGCAGGGGTCGGTTGAGAGCTCAAACGTCAACGTGGTCGAGGAAATGGTCAACATGATCGAGACGCAACGCGCCTACGAGATGAACTCGAAGGCCGTGCAGACCACCGACCAGATGCTGCAGTACGCAGCCGAGAACATGTAAGAGAAACCCGATGCGCAGGATTTTCATATTGATGTGCGCTGCCCTGGCACTCGCCGCCCTGGCGGGTTGCCGCACGGCCAGGCCGCCCAAGGACGACGACGGGCTGAGCTGGGCGCAGGAGCCCGCGACACCCGCCACGAACGGTGCGATCTACCAGGTCGGCCGCGATGTCGCACTGTTCGAAAACCCGATCGCCCACCACATCGGCGACATCGTCACGATCGTGCTCAACGAGCAGACCGCGGCGAAGAAGAGCGCCACGACCACCACCACCAAGAATACGACCGATGAACTGCCCGGCATGACACTGCTGGGCGCAGCCGCGACCATCCACGGCACGCCTGTGTTGAGCAACAAGATCAACGACTCGACCAAGTTCGACGGCGAAGGCGACAGCGCCCAGAGCAACAGCCTGACGGGCTACATCACCGCCACCGTGGTGCGGGTGCTGCCCAACGGCAACCTGTTCATCAAGGGCGAGAAGTGGATCGGCATCAACCAGGGATCCGAGTACGTGCGCCTGACCGGCGTGATCCGCCCGATCGACCTCGCGCCGGACAACTCGATCCCCTCCCTGAAAGTGGCGAGCGCGAAGATCTCCTACGGCGGCAAGGGCGCCCTGGCCGATGCCAATGCGCAGGGCTGGCTGTCGCGATTCTTCAATTCACCCTGGACGCCGTTCTGATGTCGCTCTTCTCTGACTCGATTCGCACTACCTGCAAGCCTGGCGCCATCCGCGGCCTGCATGGCTTCGGCGGCGCCCTGGTGCTGCTGACGGTGCTCATGGCGTCGGCCGCGCCGGCGCATGCCGAGCGCATCAAGGACATTGCAACCGTCGCGGGCGTTCGTAGCAACCAGCTCGTGGGTTACGGCCTCGTGGTCGGCCTGGACGGTACGGGCGACCAGACGACACAGGCGCCGTTCACCATCCAAAGCATCACCAACATGCTGGCCAAGTTCGGCATCACGATCCCCGCGAACGCCAATCCGCAGCTCAAGAACGTGGCGGCGGTGACGGTGACCGCCGAACTGCCGCCGTTCGCCAAGACCGGCCAGGCCGTGGACATCACCGTCGCTTCGATCGGGAACGCGGCCAGCCTGCGTGGCGGAGATCTGTTGATGACGCCCTTGCGCGGTGTCGATGGACAGGTCTATGCATTCGCCCAGGGCAGCGTGCTCGTCAGCGGCTTCGGCATCCAGGGCAAGGACGGCTCACGGATTTCCCTCAACGTCCCGAGCAGCGGCCGAGTGCCCAACGGCGCCACGGTGGAGAAGGAGGTTCCGATCCGGTTCTCGGGCGATCCGCACGTCATCCTGAACCTCAACACGCCGGACTTCACGACTGCCTCGCGTGTCGCCGCCGGCATCAACAAGACACTGGGTGAAGGCACGGCCGATGCGCTCGACGCCGTATCGATCCGGGTCGCCGCCCCGGTCGACGCCGACCAGCGCATCTCCTACATCGCGAGCCTGGAGGCTCTCGAAGTGGATCCGGGCGAGGCCCCGGCGCGTGTCATCGTGAACTCCCGTACAGGTACCGTGGTCATCAGCTCGCATGTGCGAGTGATGTCCGCCGCGGTGGCTCATGGCTCACTGTCCGTCACCATCACGGAACGATCGGATGTGAGCCAGCCCAACTCGTTCACCAATGGAACCAGCGCTACTGTCACGCCCCGCAGCAGCGTGGACGTGCAGCAGGCGGATGCGCGCATGTTCGTCTTCCAGGCTGGCGTCAACCTCGATGAGATCGTGCGCGCCGTGAACCAGGTGGGGGCGGCACCGGGCGACCTCGTTGCCATTCTCGAAGCGCTCAAGCAGGCCGGCGCACTGCGCGCCGAACTCATAGTCATATGACGGCCTCGCCCACCCTGTCGCCGCCCGTACTCACGGGCTCGGACACGCCGGTCTATACGGACCTGGCGGGTCTGACCGCATTGAAGCGGGGTGCGGCGAATCACGACCCGGCTGCGATCCGCAAGGTCGCCGAGCAGTTCGAGAGTCTGTTCACACGCATGATGCTCAAGAGCATGCGCGAGGCCACGGGTCCCGACCCGATGTTCGGCAGTGACCAACAGCAGATGTATCAGTCCATGGCGGACGACCAACTCTCCGTGCAGCTCTCCAGGGGGCGCGGACTGGGACTGGCCGACATGCTGATCCGCCAGTTGCAGAAGATGGGTGTCAGCGGCGCCGCTGCCGCCGCAGCCGGTCATGGGTCGGGTGCGGCGGAAGGTACCCCTTCAGGCGTTGGCACCATAAGCCAGTCGGCGGGTGCCGCCGGCGTCGCGGCCTACTCGGCGGCGCAACGGGTGACGTCCACGGTCAGCGCTTCAGGCGCCACGAGCGGCGGAGCTTCAAGCTCTTCGGCCGCAACACCGGCCGTTCAGTCGGGCTTCGTGCAGGAACTCTGGCCGCACGCCCAGGAGGCGGGGCGGCAGCTCGGCGTGGATCCGCGCAGTCTCATCGCCCAGGCGGCCCTGGAGACCAACTGGGGACGCAACCTGCCACAGGACGCGAGCGGGCGCTCGAGCAACAACCTGTTCGGCATCAAGGCCTCGGCGGATTGGGGTGGAGCCACCGTCACCTCGGCCACCCGGGAATACCAGGATGGCACGGCGACGGACGTCTCCTCTCGGTTCCGGGCCTACGGTAACGCGGCGCAGAGCTTCAAGGATTATGTCGCGCTGCTCCGCAACAATCCGCGCTACGCCGGGGCCCTGAACACGGGCGGCGATGTGCAGGCTTTCGCCGCCGCGTTGCAGCGCGGCGGATATGCCACAGACCCGGATTATGCCCGCAAAATCAACGCGATAGCGCGCGGCGTACCGGCCGTGGCAGCCACTGCGCAGAACGTGACCGACCTCAAGTTGGCCAGCGCCGCGCCGATATCCATCAACACCGGGGTGCTCTAAAGGCTGTGACGGATGGCTGACATTCTTTCAACAAGCATTTCCGGCCTCCTCGCCTTCCAGCGCGCCCTGGACGTAACGAGCAATAACGTCTCGAACGCGGCCACTCCGGGCTACAGCGTCGAGAACGCGCAGTTCACGCCGCAGCCGGGCCAGGCGACCTCGATCGGATGGGTGGGCAGCGGCGTCCAGGTCCAGAGCATCACTCGCGCCTACGACGAGCTGCTCGCCGGCCAGGTGCGCTCCTCGCAGAGCAGCTATTCGAGCTTCAACACGTTCTCCACGCAGGCCGCCTCGATCGACAACATGCTGAGCAGCTCGAGCACCGGTCTGACGGCGAGCCTGCAGAGCTTCGTCAACGCGCTGCAGACCGTCGCGAACTCGCCGGCCTCCACCGCGCAGCGCCAGGTACTGCTGAGCCAGGCCCAGTCGCTGACGCAGCAGCTGCAGAACTACAACTCCCAGCTGAACACCTTCGGCTCCAACATCGAGTCGCAGATCGCCAGCGCGGTGAGTCAGATCAACACGCTGTCCAGCGGCATCGCGCAGCTGAACGGCCAGATCGCCGCGGGACTGGCCAGCACCGGCCAGACCCCCAACACCCTGATGGATCAGCGCGACAACCTGATCGACCAGCTCAGTCAGTATGTGAGCGTGAATACGGCCACGCAGGCCGACGGCTCGATGAACGTCTACATCGGCAGCGGGCAGCCGCTCGTAATCGGCAGCACTTCGCAGTCGCTGACGGCGTACGCCGATCCCTACAACGCCACGCAGCACGACATCGGCATCATCAGCGGCGGCAATACCGCCGATGTGACTCCCGAGATCACGGGCGGCTCGCTGGGTGGGCTGCTGAACGTGCGCAGTCAGGTACTGCAGCCCACCGAGAATGCCCTGGGGCAGTTCAGCGTGGGTCTGGCGACCATCGTGAATCAGGCCCAGCAGGCTGGCATGGATCTCACCGGCGCCACCGGGCAGCCCATGTTCTCCGTGGGCGGCGTCGTGAGCACGCCCGCTTCCACGAATTCGAGCGCCACGACCGTCGCCGTTACCCGCACCAGTCTCGGCGCATTGACCACGGATGACTACCAGCTCCGCATGAACGCGGGTACCTGGCAGCTCACGGACCGGACCACCGGACAGACTGTCGCGATGACCGGCGCGGGCACTGCTGCCAGCCCCTTCCAGGCGGCGGGCATGTCCATCGTCGTCAATGGGACCGCGAACAACGGCGACGGCTTCCTGCTGCAGCCCACGGCCGGCGCGACCGCCGGACTGTCGGTCCTGTTGACCAGCCCGGCGCAGATCGCGGCGGCCTCTTCCATACAGGCCACGCCAGGCGGGACGAATACCGGCTCGGGCGCCGTGTCCTCCAGCTCCGTCACCAACTCCACGACGTGGGTGCCGGGCAATTACACGATTACCTTCACGACGCCGACGCAGTATCAGGTCACCGACAGCACCAATACGGTGATTTCGACTGGCACTTACACGAGCGGGACGCCGATCGCCTTCAACGGCGGCCAGGTCACGCTCACCGGAGCCCCGGCAAGCGGCGACACCTTCGCGGTCGGCGCGGCCAGTTCTTCCAATTCCGGCGACAACAGCAACGCATTTGCGATGATCGACGCGCTCGGCGCCTCGATCATGAACGGCGGCACGACCTCGCTCACCGGCGTCGCCAACAACCTGGTCAGCCAGGTTGGAGTCATGACGCAGCAGGCACAGGCGAACGCCTCGGCCCAGAAGGCCGTGAACCAGTCCGCGACCCAGACGCGCAGCAATCTTTCCGGCGTCAACCTCGACGAGGAAGCGGCCAAGATGGTGCAGTACCAGCAGGCGTACCAGGCCTGCGCCCAGCTCATCCAGACCTCCTCCACGATGTTCAACTCGCTACTCTCCGCCATCACGAACGGCTGATCATGCGAATCTCCACAGTCACCTTCCAGCAGAATGCACTCGAGCAGATGCAGACGCTGCAGTCCGACCTGGCGACCACGCAGAATCAGCTCGCCACGGGCAAGCGGATCCAGAACGCAGCGGACGATCCGGCCGCCATGGCGCAGGTCAACCAGCTCAACGTGCAGCTGTCCGCCTCGCAGCAGTACGTGACCAACGGCAACACCGCCACTTCCAACCTGCAGCTCGAGGAGCAGGCGATGTCGGATGCCACCAACACGCTGCAGAGCGCGCGGGATCTGGCGGTTCAGGCCAACAACCCGGCCCTGTCCGCCTCGCAGCGCCAGGACATCGCCGCGCAGCTGCAACAGCAGCTGCAGGATCTCGTCGCCATCGGCAACCGCACCGACAGCAACGGCAACTACATCTTCGCCGGCTTCGCCAGCGGCACGATCCCCTTCACGCAGAACGGCGGCTCGGTGAGCTACCTGGGTTCGAGCCAGGTCAGCCAGATCCAGATCGCGCCCAACCAGCGCGTTTCGGCCGGGGACACGGGCGCTTCCGTGTTCATGAACATCCCGGCGGGCAACGGTACGTTCACGACTTCGGGCACCCTGACGAACACCGGTACGGGCTCGATCGGCGTGGGAACGGTTTCGAGCCCGGCGCTCTGGGTGCCTGACACCTATACGATCACGTTCACTACCCCGTCCCAGTACACGGTGACCAACAGCGCCGGCACGACTGTGACGTCCGGCACATTCACGGACGGCGACGCCATCTCTTTCAATGGCATCCAGGTGCCCATCACGGGGACCCCGGCAGCCAATGACACTTTCACGGTGGCCCCGGCCGGCAAGGCAAGCGCCTTCAGCACCATCCAGAGCCTCATCACGACGTTGAGCTCCACGACCCTGAACAACGCCCAGATCGCTTCGCAGATCGGTGGCGCGTTGCAGCAGATGGACAGCGCCATTACCAACATGAGCAACGTGTCCGCCTCCGTCGGGGCACGTTTGAACTCGATCACATCTTCGCAGTCGGCCGCGCAGACCACCCAGACCACACTGCAGACGAACATCTCGCAGCTCTCGGATGTGGACTACGCGGCGGCCATCACCCAGCTCAATACCGAGGAGCTGAGCCTGCAGGCCGCCCAGCAGTCCTACGCGTCGATCGCGAGACTGTCGCTATTCAACTACTTGCAGTGATTTCACGGATTTGGACGCGTTTTCCGCCCGCATTATGTCTGGTGCAGCAATTGTGACGAGCCCTGCAGTTCCGCCGCCGCGGGCCCGGGAGGTTCAAGTTCCCCCCGCCGGCACCGATAACCTCCGGTGAGCAGACAGCGGCCGTGGGCCGACAGCGCGACGGACTGGTGTCCGGAGCCTAGCTAAACATCAGGAGTCTCAGACAATGTCACTGGTCCTAAACACAAACCTCAGCTCGCTGATCGCGCAGAACAGCCTCACGGCGTCGGGCAGTCAGCTGGCTATGGCCCTGCAGCAGTTGTCTTCGGGCATGCGCATCAACACGGCCGCGGACGACGCCGCCGGGTACGCCATCACTCAGAGCATGACTTCGCAGATCAACGGTATCAACCAGGCCTCGCGTAACGCGAACGACGGCGTGTCGCTCGCGCAGACCGCCTCGGGCGCCTTGCAGGAAGTCGTGAACGACCTGCAGACGATGCGCGACCTCGCGGTGCAGTCGCTGAACGCGACGAACAGCGCCACGGACCGTGCCGACCTGAACGCGCAGTTCCAGCAGCTCAAGTCCGACATCGACAGCGTGGCCACGCAGACTCAGTTCAACGGCGTGAACCTGCTGGACGGCTCCTTCCAGGGTGCCAGCTTCCAGGTGGGTGCGAACGCGGGTCAGACCATCACGGTCGCCTCGATCGGCAGCGCGAAGTCCAGCGCGATCGGCAACTACTACTCGGGCGTGCTGAGCACTGCCAGTGCGACGGTCAAGACCGCCTCGGGCGCAACTCTGACCGCCCCCGCCGGTACGGCTGTCTCGGGTGTGTACAACGCCACGAACCTCGCCGGTGCGACGGATCTGGGCACGGCTGTCGCCGGCGCCAGCATCACGCTGACCGCCACTGTTGACGGTACGGCCTACACCACCAGCGCCATTTCGCTGACGGGCACGGCCAGCACCGACCTGAAGAGCGTCGCCGCGGCGATCAACCAGGCCATCAGCTCGGCTGGCGGTCTCGTTGCCACGGTGAACTCGGCCGGCACGGGCATCACGATCAGCGGCACCGCCACCTCCGGCACCGGCCACCTCGTGAACTTCGCCGTCGCCAGCGCCACGGACGCGGCCGGCAACGCTGTCACGCTGACCTCCGGTCAGCAGACCGCCGCGCTGACCGACCTGGGTGTCGACAGCTCGGATACGGTCGGCACGTACACTTCGGCCGGCACGACCTCCACCAGCTCGACGGCTCAGGCCCTCAGCGGTCTGGACGTGTCCTCGGTGGACAATGCCAACCTGGTGCTGATCTCGATCGACGCGGCCCTGCAGCAGCTGGCGACGTCCAGCGCCCAGCTGGGTGCGTATCAGAACCGCTTCCAGGCGGCCATCACCGGTCTGACCACGAACTCGACCAACCTGACCAGCGCTCGCAGCCAGATTCAGGACACGGACTACGCGGCGGCCACGTCGCAGCTGTCCAAGGCCCAGATCCTGCAGCAGGCCAGCACGGCGATGGTGGCCCAGGCCAACACGATCCCGCAGAACATTCTGACGCTTCTGCAGAAGCTGCCGTAAGAGAGAGATGACCCACGGGTTGACCAGACTACTCGTGATACCAAGGGGCGGGCGCCGCAAGGCGCCCGCCCTGCGGTTTTTCCGGCGCCGGACGGATTTTCAGGCAAGTGCCCCGTTGGCACGGAGTTAATTGGGAATGAGCACGGTCAACAGCACGACGTCCCCGGTTTCCATCGCCAGCAGCAGCAGCGCCGCAGCCGCCGGCGGCTCGGTCATCGACGTCAACTCACTTGTCTCGCAGCTCGTCGCCGCCACGCGCGCACCACAGGACTCGGTCATCGCGTCCAAAACCCAGGCTGTGACCACGCAGATCACGGCTCTTGGCACGCTCAAGGGCGCCCTTTCGACTTTCCAGACCGCGCTCGCGGCGCTCGACACGCCCAGCGCCTTCAACGCTGAAACCGCCAACACGAGCGATTCATCGATCTTCACGGCCACGGCGAGCACGGATGCCGTCGCCGGGACATACAGCGTCTCGGTAAGTCAGCTTGCCCAGGCGCAGCAGCTCGTTTCCAAGGCGTTTCCGAACGACGGCACCGCCCCGTTCGGCACCGGAACACTGAAGATCTCACTCGGTGCCGCGAATTTCTCGGTCACGGTGAACAGCACCAACGACACGCTTTCGGGACTGGCCGCGGCCATCAATTCGGCGGCCGGCAATCCGGGAGTGACCGCTACGGTGCTGTCCGGCACGGACGGCGACCACCTGGTGCTGTCGTCCACGCTCACCGGTGCGTCCAATTCAATCCAGGTGTCCGAGACGGATGCCGGAACCGGCCTCGCTGGCGTCACTTACGCCACGGGCAACACGGCCAACTACACGCAGAATTCCGCCGCTCAGGATGCTAAGTTCAGCATCTCGGGCATCGCTTACACCAGCCCGAGCAACACCGTCAGCAATGCGCTGAGCGGCGTGACCCTCAATCTGACGGGCACGACAGCCGCGGGCACTGGCGCCGGCAGCTTCGCCACCCTGAAAGTGGCGCAGGACACGTCCACCATCGAGACGAACATCGGCAACTTCGTCTCGGCCTACAACACGCTGGTGGGCTCGATCCAGCAGCTCAGCAGCTACGACTCGACGACCAACACGGCCGGCCCCATGCTCGGCGATGCGCTGCTGACGGGCATCCGGAACCAGATCCGTTCGGCGCTGTACAGCATCGTCAATAACGGCACGTCCACCTACAACTCCCTGGCCAGCATCGGCATCACGACCAGGAGCGACGGGACGCTGAGCCTCAACAGCACGACGCTGCAGACGGCCCTGAGTGCCGCGCCTGGCGCGGTGAGCTCGCTGTTCAGCGGCACCCACGGCATCGCGACCAACCTGAATTCGCAGCTGACGACCGACCTGGCTTCGGGCGGTTCGATCGACTCGCGCAGCAAGACACTGGTCTCGCAGGAAAACGCGCTGACCGACCAGACGAACGAGCTCAACAAGCAGATGGCCGCCCTCACGGCCTCGATGACGCAGCAGTACGCGACGTTGAATACGCTTCTGTCCTCGCTGCAGAGCACGTCCGCCTATCTGACCCAGCAGTTTGCTGCGCTGCCGCAGGTGCAGCAGAAGCAGTAGCGCGACAGGGGCCAGCCCGCATCTGGGGCCGGACAAAGTGGCTCCAGCCGATTCAAGTCCCGCCGGGTCGGGCCGATAAGGAGACTATCGAGAGATTGCTGGAGCCGGCTGCCGTGACCCCCTACGCGAGAAACCCAAGACTCGCGGCCTATCAGACCGTATCCGTCCACGGTGGCGTCGCCGATGCCGACCCGCATGCCATGGTGCAGATGCTCATGGATGCCGTGCTGGAACGAGTCGCCGCCGCCCGTGGATGTATTGAGCGCGGCGAGAAGGCTCGCCAGGCCGGTCTGCTGCACAGCTGCGTGAACATCATCGCGGAGCTGCGGGGCAGCCTGAACCTGAAGGAGGGTGGCACCATCGCCCTGAATCTCAGCGACCTGTACGAGTACATGATCCGGCGGATCATGCTGGCCAACGCCGGCAGCGACACAGGGCCGCTGCTCGAGGTCACCCGGCTGCTGGAGGAAGTCCGCAGCGCCTGGGTGGCCATTGGCCCGGAGGTTCGCAAGGCCGCTGCGGCGGGCACCGCGACCTGGAAGGGAGCTCCTGCACCGGTCCCCGGCAATCAGCCGGCCTCCGGTGTCGCGGCCGGCGGCAGAGGCTGAACCGCAGCACACCGTTTTAGACGGAGGAGCAAGGCATGATTGAAGAGGAGATCGATGGTGCAGGTCGACTCTCGGCAGTCAGCACTGATTTCAACACCGTCCATGACGCCGTCACTCCGGTGGCTCGGCAGACAGCGCCCTCCCGCGGCGCGCGTGCAGTTGCGCCATCCGTTTCCGCGTCCGTGAAATCAACGGCTTCGCCATCTTCTACCGCTGTCACACCTGCGACCCATGAACAGCCGGTCCGTCAGGCTTCCTCGCAGGATGTTCAGGCGGCGGTCAATCGCGCCAACGCCAATCTGGCCACGTACAGCCGTGTGCTCGATTACAGCGTGGATGCCATCACGGGACTGACGATCGCCACGATCCGCAACTCCCAGACGGGCGCGGTGGTCCAGCAGATCCCGGGGCCCGACATGGTGCACCTGGCGCAGATGCTGGCCAACTGGTCGCCCGGCAAGAACCTGCACCTGGATCTGTTGGCGTAGACGTCCGCGGCCGTGCAGCCGGCCAGATGAATTACCCGACGAACCTGCGGGCGTTGCGGAACAGCCGCATCCAGCCGCTGTACTCGCCGGCATTGCGCGGGTGCCAGGAATTCTGGACGTAGCGGAATGATCGCTCCGGATGGGGCATCGTGATCGTCACGCGCCCATCGGTGTTGGTCAGAGCCGCGATGCCGTAGGGTGAGCCGTTCGGATTGAACGGATAGGTCGATGCCACGCCGCGGTCGTTGCGGACGAACCGGAATCCGACCAGCCCGCTCGAGGCGCAGGCTTTCGCGGCCGCAGCCGTGGCGAACTCAGCCCGACCTTCCCCGTGTGCGACGGCGATCGGCAGGAACGAGCCGCTCATGTCCGCCAGCAGCACCGAGGGCGAGCGCAGCACTTCCACCATCGCGAAGCGGGATTCGTACTGCTCGCTGCGGTTGCGGACGAAGCGCGGCCAATGCGTGGTGCCCGGAATGATGCTCTTCAGCGCGGCGAACATCTGGCAGCCATTGCAGATGCCAAGCGAGAAAGTATCCGGGCGCGCGAAGAACGCGTGGAACTCCTCCCGCACGCGTTCGTGGAACAGGATTGACTTGGCCCAGCCTTCGCCGGCGCCCAGGACATCACCGTACGAAAAGCCGCCGCAAGCCACGACTCCCTTGAAGTCGCGCAGCGACACCCGCCCGGAGAGCAGATCGGTCATGTGCACGTCGTGCGCAACGAATCCTGACCGCTCGAACACGGCAGCGGTCTCGACCTGGCTGTTGACGCCCTGCTCCCGCAGGATGGCCACCGCAGGACGCACACCCCGTGCCACATAGGGCGCGGCGATATCATTCTCGGGGTTGAAGGTGAGAGCCACCGACAATCCCGGATCGGTCGCATCCGTGTGGGCGGCGAACTCTTCGTCCGCGCTCTGCGGATCGTCGCGCATGCGGCGCATGAGCCAGGAGGTCTCGGACCAGGCGCGCCGCAACTCTGTCCAGGGCTCATCCAGAAGCGTGTCACCGACTCTCATCTGCACGCGCAACTCGCGCGTCGGCGCGCCGAGGTTGACGGCGCTCCTGCCCAGTCCGTGCCGTGTCAGGATCTCGTTCAACCGGGGCTCATCCTCGGCGAGTACCTGCAGCACCACGCCCGGCTCCTCGGCGAACAGCTGGGGTATGGCGGATCCCCGCTCCACCGGCAGGGCGATGTCGAGACCGCAGTGCCCGGCAAAGGCCATTTCCACCAGCGTGGCGAACAGTCCGCCGTCCGACCGGTCGTGATAGGCGCAAACGATGCCGGCGGCACGCAGCTCGGCCATCGCAGCCGCGAAATTCACCAGCCGCGCGGGATCGTCCAGATCGGCGCAATGGCGTCCCAGCACGCCATACGTCTGTGCGAGAGCCGACCCGCCCAGGCGATTGCGCCCGGCGCTCAGATCGATGAGCCACAGCGAGCTCTCGCGCCCATCCATCTGCAATGCCGGTGTCAGCGTGCGGCGCACGTCTCCCACCGGAGCGAACGCCGAGATGATCAGGGAGACGGGAGCGACCACGCTCTTCTCGGTGTCACCCTCCTGCCAGCGGGTACGCATCGACAGCGAGTCCTTGCCCACCGGAATGGCGATTCCCAGGGCCGGACAAAGCTCCTTGCCAACCGCCTGCACCGTCTCGTAGAGCGCTGCGTCCTCTCCGGGCTCACCGCAGGCGGCCATCCAGTTCGCGGAGAGGCGTACCTGCGACAGTGAAGTCACATCCGCGGCCAGGATGTTGGTGATCGCCTCGGCAACCGCCAGCCGGCCCGAGGCGGGCCCGTTCAGCACGGCCACCGGTGATCTCTCGCCCATCGCCATGGCCTCGCCCGCCCGACCCACGTGATCGGCAACGGTGACCGCCACATCGCTGACCGGCACCTGCCAGCGGCCCACCAGCTGGTCACGGCTGATGAAGCCGCCCACGGTGCGATCCCCGATCGTGATCAGGAAGGTCTTGTCGGCGACCGCGGGGAATCGCAGCACGCGATAGGCCGCCTCGCGCACATCGATGGCGGAATAATCGAAGGCATGGCGGGGCGGCGCGATGCTCTTGACGACGCGCGTCATGCGTGGGGGCTTGCCCAGCAGCACATCGATCGGCATGTCGACCGGATCATCGTTGAACAGCGGATCGTGCACGACGAGTTGGCCGGTATTGTCGATCTCGCCGATCACGGCGAAGGGGCAACGCTCTCGCGCGGCGAGCTTGGCGAAAGTGTCCAGCGAGGCAGCCTCCACGGCCAGGACGTATCGCTCCTGCGCCTCGTTGCACCACAGTTCCATGGGTGACATGCCCGGCTCGGCGCTCTGGATGGCGCGAAGGTCGATCTGCGCACCGCGCTTGCTGTGGGCGACCGCCTCGGGCACGGCATTCGACAAGCCGCCGGCGCCCACGTCGTGGATCAACGCGATGGGATTATCACTTCCCAGCGCCCAGCAGGCGTCGATCACTTCCTGCGCTCGGCGCTGGATCTCGGCGTTGCCGCGCTGGACCGACGCGAAGTCCAGATCGGCGCTCGAGGCACCGCTGCCCACGGAGGATGCGGCGCCTCCCCCCAGACCGATCAGCATGGCCGGTCCACCCAGGATCACGAGCTTCGCTTGCGTGGGGACCTCGCCCTTCTCGACGTGCGGGCGGCGGATGTTGCCAAGGCCGCCGGCGATCATGATGGGCTTGTGATAGCCGCGGATGCGCCCGGGCGCATCGCCCTGCACCTGTTGCTCGAAGGTGCGGAAGTAGCCGCAGATGGCTGGCCGGCCGAATTCATTGTTGAAGGAGGCGGCGCCGATCGGACCGTCGAGCATGATCTCGAGCGCCGAGGCCACCCGATCCGGTTTGCCGAAGTCACGTTCCCATGGCTGCTCGTGTCCGGGAATGCGCAGGTGCGAGACCGAAAACCCGGTCAGGCCCGCCTTCGGCTTCGCGCCGCGGCCCGTCGCTCCTTCATCACGGATCTCGCCACCGGAGCCGGTGGCCGCGCCGGGATAGGGCGAGATCGCCGTCGGGTGGTTGTGTGTCTCCACCTTCATCAGGATGTCGATCGGCTCGGCAGCACCGGTGTAGATGCCGGTGCGCGGATCAGCAAAGTAGCGCGTGCCGGCAGTACCCTCGATGACAGCCGCATTGTCACGGTAGGCGGACAGCACTCCGGCGGGGTTGCGGGCGTGCGTGTAACGGATCATGGCGAACAGCGATTCGGTGCGCTGTTGCCCGTCGATGATCCAGTCCGCATTGAAGATCTTGTGGCGGCAGTGCTCAGAGTTGGCCTGCGCGAACATCATCAGCTCGACGTCGGTCGGCGCGCGGCCGAGCCGGCGGAAGCTCGTCAGCAGATAGTCGATCTCATCGGATGACAGCGCCAGGCCGAGCTCGCCGTTGGCACGTTCGAGGGCCGCGCGACCCGCTGCTTCGTCGCCGGCACCCAGCTCGACGTGGACCAGCGGCCGCGGCGCCTCGTGTCCGAACAGTCGCTGCGCGTGCTGCGGATCGAACAGCACCATCTCCGTCATGCGATCGAAAAGGACGTGCGCGAGCGATGCCAGGCCCTCGGGACCCAACGGCCGTGAATCCAACAATCGATATTCGATGCCGCGCTCGATACGGCGCACCGCCGTCAGGCCGCACACATGAGCGATATCCGTGGCCTTGCTGGACCACGGCGATATGGTGCCGGCACGTGGCACCACCAACAGCCGCTCGCCAGCGAGTTCGCCGGTGGCTGGTTCGATGCGCGGACCGTAAGTCAGCAGCTTCTCGAGAATGCCGAGTTCGGCCCCGGTCAGCTCGCGGTCGAGGTCGGCGAAATGCACGAAGCGCGCGTCCAGACCCTTGACGGCCGGCTCGAGCGCGGCCAGCCGTTCGAGAAGCTTGGCGATACGGAACGCCGATAGTGCGGGAGCTCCGGGAAGTTGCAGCATGCTCGCCGTGATCCGCTACTTCTTGTCCGTCGGGGGTGTCGAGTACATCGGCATCGGGAATTGCGCGACGTTCGTCGCACCGCCCTCCAGGGCGGTGATCTTGCTCACCCCCTGCTTCTTCACTTCGTCGATCCGCAGGATGGAGTGCAGCGGCAGATAGGTGCGCTTCACGCCCTCGAACTCACCCTTGATGCGCTCCTCGGCCGGATCCACCAGCACCGTGGCGCGCGCGCCGAACACCAGCTCCTCGACCTCGATGAAGCCGAACAGCTCCCCATGGCTGACGCGCCGGGCGTAGATCTCGTAAACCTTGCCCTGATTCACGAACATAATGCGGAAAATGTGACTGATTGCCATGGGCGGGGACACGGCTCGCTGCTAATTTGAGGGTGGCATTATATGTCCGCGCGCGCCGGGGAAGTGGTCGTGCGCGCGCGGCAAACTCCGATACACATCGACCGCGGATCCGGTCCGGGAACCATGACGCTTCGATTGCGCATCGTCAGTGATCATCGCCGCTTGCTCGGGGACCGCAGCAGCGTGGTATTCAGCATGGAAGGCGGCACGATCGGCCGTTCGGCGGACAACGACTGGGTCCTGCCGGACCCGATGCGTTACGTCTCGGCGCACCATGCGCGCATCCAGTTTCGCGACGGGCACTACTACCTCGAGGACGTCAGCACCAACGGCGTGTTCGTCAACGACGATGAGCGGCCACTGGCCAAGTCCGGCTCCGACGGTCACCTGTTGAGAAATGGCGACATCGTCAGGATGGGCGACTATCAGATCGTGGCCGCGATCGATGCGACCACCGAACAGGTTGCCGTGCCCACGGTGGACACCGGTTCCGGACAGGTTCCGACCAGCATCCATGCCCTGCGCACTCTGGGCCGGGCAACGGCGCAGACCGACATCGGCGCGATGCTCAATCTCGACGACTTGCTTGTACCGGACCCCAGCGCCGCGACGGACACGAGTACCTCGTCCTCCGGAGAGGCTCTGCAACCCGTGAATGCCTATGGACAGGCGATTGCGCAGGCGCCACGTCCGCTGACACCGAGTGCGCTGGCAGCACGCGCGCCAACAGCCGAGGAAGAGGAAATCGATCGCCGCATCGCCAGGCTCGCGCGCGCGGCGGGCCGCGACCCAAGGAACGGTACGAGTTCCCCTGCCCTTTTTGACGTCCACAGCGGCCTGCAGGCGTTTTGTCGTGGCGCAGGCATCGAGTCGGAAAAGCTGCCGGCGGATGCGCAGACCCGCATGCTGCACCTTGCCGGGCAGTTGTTCCGGGAGGCCCTCGTGGCCTTCAAGGAACTCGACCGCACTCGCAAGGACAGCCTCAACCGCTACCGGATCGAACTGACCACTGACCCCGAAGATCCCCGCCCCTCGCTGGAGCGCGCCACCGTCGATGATGTGATCATCGACCTGTTCCTGCAGCACGAGAGTCGCCGCCTGGATGCGGTGGGCTGGCTGCGGGAGGCGGTTGCACAGGCGAAGACTCACGAGACTGCCTTCGAGCGGGCGATGCGCGCCGCGTTCGTGGAATTTCTCGACCGGCTGGATCCGGCTGAACTCGAGGCCCGCTTCGAACGCGCGGCCCGCCGCGGAAAGGCGAAGTCCGCCGACAAGGCCCAATACTGGGAGCTCTTCACTACGTTCTATCGCAATCTGATCGAGATGCCGGCCGATCATCTTCCTCACACGTTCGTCGAAGCCTTCGCAGCCGCATATCGCGAGCATCTGCGGAAAGCCACTGGCACCTGAGACCACCGCCGCTGCCGCGGTGTCCCCGAACCTGCGGTGTTCGATGCCCCCGAGCCCAGCAGCACCCCCCGCAAAAGTGTGCACCGAATCCGGAGCCCAGTGCCGGATCTTGCTGGAAAAGTCCGGCACCTGATGGACTCTGGCGCCGGGAGCCGGGCGAGGATTCCGGACTGGTAATTAAGTCATTAATTTCAAAGTATTTTTATACTTGGCGGAGAGGGTGGGATTCGAACCCACGTGCCGGAATTACCCGACCATCCGATTTCGAGTCGGCGCCGTTATGACCACTTCGGTACCTCTCCGGATGTGCGGCCCTGGCGGGCGATGAAACGCCTGCCGGACACCCGTTTCGGGGTCTTTCACAGGAGTGGCCCCCGGCGGGGGCCCCCTGAGCCGCGGCTGGTATTCTAGCCCAAGCGTCAAATGAGGTGAGGTCCGAATTGAGAGCCTGGAGGGGCGCCTGATGAGGGGCGTAATCCAATGCGCTGCAGCCCTTGTGGCGCTGGCGCTGTGCAGCTGCATCCCGGGCCCCTCCTCCCTGGAGACCATCCGGGCGCGCAATGAACTCCGGGTGGTCACGCTCAATACCCCGACCTGCTTCTATTTCGGCGCACAGGGCACCCAGGGACTGGAATACCGCCTGGCGGCCAGCTTTGCGCGCGAACTGGGCGTACGGCTCACCATGTATCCCGTGGCGAGCGAGCATGCCATGCAGATCGAGCTGGCCTCCGGTCGCGCCGATCTCGCCGCCGCCCAGCTGACCGCGACCCACCCGTGGGACCGGGTTGGCGAAGCAGCCGACCCCTATGCACGCGTCGATCAGCTGGTGGTGTACCGACGTGATGCGACCCGGCCACGGAGCACGCTGCAGATCGAGTCGGCAAAGCTTGCCGTCCGGGCCGGAAGCCCGCAGGAGCAGACGCTGGAGAGGCTAAGGAAGACGCTGGCCCCCAAGCTGCAGTGGGTGGATACGGCACCGAACAATGCCGACCCGCTGGAGGATGTGAATTCCGGGCAGGCTGATTTTGCCCTGATCGATGCCCGTGAATTCTCCTTCGCGCGTCACCTGTATCCGAATGTCCTCGTGGGCTTCAAGCTGCCCGACAGTCGTCCGGTGCAGTGGATCGTCCGCGCTGGCGCCCGGGACCTGCTGGGGGCCGTCAACCGCTTCTTCCGCAGCATGCAGGAATCCGGTCGGCTGCTGCGCCTGGAACAGCTGGAGACAGGGGACTCACGGCCGTTTGAATACGAGGAATCGCGCGAGTTCCAGGCGCACTTGACCGAACGGCTGCCGCACTACCAGCCACTGTTCGAGGCAGCCGCCGCGAAGACCGGCATCGACTGGCGCCTGCTGGCGGCCATCGGGTACCAGGAGTCGAAGTGGAACCCCCTTGCGGAATCGGGTGATGGCGCCCTGGGCGTGATGATGCTCACGGCCGATACGGCGGAGGCGATGGGGATTGCGGATCGCACCAACCCGGAACAGAACATTTCCGCAGGCGCGCGCTACTTCGCCGAAGTGCGTGAGAAGGTTCCGGATCGCATACCGGAACCTGACCGCACCTGGTTCACCGTCGCCTCCTACAACGTCGGTTTCGGCCACGTCGAGGATGCCCGCATCATCGCGCAGTCCCGTGGCAAGAATCCCGACTCCTGGGCCGACGTGCGTGAACAGCTTCCCCTGTTAGGGCAGGAGCGTTGGTATACACAGGCCAAGCGCGGTTACGCGCGCGGCTGGGAACCCGTTCAGTTCGTCGAGCGAGTGCAACGTTATCTGACGTTACTCGAATGGCAGCCGGGTGAAGGGGTCGCGGTCGTGCCGCCCATCGCACCGGTACCGGTCGGACTACCCGGCGCCTGAGCCCGCGATCGGCTCGGAGGTCCCCGCACACGAGGCCGCGGCCGCGGGGTCGGCCGCGGGGTCAACTGCGGCGTTCAGCGAAAAACCGCTTCAGCAGCTCGGCGCTCTCTTCCACCAGCACGCCGCCAAATACGTCGACCTGATGGTTGACACCCGGAAGCGTGAAGACATTCACGATGCTGCCGGCCGCGCCCGCGCGCGGATCCCAGGCGCCGAAGACCAACCGACGCACGCGGGCGTGCACGATCGCCGCCGCGCACATCGCACAGGGCTCGAGAGTCACATAGAGTGTGGTGTCGAGCAGGCGGTAACTGCCCAAGGCGCGGCCCCCGGCGCGCAGTACCTCCATTTCCGCGTGCGCCGTTGGATCGTGCGCGGCGATGGGGCGATTTCCACCCTCGGCAACGATGTGTCCGTCCCGCACGAGAACGGCACCCACGGGCACTTCTCCACCCTGCTGCGCGGCCGCCGCGAGCTCCAGCGCGCGCCGCATGAAATCGACATCGGTTGTACTCACGACGCTAAGCTAGCACGCACCGACCGACTTGGGAGACCGCCATGACACGGCAACTGATCAGTTCCGGATCGCAGTTCGAGCGCGAGATCGGCTATTCGCGCGCCGTGGTGGAAGGCGACTGGATCTTCCTCTCCGGCACCACGGGCTTCGACTACCAGGCCATGTCCATCGCCGACGGGCTGCCGGAACAGACCGAGCAGTGTTTCAGGAACATCCAGGCGGCCCTGCGCGAGGCGGGTGCCGGACTCGAGGATGTGGTGCGGGTGATGTATATCCTGCCGGAGGGGTCGCGCTTCAAGGAGTGCTGGCCCATCCTGCGCAAGTATCTCGGCGAGGTACGTCCCGCGGCGACCATGATCAGCGCGGGCCTGGCGGATCCGCGGATGCGCATCGAGATCCAGGTGACTGCGCGCAAGCGCAGCGGCTGACAAAGCGGGGTGCTCCCTTAAAGCGCCATGCCTCCGGCTGCTTGCAGGCCGGGGGTGGCGCACCCCTCAGGGCAACGGCAATCCCAGCTGCCGGAAAATCGCCGCCGAATCACGCGCGCCCCAGCGGCGGTGGATCAGTCCGTCCTTCAGCACGAACCACTCCATGGCGGTCACTTCATAGCTCTTGCCCGTTGGCCCCAGGCCCCGGAATGCCTGGGCCGAGGTGCCACGCTCCGTGTAACGAGCCGCTGCCGTATCACCGACGCAGATCAGGTCCTCGACCGTCAGCTGCATCCGCAGGCATTCGATCAGGTCCTTCCAGACAGGGCGCGCGACGGAGACGGCGCCCCATCCCATCACTCCCCAGATGAGTGCATCCGGTGAGAACAGCGCGCAGACCCCTTCCAGGTCGCCGCGATTGAAGGCATCGACATAACGGGTAACGAGGTCTTGGTTGGCTGACATCCTCAGACTTCCAGCATGACGGATTTCTTCAGGACAACGGTCAGCACCACATAGTACAGGGCGCCGAGCCCGATCCAACAGGCCCCGAGCAGTCTGGCCGCCCGGTCCATTTCAAACAGCACATAGGCGATCACGAAAAATCCCGCGAGCGGCAGCACGAGATGGCGCAGCCAGGAACCGCCGCGGCCACGCAGGAGATAGTGGTTGATGACCGCCAGATGCAGCAACAGGAAGCTGGTGAGTGCGCCGAAGTTGACGACACGGCTGAGGATGTCCACATGCGCGGCGAAGAACAGTCCAACGACGAGCGAAACGCAGGCCACGACCGCTGTGCTGACGTAGGGCGTGCGGTAGCGAGGATGAATCCTGGCGAGCACCGACGGTAATTTGCGGTCACGGGCCATCGCGTAGAGGATTCTCGAGACAGCGGCCTGCGCCACCAGGGCGTTGGCGATGCCGGAGGCGAGGACGTTCGCAAGGACGGCGACGAAGCGCAACCACGTGCCCCCCGCCCTTTCGGACACCTCGTAGAACGCGGTTTCAGGAGATGAGAACACCATGCCGTGAGCGACATCCGTGGCAATCCAGGTCTGCAGCATGAACAGTCCACCCATCAACGCGAGCGCGAGCAACGTGGCGCGACCCACGGCCCTGGCGCCACCCCGCGCCTCTTCGGAGAGCGTGGAGATGCCGTCAAAACCCAGAAACGACAGCACCGCGATCGAGGTCGCTCCCACGACCGTGGTGAGCGAGAAAGCTGCCGGATTGTAGATGGGCGCCAGCGTCAGACCGCCGGAACCCACGCCGCGGTACAACGCGAGCAGGCCGCAGGTCACGAACAGTGCCAGAGCCACCAGCTCCAGGATCAACATGTAGCGGTTGAATTGCGCCGTAAAGCGGATTCCGAGCAGATTCACGAACAGGTTCAATGCCACGAATGCGCCGACCCACACTCCCGCCGGCACGCCCGGCACGAACTGTTGCAGGGCGATGGCACTGATGATGTAGAGCAGGGCCGGGATCAGGATGTAGTCGAGCAGGATCAGCCAGCCGGAGAAGAATCCGGCCACTTCATGCAGTCCGCGCTGGACATAGGAGTAGACCGAGCCGGCAAGCGGGAAGGCCTGCGCCATCGTCGCGTAGCTGCACGCGGTGAACAGCATGCCGATGAGACCGACCAGGTAGGCCAGCGGCACCATCCCCTTCGAGTCATGCCAGATGAATCCAAACACCGCGTAGGGAGCGATTGGCACCATGAACACGAGTCCGTACACGACCAGGTCGGCGGTCGTGAGCGTGCGGTGCAGCTCCTGGCGGTAGCCGAATCGCGCACTGGCATCATCCTGGGCACGCTCATCGGGCGGCGGCGGATTACCGTCGGACACTGAGATCTCCGGGCGTTGAGGGCGGCCATCTTACCGATCCACAGGAATCGCCAGCTACGGAAGACGTCAAACAGGCGGTGATGGGCCATTGGGGACGGGCGGCTACGGACCGTGCGGCTACAATGCGGCTCCGATTGGACGTGCCACACGGGTATCCTCATGCAGCTGTCCGTCTACCGTCTCGCGCGCCTGACTCTTCTTCTGTGTTCGCAGCCCCTGTGGGCGCAATCAGCCCCGGAACTCTCGGTGTGCAACGGCCCTGACCGTGCGCCGTTCTGCGCCGGTGTGCGCGGTGATCGGGCGGAAGGCTGGCTGCAGCAATCCCGCTCCGAGGTCATGGCCCGTCACGGCATGGTGGCCACCAGCCAGCCGTTGGCCGCGCAAGCCGGCCTGAGAATCCTGCAGCGGGGTGGCAATGCCATCGACGCCGCGGTGGCGACGGCCGCCACGCTGAGCGTGGTGGAGCCCATGATGACGGGCCCGGGTGGCGACCTGTTCGCCATCATCTACATCGCCAGGGAGCACAAGCTCTACGCACTGAATTCCAGCGGCATGGCGCCCAGCGGCGCAACCCTCGAGCACTTCGCCGCGCTGGGCCTGCACGCCGACCCGGCCAACTGGGGGCCGGGATCGGGAATGCCGACGCGCGGCATCCTGCCGGTCACCGTGCCGGGCAGTGTCTGGGGCTGGGACGAAGTCCTGCGTCGCTTCGGCAGCTTGCATTTCCGAGAAGTGCTGGAGCCGGCGCTCGACTACGCCGAGCACGGCTTCCCCGTCTCGGAGCGGATTGCCAGTGACTGGACGCTGCCGGATGCGATGCCGTCCTCCTCCGGCGGCGCGACCCCCGATCCTGACTCGGTGTCCGCCTGGTATGTGGACGGCAAACCACCCAAAGCCGGTCAGATCATCCGCAACCCGGGTCTCGCGCGAACCTTCCGCCTGCTGCAGAAATATGGCCGCGACGCGTTCTACAAGGGTGAGATCGCCCGAGCCATCGTCGCCAAATCCGAGCACCTCGGCGGCACGATGAACCTGCAGGATCTGGCGAGCTACCAGGGAGAGTGGAACGAGCCGGCCGCAAGCCGCTATCACGGTGTCGAGCTCTACGAGCTGCCGCCGCCTTCGCAGGACTGGGCGGCGAACGAGATGCTCAACATCCTCGAGGCCTGCCTGCCCACCTGGGCGCCCGGCGAGTCGCTCGCCAGCCTCGGGCCGACCAGCCCGCTCTACTGGCATCTGCTGGTCGAGGCCAAGAAGCTGGCCTACGCGGACCTGATCACCTACAACGCGGATCCGCATTTCGCGACGGTGCCGCTCGCCAGGCTGCTCTCGCCGGAGTACGCGAAGTCCCTGTGCGGCAAAGTCGATCCGCGGCACGCGACCACTCCGGGTCCGCGTGGCACCGCCGACGGCGCTGGCGACACGGTGGTGCTAGCAACAGCGGACGCACAAGGAAACATGGTGTCGTGGGTCAACAGCAACTTCGCCGAGTGGGGCTCGGGACTCACCGTACCGGGCTACGGCATCGTGCTGCACGACCGGGGCGCACTCTTCAGCCTCGATCCGCACAGCCCCAATGCGATCGCACCCTACAAGCGGCCGTTCAACACCCTGTCGGCGGGCTTCCTGATGCGCGCCGGAAGGCCGCTCATGACGCTGACACTGATGGGAGGCGACATGCAGGCCCAGGGTCACGCCCAGGCACTGGTGTCGCTCCTCGACCTCGGCGCCAACCTGCAGGCGGCAGGCGATCTGGCCCGCTTCCGCCACAGCCAGATCACCAACACCCTGGGTCTGGAATCGGGTCTGTATGGGCTCGTCGGCGCACAACTGGCCGCCATGGGCCATCGCGTGGTGTCGATCGACGGTACGTCCGTGGGAGGCTTCCAGTCCATTCTGTTCGCACCGGATTCAACCCTCGCGGCCGGTGATGGCGGGGTGCCTGGCGGGTGGTATCGCGCTGCGTCGGATTTCCGCAAGGACGGTCTGGCCGTAGGGTGGTAGGTCGGGAACGCCAGCGTCGTTTCGCTGACGCTTCTTGAGGCACTGCGTGCTTGCGGGCTACATGCGGCCGAGCGCAACATCGCGGCGGTTCGGGCAGTTCATCATACCCGACGTCTACGCAGACTGACGCAGGAGACAAGCGATGTGCGACAAAGACTCACTCGATGACATGGTCGAATATCGACTGCGCTCCGCCGAAATTTCACGGCGCGGCTTCGGCGCGCTGACGCTGGGGATGGGACTGGCCACGGCGCTGCCCGCACTGGCCGCAGGCGCTGCCGTCGAGACGAAGGAATCGGAGATCGACATCAAGACGGCGGACGGCACTGCCGATGCCTACTTCGTGCACCCCGCGAAAGGCAAACATCCGGGTGTATTGATCTGGCCGGACATCTTCGGCCTGCGACCCGCGTTCCGGCAGATGGGCAAGCGCCTGGCCGAATCCGGTTACTCCGTGTTGGTCATCAATCCGTTCTATCGCCTGCAGCGCGCGCCCACGTCCCCGGAGCACGCCGACTTCAACGATCCGGCCACGCGCCAGATGTTGATGAACCAGATGACTTCGCTGAGCCCGGCCACGGCACAGACCGATGCTACGGCCTTCATCGGCTATCTCGACTCGCAGAGCGCGGTGGACCGCAAACGCAAACTCGGAACGATGGGTTACTGCATGGGCGGACCGTTCACCATGCGAACGGCCGCGGCCTTTCCCGGGCGAGTCGCTGCCGGTGCCTCCTTCCACGGCGGCGGGTTAGTGACCGACAAGCCGGACAGCCCGCATCTGCTGATCCCGAAGATGAAGGCCCGGTTCCTCATCGCCATCGCCGAGAATGACGACCAGCGCCAGCCGGAGGCCAAGGACATCCTGCGCAAGGGTTATGCGCAGGCCGGTCTGCCCGCGGAGATCGAGGTCTACGCGGGGACGCTGCACGGCTGGTGTCCGCCGGATGCCCAGGTCTACAACCACGACCAGGCCGAGAAGGCCTGGAGCCGCTTGCTGGTCCTGTTCAAGGAGGCGCTGGCCTAGCTCGCGGACAGCGCGCGCCGGCAAAAAACGTGGCACTTTTGCCGGTTGCGCAGCCTCGCCGGATCGTCAATTCAGGTTTCAGCGGCGGCAGTGATCGTCGTCGCGATGATCGTCGCACCAATGCACGTCGCGATGGCCCCAGCGGTCGATGCGGTCGCCGTTCTCATAGCGGTACCCATGGTCCCGTTCGACCACGCACCCGCTTGCCGCCAGCACCAACATCAGGGTACCCAACGCGCCTAGAGCCTTGATTGCGTTCATGTCCTCGCACCTCCTGAGGAGTCAGGAGGCTTGAGCAGCAAGCGGCATGCCGCCGTTGTTAGGTCGACCGGACTAATCCTGCGGTCCGAAGGACGCGAAATGGCGGTTTCGTGTCCGTTTCCGGGCCGTTTCGACGTGGTACAGCCACCTCACCTCGCCTAAAATGATGGGCTCCCGTCCGACGAGGCTATGTCACATGACGACCTCTACCGCGGCACGTCCGCAACCGCGGGCACCGCATCCTGCCCCCGCGAATCTGGTGGACTACCTGCCACAGTTCTATTCAGAACTGCGCCGGCTCGCGCGAGCGCGCCTGGCCGCCGGCGGCCGCTACACGCTCCTGGATACGACGGCGCTGGTGCACGAGTCGTTCCTGCGGCTCAGGCGCGCCAACCACGTACCGATCAACGACTCCCAGCATTTCCTGGCCTATGCCACTTCCACCATGCGCTCGGTCATCGTGGACTATGTGCGTCAGCGCAAGGCCGAACGGCGCGGCGGCGGGGCCGATCACGTCACGCTCAAAACAGGTCACGGCGAACTGACAGCGTCGGACGATGAGATCCTGAGCGTGCATGAGGCCCTGGAGACCCTGTCAAAAGTGGACCAGAGGCTCGTGCAGGTCGTGGAAATGCGCTACTTCGGTGGCCTGACCGATGTCGAGATCGGCGAGGCCCTGGGTGTCACGGACCGTACGGTCCGTCGGGACTGGGAGCGGGCGCGCCTGCTGTTGGCGGGCCTGCTGGGGAACTGACTCCCCGCGGCCGGTGACCCACCGGAATGTCCGCGCTCGCCATCCGGATGTCAGGGCCCGCAACCACCCTGTTGTCCTCCGCGGAGGGGATTTGCGTGTTCGCCGCGGCTTCAGCCGAGCCCACCGCGAGGATGTCCGCGCTCATGGCCGGATTGCGTGGTCCTGCTCAGGTCTGAAACCGGTGAACCCATGATCGCCTCCCCCGCCGCCGACCCGGCCAAATGGCGCCAGATCGACAAACTGCTGCAGGAAGCGCTCGCCCTGCCACCGGATGAGCGGTCGCAATGGCTGGACAGCCTGACCGGCCGCCCGACGGAGGTGGCGATCGTGACCCAACTGCGCGCACTCCTCGCCCGCAACGCGGTGGAAACCGATGAGTTCATGAGGAAGCCGGCGGCCTCGATCTGGACGCAGGCGGTCGGGCCTGCGACGCCCGCCGATGTGCCCGGGTCGATGATTGGGCCCTACCGGTTGCTGCGCGAGCTCGGCGCCGGTGGCATGGGCACAGTCTGGCTCGCCGAACGGGCGGACGGCACGCTGCAACGTCAGGTGGCGGTGAAGTTGCCCCTGCATGGCTGGGCGCGCGGTGTTGCCGAGCGGCTGGAGCAGGAGCGGGACGCACTCGCGGCGCTGGAGCATCCCAACATCGCGCGGCTGTATGACGCCGGCGTCACGGATGCCGGCCGACCCTATCTGGCCATGGAGTATGTCGATGGGATCCCCATCGACCAGTACGCCACCGAACACCATCTGCCGGTCCGGGCGCGGCTGCAGTTGATTCAGCAGGTGACCCGGGCGGTCGCCTTTGCGCACGGACGGCTGATCGTCCACCGCGACCTGAAGCCCTCGAACATCCTGGTCACGCGCCAGGGCGAAGTCCGTCTGCTGGATTTCGGGGCCGCCAAACTGCTGCGCGACAACGGTCCGCAGGACTCCCAGCTGACCCGCGAGGCCGGTCGGGCGCTCTCGCCCGACTATGCCTCTCCGGAACAGATTCGCGGCGAAGCGATCACCGTGGCCACGGATGTTTATTCACTGGGTGTGGTGCTGTTCGAGCTGCTGACGGGACGCCGGCCTTACAGCCTGAAGCGGCATTCCATGGCCGCGATGGAGCGGGCCATCGCCGAAGCGGATGTGCCGCTACCCAGCACCGCCGTCGCGCAGAATCGCAAACTGGCGCGCGAGTTGCGCGGTGACCTGGACAATATCGTAGCCAAGGCGCTGAAGAAGTCGCCCGCGGAGCGCTACGGTACGGTGGCGGTGTTTGCCGACGACCTGCGTCGCTGGCTCAATCATGAGCCTGTCAGCGCCCAGCGCGACAGTCTGACTTACCGCCTGCGCAAACACGTACGCCGGCATCGGGTGGCGGTAGCCGCAGGCGCCATGGTCTTCGCCACCCTGGCCGTTGCCTCCGTCGTCACGACGATTGAGATGTTCGAAGCGCGCAACCAGCGAGATGAGGCGCGCCTGCAGGCCAAGCGGGCGCAGGCGCAGGAGCGTTTCGCCAATATGGTCATGGAGCAATCCGGGCCGGGCGGCCGTCCCCTGACGCGCGAGGAAATGATCGACCGCAGCGTCGAACTGCTGGAGCAGCAGTACGCCAACGATCCCCGCTTCATAGCGGGCGCGCTCATCCCCATCTCCGGGCGCTACATGGATCTGGGTAACACCGCGAAGGAGCTCGCGATGTTGCAGAAGGTCGAGACCATCGCGCGGCAGCTCAAGGATCCCGTATTGCTGATCACCGTCCAATGCAACACTGTCGAGACGGAGCTCGCACGTGGGCGCCTGGATCTGGCGGAAGAGCGCATGGCGGAGGCGCGAACTCTCCTGCAACACACTCCCCGCGTGCCCTTCGACAGGCAGATCGACTGCATGCACGCGGAGGCGACCCTTGCGGACGCGCGGGGAGATACCAATACTGCCGTGGCGCGCATTCAGGCCGCGATCGCGCTCGAGGAAGCACATGGAGACCGCACGGACCGCACTTACCGCGCCCTCCTCTCGCACGCACAGTCGTTGTTCATCCACGCGGGACGTCCCCGGGATTCCTACGCGACGGTCGAGAAGACTTTGGCACTGATCGCAGAGACGGATGCCAGGAACAGCGAGGCGATCGCCGCGGCGATGCATAACCAGTCGGTCGCACTCAGCCAGATGGGCGAGGTGCGCACGGCTTTCGCCCGCGAGCGTCAGGCGATTGCGATCATTTCGGGCAACGACGCCGAGCACACCGTCTCGCCGGTGGTGGCCACAGTCATGGGACGACTGCTGACACGCATGAACCGGCCGAGGGAGGCAGAGGACTGGGCGGCCCGCGCGGTGGCGATCGCGCGCGACGGCGGAAATGTCGGTGCCGAGATCTTTGCGTTGGGGGCTCTCGCGGAAGCACGGCAGGCGCGCGGCGAGGCCGATCTTGCCAGCCAGTCCGTCGCGACGGCGGAAGGGCTTCTGACACCGACCAGCGATCCCCGTGAGCGCGCGGCCGTGCAGCGTGCTCGTGCGCTGGTGGAACTCAAGCGAGCCGATCTACCCGCGGCGCAGGCTGCGGCCGCCGCTCTGCTGCAGTCGATCGGCTATCCGGACAAGTCCCGAATGAGAGCCTGGCAGTCAGCGGACGTACAGCTGTTGGTGGCATCGCGGATTGCCCTGGAGGCCGGAGAGACGCGTTATGCGGCCCGACTGACCGCCGATGCGCTCGATCTGGCGCTGGCTCTCGCGCGCGATCCTGACAAGAGCGCCAATGTTGGTGAGGCGCGCCTGCTGCTGGCGCGCTCGCTATCCGCACAGGGCGAACAGGAGGCAGCGCGTACGGCTCTGCAGGGAGCGGTCCGCGCGTTGGGCGACAGCCTGGGACCGGATCATCCCCTGACCATCCAGGCCGCGGACCTGCAAGCCAGTCTCTGACGGCCTGCCTTCCGGATGTCCGCCCGCGGTCTCAGACGACGTTGAGCCGGGCAAGACAATGCCAGAGGCATCAAACATGGAAATCATCGTTCTGTCCGGCCTGGGTGCCGCATCCCTGCTATTGACCGAACTGGGAGCACTGCTCCAGAGGAGAACATCATGACCGAACACCAGTACTCCGGCAGCTGCTTTTGCGGCGCGGTGAAGTTTGAAGTGAGCGGCGCGCCGGTCGGCATGGGCTACTGTCATTGCGAGTCCTGCCGCCACTGGTCGGCGGGACCCGTCAATGCCTTCACGCTGTGGAAGCCCGAGTCAGTGCGTGTCACGCGCGGATCGGACAGCATCGGCACGTACAACAAGACGCCGAAGAGCTTCCGCAAGTGGTGCAGGCACTGCGGCGGGCATCTTTTCACCGAGCATCCGCCGATGGGTCTGATCGACGTCTACGCCGCGGTGATCGGGCAGCTCGACTTCAAGCCTGGCGTGCACGTGAATTACCAGGAGACCGTGCTGCGCATGCGCGACGGCCTGCCGAAACTGCGCGATATGCCGGCTGAGATGGGCGGCTCCGGAACCGCTCTGCCGGAGTAGAGGTGAGGACCGGGCGGACATGGGCAGCCGGCGCGCACTCACCCGGTGCGCGCTGGTCTGCATGGTGTGTGCTGGCAGGCTCGCGCGGCTCAGCTCTCATCCGGTGGCACTATGCTTCGCAGCATCATGCCGGATACGAGAGGATTGGCAGCGGCGACGCCGCGATTGATGGACTCGAGCGTCTGCGCGGCGGGATGAGCAATCTGGCGCGTGCGCAGATCGATGCGGCTATCCTGGTCCAGGCGAACGATCCGTACATCCCGGATCGACAGCGGCTGACCGGCTGAGAGGGTGCTGGCGGGCCGTTGCGGCATCACCACCCACGCGCTTCCCTTCGATCCCTGGGCCAGCTGCCCGATCCCATCCGCGCCGACGAGCAGCGCGCTCTGCTCGTCCACGCCCAGCCCATAGACTTTTCCGGGGTGCTCCTGCCCGAGGCGTGCGACGAATACGATCAGACGGCCGAGGCGGCTGCGCTTGGAGAAATGCGTATCGGTGATCACATCCTCCAGCCAGCGATAGTGCAGAAAATCGCTCTCCAGCGTAACGGCGGAACCGCAGGGATCGGCGAGCGCGACGCGGGACTCCAGGCTTCCGCCATCGAGAGCCGTGTAGCTGTAGTGTCCCAGTATGGCCAGCCCGGCGCTGCTGCCACCGATCGGCCGATTGGCGCGAACGTGCGCGTTGAGAACGGCCTGCACGGGCGTGCCCTTCCAGTAGCGAATGTAGTTCGCCTGGTCACCGCCTGCGATGAAGATGCCGTCCGCGCCCTCGAGTGCGGCCAGAACCCGCGGATCGAACGCGGCCGCGCGATTGTGGAATGTAATGGTCTCGGCGGAGAGGACCGGCCCCCATTGAGTTGCGAACTTCACACCGAGCTGGCCGTCCTGCGGATCGAAGCTGTCATCGGATACGGCCCGCAGGATGACGATATGTCCGTCGCCGGCATGCCTCGCAATCGCCGCATACGCTGAATCAACTATGCCGCCACCGCCCATCAGGACCAGCATGAACTCCGTATGGGCGGCACGCGGCGCCGCCGGATCTCCAGCGACGAAATAGTCGTAGTTGCTGTCCCGATAGTCGTGTGCCTGCGCACTCGCGCGTGCCGCAAACGTGTTTCCCGCAAAGGCTGCCAACATCACGAATGCCGCGCGGACACTGTGTCGAATCGCCGCGCGTGCAGCGTGCCGGACTGTCGCGCGGACGCCGTGCAAATTCAGTGAATCCATCTTGTGGAACTTTCCCCGTGAGTGTGCATGCGACATCGGTCGCAATGGCCTTGCCGCTTCATTTGCACCATGTTACAACTGCCCGAGGTCCCGCGGGAACGTCGCGCGGTGCTTGAATGGCACCAGCCCGACACCCATGCGGGACCGCAGAAAACACAAGAACGAGTCGATTCGGGAGAGATCGTGCGTAAATCAACGATCGCAGCGTGCGCGCTGGCGGTTTCAGTCCCTTTTTGCGTCATCAGTGTGCGGGCCGCGACCTACGGGCCGCAGCCCGGAGCGGCCGCCACCGCTGCCGAGGGTTCGAGCCCGGAAGTGGAGACGGTCATCGTCACCGGGTCGCACATTCCGCGGACCGCGGTGGAGGGGCCGGCGCCGATCGTCACGATCAGCTCGCAGGACATCACGAACAACGGTTTCTCGAACATCGCCGAGGTGATGAGCTCGCTCTCGCAGAATCTCGGCGCGCTCGACAACAACCAGATCACCGACGGCTTCTCGCCGGGAGCCCAGGCGGTGGACCTGCGCGGCCTCGGTCCGAACCACACGCTGGTGCTGATCAACGGCCGGCGCATTGCGGACTACCCGCAGTCCTACAATGGCAACAGCAACTTCACTGATATATCGAACATTCCCGCTTCTCTGGTGGACCGGGTCGAGATTCTCAGTGGCAGTGCCTCGGCCATCTATGGGTCCGATGCCATCTCCGGCGTCATCAACTTCATCATGAAGAAGAAGGCAGACGGCACGACGGTGGACTTTCGCGTGGGGGACACGCAGCACGGCGGCGGCGACTCGCAGCGCTTCCAGATCTCCAGTGGCTACTCCAATGACCGGCTGGATGCCGTGTTCGGCATGGAGCTGCTGCGCGAGGCGCCACTGTGGGCCTATCAGCGCGATTTCACCAATTCCCGCCTGGACAGCCCGGCGGATCCGGGCGATATCGCGGCCAGCCCGGTGTTCACGCGAATCGATGAGGACGGCAACTACATCGATCCGGGCAAGGCAACCTGCGACGCTCTGGCGGCGTACGATCACGGTTCCGTCTTCTATGCCTACCGCCAGGACTATGGCCACTACTGCGGCAGCTACCGCGACGTGGGTTACGGCACGCTCGAGAACGGTCGCAAGGCCGTCAGCCTCTACGGCTCGGCCACCTACCACCTGAACGACCGGGTCAACCTGTTCCTGGACATCCAGGCGGGCTTCTCCCATCAGATCAGCTACAACACGCCGCTGCAGTGGGAGAACAGCTACAAGCTCAATGGCGATTCGACGCCGATCCCCTTCTTCAATACCGCTACCGGCCAGGTGGAGCAGTGGCAGCGCCGCTATTTCACCATCGAGGAGAACGGCGGCTTCGATCCGGGCGAGATCCACAACATCGATCACACCGTTTCGTTGAATACCGGCGTCCAGGGCAGTTTCGGCACGAGCTGGAACTACGAATTCCTGCTGGGTCATTCGCAGAACCGGCTGGAGAGCAGGTGGCCGGCACTGGTGTCGGCCGAGGCCCAGGCGCTCTACCTCGGACCCTCGCTCGGCGTCGACCCGGTCAGCGGCTACAACATGTACTACGCGCCGGTGAGTCGCCTGTACACGCCGCTGACGGTGGACCAGTTCCGCTCCATTACCCGGGACTCGATCGACAACGACAGCGCACGGTCCGAGAACGTCTCGTTCACGGTGAACAACGGCACCTTGTTCGCGCTGCCGGCCGGCCCCGTGGGCTTTGCCGGACTGGCCGAATACGGCTACCAGTACTACGGTCTCAAGCCCGATCCGCTCTCGCTCGATGGCACGTACTTCGGCCTTCACAACACCGGCGCGGTGGGCTCACGCAGCCATACCGGGACGGGCGTGGAGTTCAGCATCCCCGTGCTCTCGCAGGTGAAGATGACCGCCGCGGGCCGCTATGACAGCTATCACTACAGCTCGACGACCTCGGGCAAGTTCACCTACTCCGCAGGGCTGGAATACCGGCCGTTCTCGAGCCTGCTGCTGCGTGGCTCGGTGGGCACCGGTTTCCGGGCACCCGATCTGTCCTACCTGTACGCAGGACTGAGCGGCTCGAGCTCGGACGGCACCGACTACTACCTGTGCCGGCTGAACGAGCCGGGCTCGGGCCCGGATTTCGTCGATAATTGCAGCAACGGCGACGTGGACTTCAACGGCCGCAGTCACGGCAGCACGGCCCTGAAGGACGAGACCAGCACCTCGTTCACCTACGGGTTCGTGTTCAGACCGCTGAACACCCTGCAGATCAGCGCGGACTACTACCTGATCAAGCTGAAGAACGAGGTTGAATACCAGGACAGCGACACCATCCTGCGCGAGGAGGCGGATTGCCGCCTGGGCGTCACCACGGATGGCGTGCCGGTCAACAGCAGCTCGGCGCTGTGCCAGCAGGTGCTCAGCCAGGTGGTGCGCAACTCCGCCAGCGATCCGGCCAATCCGCTGGGCATCACTTCGGTGCTGGTGCTGCCGATCAATGCGGCGGTGGACCGCACCTCCGGGGTGGATGTGAATGCACACTACTCGCTGCCCACCGATCGCATCGGCACCTTCGCGTTCGAACTGAGCTACACGCAGGTCCTGACGCACACCATCCAGCTGTTCGCCGGTGACCCGGTGACCGACGAGCTGACCGATCTGTACGACTACGTCATTCCGAAGAACAAGGCCAGTTATGCGCTCTCCTGGTCGATCCGCGATCTGACCGCCACTTTGCACGGTTCGCGCCTGGGCGGCCTGCCCAACTACGATGGCACGGAGCGTCTTGGTGCCACCTCCGTCTACAACGCCTCGCTGAACTATCGCTTCACCCCGGACGCCACCCTGACCCTGATCGTGGACAACCTGTTCGACACCAAGCCGGGCAAGGACTCCACCTGGACCAGCTATCCCTACTACGCGAGGCGCTGGTTCAGCCCCGTGGGCCGGGAATTCTTCGTCCAGTTCAACTATCACTTCAACGCGCCGCGTTCGAAATAACCGCCGATCCACCCATGCGCAAGCCGGCCGGCTCATCCGCAAGCCCGGCCGGCTCATCCGCAAGCCCGGCCGGCTCATCCGCAAGCCCGGCCGGCTCATCCGCCAGCCCCGCCGGCTCATCCGCAAGCCACACCGGTCTGCCCGCAAACCGCACCGCCCTCCGGTGCACCGCAGCACGAATCAGCGCTGCTTCGGCGGGGCTATACTGCGCCGCCCCTGACACCCTTACCCAAGTCCTCGACGGACTTCACGGGAGAACAATATGAACAGCCGAGTGTGGAAGGTTCCGGCGGGTCTGTGCGTACTGGCGCTTGCCAGCGCAGCCACGTTGCCGGGCGTGGCACGAGCAGCGGATGCGGCGGAGAAGCCGCCCCTGTACACCTACGTATCGAACTGGGCGATCCCGCGCGCGCGTTGGGCCGATATGGAAAAGGCAGGCGCGGCCGACGACAAGATACTCGACAAGCATCTGGCGGCCGGCTCCATCGTCGGCTATGGCGACGACGTCACCCTGGTACACCAGGCCGACGGCGGTACGCACGACAACTGGTGGCAGGCGATGTCGATGGCGGCCCTGTTCAACGTACTCGACGAGTTCTACAAGTCGGGCACGCCCACCTCGCCTGTGCTGAGCAGCGCGACCAAACACTGGGACAGCGTGTGGGTGAGCCGGTATTACAACTGGCACTCGGGCGCACGGCATGGTGCCTACACTCACGTGGCAAGCTATAAGCTGAAAGCGGATGCACCGGATGATGCAGTCGATCAGCTCAGCAAGGCTGTTGTGGTACCGATGCTCGAGAAGCTGCTCGCGGACGGCGTGCTGATCGAATATGAGGTCGATGAGCAAGCCATCCACACCGAAGCACCCGGCACGTTCCTGATCCTGTATATCGCGCCCGACTCGAGCGGGCTGGACAAGGTGGGCGCGGCGTTACGCGAGACCTTGAAGGCCAATCCACTGGCCGGTCCGGCTTTCGGCTCGATGGTGGACTTCACGGCTCACCGTGACGAATTGTCACGCACGAACGTCACCTATAAGTAGACGCGCGTCTGTCGGGCTCGTGGGTTAGGCTGTCGGCAGCCGGTAACCCGCGAGCCCGCCAGAAGATGAGCACAGCTGTCGATCGACGAGAGTTCATGACCGGACTCGCGGCCCTCGCCGCGTGCATCGCCACACCCTCCACCTCATCCGGGAAACCCGCCCTGGAGTCCCTGCGGATCGATGCAGCCCGGCTGCAACGATCGCTCGAAGAGCTCAGCGTGTTCGGCCGCCCATCGGGCGGAACCTTCGCGGACGGTGTAAGCCGGATCGCTTATTCCGATGCGGACGTGGCAGGCCGGCGCTACGTGATGGACCTCATGCGCGCAGCCGGACTCGAGCCCAGTATCGATGCGGCTGGCAATCTCCACGGCCTGCGCAAGGGGCGAGACCCCTCTCTGAAACCGATTGTGTTCGGCTCGCACATCGACTCCGTTCCGGATGGTGGCAACTTCGATGGTGACCTGGGCTCACTGGCCGCGATCGAGGTCATGCATACGCTGCAGGATGCGGGCATCCGCACGCGCCACCCGCTGGAGGTGTCGATCTGGTCCAACGAAGAAGGCGGCACGTTGGGCAGTCGCGGACAGATCGGTACCGTGGAGGCGGCCGACCTGGATCGGATGTTCGCTGGAGTTTCCATGCGCGACGGGCTGCGCCGGATCGGAGGAGATCCCGATCACCTGGAGGGCGCGCGCCGGCCGCCAGGCTCCGTGCAGGCCTACCTGGAACTGCACATCGAACAGGGTGGTGTCCTGGACAAGGCTGGGATTCCCATAGGCGTAGTGGAGGGCATCGTCAGCATCGACGAATACGAGGTCGAGATCCGCGGGTTCGCGAACCATGCCGGCACGACTCCGATGCCGGAGCGCCGCAATGCCCTGCTCGCGGCAGCGAAGCTGATCGAGGCCGTTCAGGAGCTGGTGACGTCAATGCCCGGCCGGCAGGTCGGAACCGTGGGGCAACTGGTCGTCTCCCCCAATGCGCCCAATGTCGTGCCCGGACTGGTCAGACACTCGATAGAGTTCCGTGACCTGTCGGAAGACACGTTGGCGCATCTGGGCGCGGCCATCAGGGAACGCGCCGCGCAGGTTGCGCGGGACACGCACACTGAGATCACTATCCGGCCGACTGAACACCTGCCGCCCGCACTGGCTTCGCCTGTGATTCAACGACAGATCGAGGCCTCCGCGGGAGCATTGGGATTCAAGACCATGCATCTGCCGAGCGGTGCCGGTCACGACGCCCAGATCATGGCGCGCCTTGCGCCCATGGGAATGATCTTCGTACCCAGCGTGGCCGGCGTCAGTCACTCGCCCCACGAGTTGACGCGGTGGCCGGACTGCGCCAACGGCGCCAACGTGCTGCTGCAAACGATACTCCGGATCGACCGCAGCTGATCGCCGGCGCGCCGTCACAGTCGGCCCCCAGCCACACTCTGATGCCTGCGGCTGATGCCTGCGGCTGGTGCATGGGGCTGGCGCTCGCCGCGGGCAGCCAGCCCCGTGGCACCTATTTCTTCAAGGGCGTCGGGTACGGTGGCGGCGTCTTGCGCACCACCGCGGGCGCGCTCTTCAGCTGCTCGGTTACCTCGGCGATCGCCGCATCCAGCTGCGTATCGCGGCCCTCATTCACCGCTACGGGATCCAGTGTGACTTCGATGTCGGGAGCTACGCCTTCATTCTCCACGCGCCACTCGCCCTCGGGCGTGTAGAACCTGAAGTACGGGACGCTCAGGCGGCCGCCGTCGATGAGCGGCGGATTGACGGAAATGCCGATGAGCCCGCCCCAGGTGCGGGTGCCGATCAGCTTGCCGAGTCCCAGGTGCCGGAATCCCCAGGGCATGAAATCGCCACCGGAGCCGGCATCCTGGTCGATCAGCATCACCTTGGGACCGTAGATCGCCGCGCCCGGGGTGGTGAAGGTGAGACCGTCGCGATCCTTCCAGCTGGCGAGGTACTTGCGATTCAGCACTTCCAGCACGTAGTTGGCCGCCTGACCACCGCTGTTGCGCCGGTCGTCCACGATCACCGCATCCTTGTCAACCTGCGAGAAGAACATGCGGTTGAAGAACGTGAAGCCCTGATCCGCGGTGTCCGGAAGGTAGACGTACGCCACCTTGCCGTTGGTCCTGCGATCCACGTATTCACGGTTGTGCTGCACCCACTCCCACTGGCGCAGAGCCTGTTCGCTGCCGACCGGAATGACCGTGACCGTGCGGGCCGACCTGGCAGTGCCATCCCGACTGAGAGTGAGAGTGACCTGCTTGTCCGCGGTGCCTTCCAGCAGCGCGAAGATGCTGGTCGATGCATCCAGTGAGCGGCCGTTGATGGCCAGGATGGCATCGCCCTCCTTCGCATTCACCCCGGCCGCCGCCAGGGGCCCCACCAGGAAGGGATTCCAGCGATCGCCGCGATAGATCTTCGCGATGCGGTAGAGATTGCCTTCGAGGCGAATATCCGCCCCCAGCAGGCCGATGGCCGCGGGACGCTCTTCCTCCACATCCCCGCCCCCGATGCGGTTGTGGCCCACCTGCAGCTCGCCGATCATCTCCGCGAGCAACTCGTTGAGATCCTCGCGACGCTGCACGTATTTCAGCAGGGGCTCGTAGCGCGTACGCACGGCTTGCCAGTCCAGGCCATGCAGGTTGGGGTCGTAGAAGAACTGCCGCTCCATGCGCCAGGTTTCATCGAAGATCTGCTGCCATTCCTGGCGCGGATCCACCAGCATGCGTAATCCGCTCAGATCGAGCGGTTTGGCGTCCAGTTTCTCGCTGGCGTCGGCCACTTCCATCCTGGCTTCGCCCACCTGCAGCAGCAGCTTCTTGTGGTCGCCGCTCGCCGAAACATTCACCAGCGCCGCTCGCAGGGATTTCTCCGCACGGTCCTGGAAGTCGTAGCGGAACAGCTCGGCATTCGCCGCCTCCTGTGGCCCCGGTGGCTCGATCGTCGCACCCGCCTGACGGCGTGACAGGTAGAACAGCGAGCCGTCGGCGGCGACGATGAGATCCTCGTAGTTGCGCTCCGCCACCGGGATGGGCACGACGCGATCCGCCAGACCCGCCACATCCACGCGCGTGGCCTTCGGCGGTTTGTCAGCCCTGGCGCCCTTGCCGGACTTGTCCTTTCCGCCGTCCGGCGCTGCGCTGCCCGAGGCCGTGCCGTCCTTGCTCTGCCCGGCATCGGCGTCCGGATTCTTGCCACCACCCTTGTCAGAGTCGTGGGCGCCCTTGGCCTCCTCATCGCCAGTCTTCGGTGCCAGCGGCGACTTGCCGTCGGCCGCGAGCACCGCCGCGTAGATTCCCTTGCGCAGCGGGCGCTCTTGCGTGGACATGTCCAGACCGACCCTGGTCGGGCCTGCGTCCGTGGAGGCGGTGAAGTAGAGCAGATCACTGCCGCCGAACACCGGATCGTCCGTCTGTATGAACTGATCCGCGAGATCAACGCTCGGCCCGGCGCCGAAGTGATGAAGTCGGACGCGGGTGAGGTAGTTCTCGCCCACGACGGTATACGCCAGCCATTGACCATCCGGTGAGATGGATGTGGCAAACGACGCGCGTCTCGGGCTTGTGTCGATCAGGCTCACGGCATTGGTCGTGAGATCGATCGCGTAAAGGCGCAGATGGTTGTCCTGGAACACGATGCGCCGGGAGTCGGGCGTCCAGGCCAAGAGCGTGTAGTAGGCCTCGGTGGGTCCGAGGGGATGGCGGGTTGGCTTCTCCAGACCCTTTGCATCCCGGATCAGGAGCGCCTGGGTTCCTCCCTCGTCGCTGATGTACGCAATCCGTTGCCCATCGCTGCTCCAGAGCGCATCGGACTCGCGCACTCCCGAGGTTGCAGTCAGATTGCGTACCGACCCATCCTTGACCGGCACACTGAATACGTCACCTCGCGCGGTGATCAGAACCCGCTGCCCGGTGGGCGACAGATAGGCGCTGCCGATGTTCTTGGTCGCGTCCTTCCACTGCGGACGGGCCTGCGAAGACTCCGCCGTGAGATGGATCGGGATGGCTGCTGATTTGCCGCTGGCCACATCCAGCGACTTGAGCTGGCCACCCACCTCGTAGACCAGCGTACTGCCGTAGGCTCCGGCAGTGCGCACGTCCCAGGGACTCTCGTGAGTCAGCTGCCGGACGGTGCGTGATCTGGATTCATACAGGTACAGATTGGCGCTGCCCTCGTTCCGGTCGGAGATGAAGGCCACATCCTCGCCGATCCACACGGGGTTGCTGTCAGAGGCATTCTCGTGCGGGATCTTCTCCAGCACCTTGCCGTTCGGATCGAGTATCCAGATCGGCGGCGTGTCGCCGCCACGATGCTGGCGCCACCCGCTGCCACCGCTGTAAGCCATCAGATACGGGCGGTACGCCAAGCGCTTGCCGTCCGGCGACCAGACGCCCTCGATGGCCACGGCCTGCATGACCTTGCGCTCGTATCCACCTTCGAGCGCGACCTCGTAGAACTGACCGCTTCGACTGTTGGCGATCTCGCGGTTGGAAACGAACAGCACGCGCTTTCCGTCCGTGCTCCAGCCGCACACGATATCGGCGGAAGGATGCCAGGTGAGGCGTCGTGGCTGGCCGCCCCCGACAGGAATCACGTAGACATCGACATTGTTGTCATAGTTGGCCGAGAAGGCGATCCACTTCCCGTCCGGCGAGAAATGCGGTTCGAACTCGGCTGCTGAGTGAGTCGTCAGGCGTACCGGGTGCTGTCCATCGCGGTCGCTGACCCACAGATCACCGCCGTAGACGAACGCGAGATGATCCCTGGAGACGGCCGGCTGCCGCAGCAGGCGGGTCGGTTCATCCTCAGTGGCGGCCAGCGCGACGCCCTGCCACAGCAGCGCGACGACGAATACCCTGGCCAGGAATCCGCGGATTGGCATGGTTGTTCCTTCCGGTCTCGTTCTTCTGTTGCGAATCGGACAGGGTATTGTAGCGGGGGGCACCGCTCCGGCGCTCCCGGCCGACGCTTCGCCCTGTCGGAGGAATCGGTCGTCGGGGCGCAGGAGCGCCTGACTTGCGTAGCGGTGCAATCACAGGCCGGCTTGCCGCTGCCCTCGCGTTGCCACTACACTTTGGCACAGCCTGTTGATAACAATTCAAAGAATCCTGTAGGGAGGGCGCATGGAACAGGTCGCTGCCGCCGGTGGACCGCCGCCGGCCACGGTATCGTACGCACCCGAACCCCTGCGCTTCACGGGCACCGGTTCCGGCTACTTCGGCATCTGGATCGTCAACCTGCTGTTGACCATCGTCACGCTGGGGATCTATTCCGCCTGGGCCAAAGTGCGGCGGCTGCAGTACTTCTACCGGCACACCGAGCTAGCCGGCTCGAGTTTCGATTTCCACGGCAGCGCCGCGCGCATCCTGCTGGGGCGCATCATCGCGGTCATCCTGCTGCTCCTGTACAACTTCTCCATCCAGATGCGCTCCATCAGGACGCTTGCGGCGGTCCTGGTCGGTCTGGCTCTGCTCATGCCGTGGCTGCTGCGCAATTCGTTCCGCTTCCGGCTCTACAACGCCAGCTGGCGGGGTACGCGCTTTCATTTCAAGGGCAGCCTGGGTGGTGCCTACCGCGTGTTCCTGCTGAACGGCATCCTCGCCCTGATCACGCTCTACATCCTGGCTCCGTTCACGCACCAGCGCATCAAGGCCTGGCAGCACGGCAACAGCTGGTTCGGCCGCACCCCCTTCCGTTTCCAGGCGAGTGCTGGGGAATTCTACGGCGTCTATCTTCTGACCCTCGGTGTCATGGTGGCCGCAGGCGTGATCCTCGGTGTCGCCGGCATTGGGGGCGCCCTTGCGGGCCTCATGGCCAGCTCGAAGGGCGGACACGCCGATCCGCGTGCGGTCATGCGCGCACTGCTGCTGTTCTATGGCGCGTTCATCCTGGTCGCCCTGGTGGTCGGACCGGTGTTCCGCGCGCTGATCACCAACCTGATCTGGAACAACACCCGCCTGGGAGAGCATCGCATCGAGTGCCGGATCTCGCCCTGGAAGCTGGCGTGGATCGGTGTGAGCAATCTCGTGCTGGTGGTCGTGAC
>DATKLO010000230.1:0-3884 GCA_035542375.1 Steroidobacteraceae bacterium | reverse complement strand
GAGCGTCTCCAGATTCGCCCACCAGTTGGAAATCCGGCGTCCCTTCACGCGCACGCTCGGCGCACTCGCGTCGAAGACCGGCTCGCCGAGCACCATGGCGCCCGGGTTGGCGCTCGAGGTCGCCATGAAGGCCGGGATGCGATCATCCGGGTGCTGACCGTCGGAATCCATCGTCAACACGTGAGTGAAGCCCTGACTCAGAGCTTCCTTTGCGCCATCCAGCACCGCCGTGCCCTTGCCGCCATTGTGCGATCTGACAATGACGTGCAGTCCGGGGTCCCGCTGCGCCAGGTCCTGGAGCGATTGCGCGGTGCCGTCGGTACTGCCGTCCACGACCACCCACACAGGATTCCACCGCGCGCGCGCGGCGCGCACGGTTTCGAAGACCTTCTCCCCTGGGTTGTAGCTTGGGATCAACACCAGGTGCGTCGTGGAGCGCAGCGTCATCGGCTGTAACCGTCGAGGCGCGTGCCGCCATCCTCGGTGAGCCATTCCGATTGCAGCGAGCCGCGCAGCTGCTGGGAATATTCCCGCTCCAGGGCAGCCATGAACGCGTCGACATCCTGCGGCGGATCGAAGCGCCGTCCGAGCCGGATGCGGCAGGTGATAGGCAGCTGCGGCCGCCGCCACAGCGGCCAGCCCTTGCCGAGATAGGGTGAGTCCGTCTCGATGATCGCCACCTGCACGGGAACCTGCGCTTGCCTTGAAATCAGCGCGATGCTGCCCTTCAGCGGGTTGACCGGTTCGCGCGTCGTACGTGTCCCTTCAGGAAACAGCAGCAGGACTCCACCCTCCTGCAGCTCCGCCACCGCCTCCCGGATCATCTGCCGCGGCTGCTCGCCCGGGATGTAACGCGCGAGACGCGAACCGGCTCCCAGGAACAGGTTGTCAAGCAGCTCGGCCTTCAGCACGCAGGCCAGGTTCGGGTGACGCGACAGGATGAGCAGGGCATCGATCAACGACGGATGGTTCGGCGCCAGAATGAGCGGCGGCCCGCCGCGCAGTGCATCGACTGCCGTCAGATCCAGCTTGTAGGCGCCGCTGGCGCTGAGCAGCCAGGCATAGGCGCGAAATCCGGCCATGATCCCGAAACGCCCCGCGGCCGTGCCGCGGCGGCGCGACAGCAGCGGATACATGAGCAGCGCCCAGGCCGAGAACACCAGACAGATGATTCCCAACAGGACGAGCAGCGTGTAGGCGACTGCGTAGTCGTGCAGCGATTTGAGCAGCCGCGTCATCTTCAGCGCTTGCCTTCAGTCGTCAGCTTCGACCAGACGGGATGACTGGCGGATCATCCAGGCGATGCCCAGCCCTCCCGACCAGTAGTCGGTGCGTTTCACCAGCGGGCTGGCCTCGAACGAGGCGCCAGCGAGCGAGTCGTGGCGCACGTACGCTCCCACCCAGAACGAAGGATAGCGTTTCGTGAGCGCCGCCAGTACCTGGGTTCCCGCATAGCCGCCGTGTGCCTGGTACGCCGGCCGTTGCGCGCTGGCGAATTGCGGTGCCACCGTGTAGAAATAATTGTTGTACTGACGGTCGGCAAACAGCGGTCCTGTCAGCAATCCGAGCGACCAGCCGGGCAGGCCGGCCACATCATCGATGTCCAGGGCCGCGTGCGGGGTGAACTGCCAGCCGATGGCGCGCGGCACGGCCTGCACCGTGAAGGATTCGCGTACCGGCAGCCGCACGTCGAACCTGAGCTTGCGATCCGCGGAACGCCACAGATGCACATCCAGCGAAGGCCCGATCTCGATGGTGGGGCGCAGGTCTGCCATCCCGGCGCGCGCCGCGTTGCGTCGCACGGGCGCGGTCGCATTCAGGCTGATGTTCAACTCCACGCGGTCCTGGTTGAACAGCCGGCCGCGCACGCCGTTGCGGTCAGCCTGCAGGAACTTGCCGCGGTAGTAGAAATAGGCAATGGGCAGGACGTAGACATGCGTCGTGTCGGCGCCGCGGTAGTCCATGAACACCACCGAGCCCACACCCAGCCCGAAATCCCACAATGGTTTCGGGTCGGCGGCCGCCGTGCCCGCCAGCGCCAGCAGGCAGAACCCCGGCAGCGCGCTCCGCTGGCCTGACAGGCCGGACATGGTTTCAGGATCCGGCGCGCGTGTTGCCGCGCCCGGTGGCTTCGACTTCCACAAGCAGATCCTGCCGGCAGATGTCGGCCTGCAGGTACATGACGCGCGCCCTGGAGCCGAGTGCCGACTGCAGCTGCGCCCGGATCTGCGGCAGATCCTCGCCGTGGCGCACGTACACCTTGTAGGCCAGGTCCTCGAGATCGAAATGCGCATCGCCGCACACGCGACCTGCTTCATGCAGGAGTGCTTCGATGTTGACCAGGGTCTCGTGGGTCTGAGCCCGCACATCTCCCGCGTGCCGCGTCTCGTGCCCGACGATGCTGGCGGTTCCCGAAATGAACAGTACCGGGCCCGCGGCTTCCCGCAGCAGGCTGGCGCGCGAGAACGCCGGTCGCGGTCCGTATTGGGGCGGATACTCGTAGGCGCTCATCTGGCGGGGATTCTCGATGGCCAGCGGCGCCTCGCGGCTGGCGAGGAAATAGATCACCAGCGGCGTGCCGCCGGCCGATCCCAGGGCGCAGGCCGCCGGTACGTTGGCGCCGGTGAGATCACGCCCGAAGGCCTGCAGAGCCTGTCGGCGCGCGCTGTTGAATTGCCAGTAGCGCTCGGTGCCGTGCGTGTCGGCGTTGATTTCCGGCACGTAGTTCCACACCCGCAGCAGATGCGGATAGTCGAGTTCGTCCAGTGCCGCGAAGACCTGGCCGTATGCCTGTTCCGTCGCGGCATGCAGCGTCGATGCCGCGCCTGCCGCATCGGGCGTCGATCCTGCCTCGTTCTCGTGGACGGAGATGCAGCCGAACAGGATCTGCCCGCCATGGCGGTAACGCACGCTGGCGCGCCGACCCGAACTGACACGATGCCGCGTGCGCCACACTTCGCTGAGTTGCTCGCCGAGAACCGGTGTCCCGACGTGGGCGACCGGAACGCCCGTGGCGGTCAGCGGCGCAGGCGTCGCGGCAGCGAACTGCGCCACACCCAGCACGCCGTCCCACCGCATCGGTCCCTCGCCCGGTAGTGCAACGTAATTGACTTCCAGTCCCGCCTCGAGACTCATCAGCCGGTGATCATCCGCTCGGAGTCGGCGGGACGGATGTTGGATGCCCGGCGCCGCAGGGCGGCGATCGACCGTTTCAGCCTGAGTGCGCAGAACACGTAGTACACGGCCTTGAAGGCCCGCAGGGAATTCCAGATGGGCGTGCTGCCGTAGATGTCGCCTGCCAGCAGCCCGAGCATTGCTTCCTTCATCCGCAGGAAATTGCGTGGTGCCATGAAGAGGTCGCGCAGGGTCGGATTCGTGATGCGGTAAATGAACCAGCTGTAGGAGCGCGGTCCGCGCCGCACGATGCGGTCGTACTTGCGCAGTGCCGCCTGCGTCCGCGAGGGATCGCGCAGGCAGGTATCGATGGCATCCGCCGCCGCCGCTCCGTTGACCATGGCCATCAGCACGCCGGAGGAGAACATCGGATCGATGAACGTGAACGCATCTCCGGCCAGCAGATAGCCAGGACCGGACGTCCGCTCGCACGAATAGGAATAGTTACCGGTGGCCTCAACCTCGGATACGAGCTCGGCGTCCTTCAGCCGGGTCGCCAGCGGTTGGCACAGCTGCAGGGTGGCAAAAAAGAAATCCCGTAGCGACCCGGTCCTTCTCTTGAGGTAGTACGGCCATACGACCGCACCGATGCTGGTCGCACCGTCAGCCAGCGGAATGAACCAGAACCAACCGTGTTCGAACCAGTAGATGGAGATGTTGCCAGCGCGCTTCTCCTCGGGATAGCGCGCGGCGTTGCGAAAGTGCCCATA
>DATKLO010000229.1:0-2468 GCA_035542375.1 Steroidobacteraceae bacterium | reverse complement strand
CGAATCCCGCGATTCATCTGCCGCACCGTGTCACTCGCTCTATTGCTCGTCACGTTGGCAGCGCGCGCGCTGCCCGCGACACCCGTCGAGGTCTATGGCCGGCTGCCGTCCCTGGAGAAAATGGCGATCTCCCCCGATGGCACGAAGCTGGCCTTCGTACGCACCAACGAGAATACGCGGACGCTGGTCATCATGTCGCTCGCGGACAAGCAGGTGCTGGGCGGCGGAATGCTGGGTGATGCCAAACTGCGGGGCATCGAGTGGGCCGACGACGAGCACCTGCTGCTGCTGACATCCGTGACCGGGCCTCCGCCGCCAGCCTGGATGGGTCCGCTCTCGGAGCTTTACTCCCTGGCGACATACGATCTGGCCAGCGGCAAGGTCCGGTCCTATCCGGAACTGCTGCCGGACGTACGCATGACGAACTGGCTGTCCGGCACACCTCTCATTCGCCATAACGGCGAGGACACGCTGGTGTACTTTTGCGGACAGACTTTCTTGAAGGGATTCAGCTATATCACCCTGTTCCGGCTGAACCTGCGCACCAACGTGGAACAGAAGATGCACGTCGGAGCAACCGCTACCCAAGCCTGGATGCTGGATGATGCGGGCGAGATCGTCGCCGAACAGGATTACTACGAACGCGAGCGTCGCTGGGAGATCCGCATCGTGCGCAACGGCCTGCTGTCCGAGGCAGTCTCGCATCGCGACGAATTCAATCAGCCGCGTATCCTTGGTCTGACGCAGGAGGGTGACGCGCTGTTGGTTGACCTGCCGCAGGAAAACATCCGGGCATGGCGTTCGCTGTCGCTGCGCGATGGTACCGTGTCGCCGCTCGCCGCCGGGCTGAAGGCCGAATACCTCACCGAACCGCTCGTGGATCCCCATACCCGGCGTGTGATCGGCGGCGTCTACATCGCGGACGCGGCCAGGTATGTGTTCTTCGACCCCGCAATTCAGAAGCGCTGGGATCTGCTGACCAGCGCGTTTCCGGGCGAGTGGGTCACGCTCGAATCCGTCTCGGCGGACCTGACCCGTTTCATCGTAAAGCTCGATGGTACCCGGCACGGGTATTCCTACGAGTTGGTGGACACCGCGAAGAAACTGGCCTTTCCGCTTGGCAACGTCTATGTCGGCGTCGAGCAGCGCCTGGAAGTCCGCCGTATCAACTACGAGGCGGCCGACGGTCTATCGATTCCAGCCTACCTGACTCTCCCGCCCAATCGGCAGGCCACGAAACTCCCGCTCATCGTCCTGCCCCACGCTGATCCAACCGATCGTGACACAGCGCAGTTCGACTGGTGGTCGCAGGCCCTGGCCTCCCAGGGCTATGCGGTTCTGAGCCCGAACTATCGGGGTTCGGATCTGGGTTGGGACCATCTCTCTGCCGGCTTCGGCGAATGGGGCCGCAAGATGCAGACTGACCTGTCGGATGGCGTGCGCTACCTCGCTGACCAGGGAATCATCGATCCGAAGCGCGTGTGCATCGCGGGCGCCGGTTATGGCGGTTACGCCGCGCTGGCGGGGGTCACGCTCGATCCGGGAGTCTATCGGTGCGCGATCTCGCTTGCCGGTATCGCGGATCTGCGCGCCTTCCTGAAGAAAAAGTTCGAGTGGTCCCGCGATCCCTCCAGTGCGGAGCAGCGACTCTACGATCGTTACCTCGGCGCGAAGGGACCTGACGATCCGGTGCTCGATACGATCTCACCCGCCAGGCACATCGACAGGATCACCGTGCCGGTACTGCTCATACACGGACGCGACGACACCGTCGTTCCCTACGAACAGAGCGAGATCATGCTGCGAGCCATGAAACAGGCAGGCAAGAACGTCGAGCTGGTCACGATGCGGAACGAGGACCACTGGCTCTCGCGCAGCGAGACCCGCCTGCAGATGCTGCAAAGTTCGATCGCGTTCCTGAAAGCCAACAATCCGCCGGACTGAGCTAGAGCGCGAAAGGATTCCTGCCGGTGGCCAGCGCATGCTCGGCCAGCAGAAAGGCGGCGGCGTTCCAGGATTGACCGGGCATGCCGCGGGCCGCGAACGTCCGGCCGTGCAGCCACTCCGTAAACGACCAGTTGCGCAAGGCGCAGGCGCGAGCCACGGCGATCAGGTCCCGACGGGCCGCCGCGCGACGTCCCGAAGCCGCCAACGCCATGACCCAGAAGCCGCCCAGCATGGGCCAGATGCCACCATTGTGGTACTGCCAGAGGTAGTTCTGCCGGTGGCGTGCCATGTAGGCCCGCCACAGCCGGCTGCTCCGCCGGATGGGATGCGTCACCGACCGCACTGGGTAGGGGTCGTGCACCTTCGCCCGCATGAGCGCGTCGAGTGTGCGGCGCGTCGCCGGGGGCGTGGCGAGCCCCATCAACACCGCCAGCACGTTGCCGAACACATCACCTTCCTCGCCGAAGAAGGAAAAATTGACGAAGCTCAGATAGAGGTCGCGATCGCGGGCGTCACGCAGC
>DATKLO010000228.1:0-12467 GCA_035542375.1 Steroidobacteraceae bacterium | reverse complement strand
TCCGGATCCCTACTACGGCGGCCCCAACGGCTTCGAAGAGGTCCTGGATCTCGTCGAGGCCGCCTCTCGCGGCCTGCTCGAGCACCTTCGCACCCGCTCGAATTAACGCGCCCGCGCAGGCTCGCCCGCGCTGACGCACCTTCTCACGCAGCCGGCAAAAACCGCGTTTTTGCCGGCGGTCGATCCCGATGTCTGCTGGATTTGCCTTTTCGGGGCAAATCCAGCCCATGGACTGGACTATTCCTCGCCGCGATCGCGACCGGAGGAGGGCGTCGACGACCACACCACGTAGGGCTTCGACTGCGCACCGCCACCAGGAGGTACGATCGGCGGTGTGGGCTCGAAATGCGCGATGGGTTTGTGTTCCGGCGCGCTCGGCCGTGGTTCGGCTGAGTGCTCGGCAGGCCCTGCGGACTGCTGAGCTTCACGTGGCTCACGGGGTTCGCGGGACTCACGGGGTTCGCGAGGTTCGCGAGGTTCGCGAGGTTCGTGGGACTCACGGGGTTCGCGAGGCTCACGCGGTTCACGGGACTCACGCGGCTCGCTGAAGGATTCGGGCGGACGCTCGGAGCTTCCACTTTGCGCCTGCGGTGAGTAGGAGCCGTTGCCTGATGGGGCCGAATTCTCGGAGTGTTCAGACGGCCCGGACTGACGCGACTCTGACCCTTCCGAGTCCCCACCCGAACCCAAGTCGCTCTGTGGGGCGCCATCCCGTCCCATGCCTGCGTCTCGACCACCACCGCCGCCACGCCGACCTCGGCGACGTCCGCGTCTGCCGCGACGCTCACCGCGATCGGCCCCACCGTCGCTGCGCACTTCGCCGGGCGCACCACCCGCCTCAACCGGGCGAGTTGCGCTCTCGTCGACGTTGCCGCTGGCTTCGGGTCCGCCATTACCCTCGGGTCGAGCGGCCTGCTGGGGTCGGGGCGCTCCATCCCGGTCCGGACGCCGGTCGCGCGGGCGCTGGTCGCGATCCCGACCTGAATCGCGGTTGCGATCGCGGCCCTCGAAACGATCCCGGTCGCGGTGGTCACGTCCTTCGCTCCGATCGCGATTCTCGCCCCGGTCCCTATTGTCACCGTGGCTTCTGCCTTCGCCACGATCCCGACGAGAGTCGGCATGACGCTGGTGACGCGAGTGATCACGTCGGCCGTCGCGACGTCGCTGACCGTCGCGCGAGCCATGCGAGGAAGAGCTACTGCTGCGGGTGGGAGCGGGCTCCTCTTCCTTTCGTTCAACCACGGGCTCCGGATCGCCAACGAACACGCGTTTGAGCCAACCGACCAAACCGCCGCTGGAGGCAACTGGCGCCGGAGCTTCGGGAGCCGCGACCGGTGCAGGTGCATGCGCTGCCATCGGTGCCGGCGTTGTCGGCAGCAGGGTAGCCACTGCAGGCGCTTCGGCTGGTGGCTTCTTGTCGCGTGCACTGCCGGGCTCGGCAATCGCAGGAGCGGTCGGCATGAGATAGCTGAGTTGCTTGTTCTCGGGCAGTTCCAGTTCGTCGTCGCGTACGCGCCGGATCGAGTACTCGGGCGTCTGGATGTTCTCGTTTGGAACGATGATGAGTTCGACTTCGCTCTTGTCCTCGAGCGTACGCAACCACTCGCGCTTCTCGTTGAACAGGTAGGTGGCCACATCCACCGGAACCTGTGCGATGACGCGTGCAGTGCGGTCCTTGCGCAGCTCCTCACCGATGAGGCGCAGGATGGCGAGCGTCATCGACTCGATGCTGCGGATGCTGCCGATGCCGACACAGCGCGGGCAGACGATGTGACTGGATTCGCCCAGCGAAGGCCGCAGGCGCTGCCGGGACATCTCCAGCAGTCCGAAGCGGGACAGGCGGCCGATCTGGATGCGGGCGCGGTCCATCTTGACCGCATCGCGCAGCCGGTCCTCGACATCGCGCTGGTTCTTGGTCGACTCCATGTCGATGAAATCGATGACGATGAGCCCGCCGATATCGCGGATACGCAGCTGGCGCGCGATTTCGTCCGCCGCCTCGAGATTGGTATTGAGAGCGGTGGTCTCGATGTCGCTGCCGCGGGTGGCGCGTGCCGAATTGATGTCGATTGAGACCAGGGCTTCCGTGTAGTCGATCACGATGCTGCCGCCGGAGGGTAGCTGCACCTTGTGGGCGTACGCGGACTCGATCTGGCTTTCGATCTGGAAGCGGGTGAAGAGCGCGATGTCGTCCGTGTACATCTTCAGGCGCCGCTGGGCATCCGCGGGCATGAAGCGCTGCATGTACTCCTGGGCCTTCTGGAAGGCCGCGGGGTCATCCACCAGGACCTCGCCGATATCATCGGAGAGGTAGTCGCGCATGGCGCGGGTGACCGCATCACTCTCCCGGAACACCAGGAAGGGCGCCGGGCGCTCGTTGGCGGCGGCGGCGATCTGGTCCCACTGGCTCTTCAAGTTGTCCAGGTCCCATTGCAGCTCCTCGGCGGAGCGGCCGACGCCGGCCGTGCGCACGATCGCGCCCATGCCGTCGGGAATCTGCAACTGGTTCATGACCTCGCGCATCTGGTCGCGGTCCTCGCCCTCGATACGGCGTGAGACCCCGCCGGCGCGCGGATTGTTCGGCATGAGCACGAGGAAGCGCCCGGCCAGGCTGATGAAGGTGGTGAGGGCGGCGCCCTTGTTGCCGCGTTCCTCCTTCTCCACCTGCACGATCAGGTCCTGGCCCTCCGCGAGCAGCTCGCGGATGTTCATGCGGCCGCCCTGCGGCTGCTGGCGGAAATATTCCCGGGAGACCTCTTTCAGCGGCAGGAAGCCGTGGCGCTGGGCGCCGTAGTCCACGAAGCACGCCTCGAGCGAGGGCTCGATGCGGGAGATCCGGGCCTTGTAGACGTTGGCTTTCTTCTGTTCGCGGGAGGGTAACTCGATGCTGAGGTCGAAGAGCTTCTGTCCATCAACCAGAGCGACGCGCAACTCTTCTTCCTGAGTTGCATTGACGAGCATTCTTTTCATGTGCCCCTACTGTGCAGTGAGGGGCCGACGCGAGCGTGGCGGGGCGCGACACGAATGTCGCGCGCGCTGGCAAGCCAGCGCAGCAGCGAAGATTTCTGAGCAGAACCAGAGGCGCGGAAGTCTCGTTGTTCATCAGTGACCGCCCCAGGCGGGCGGTGCGCCGGAAACCTTCGGTGAACTCAACCGACGGCGCTGCCTGCGGAGTCCCACCGGGACGTTCGACGCAGGTGGCGCGATCTTGTCGGCCCAATACGATGGCCTCGCCAGGGAGGACCAACTAACATGCGGCACCGGGACCTCCGTGAAGGACTCGGTCACGGGCCGCCCATTGGCCGCGCGCGAAATGCGGGCGGCGCACAATAGTGTACTCCCAAAGCTTCCGTAGAAACAATGTCTTACGTAGAGGTCGATGTGCCGGCGCAACAGCCCGCGGACAAACTGGCGGTGCGCCACCTGGAAGTGACCGAGGAACAGGCCGGCCAGCGCCTGGACAATTTCGTGCACAAGCTGCTCTCGGACCTGCCGCGCAGCAGGATCTATCGCGTGATCCGCAAGGGCGAGGTGCGCGTCAACGGCCATCGCGCCGGTCCCGACACCCGGTTGCAGGCGCGCGACAAGATCCGGATTCCCCCCATCCGCGTGCTGCCTGCCGCCGATCCTGGCCGTCCCTCCGCGCATGTGCTGGAGCTCATCGGCCGCTCGATCATCCACGAGGATGCCGACCTGCTGGTGCTGGACAAGCCGGCGGGCATCGCCGTGCACGGCGGCAGCGGTGTGAGCTTCGGTGTCATCGAGGCCCTGCGCGCGTTACGTCCTGGCGAGGAACTCGAACTGATCCACCGGCTGGACCGCGATACCAGCGGTTGCCTGCTGGTCGCCCGGCGGCCCAGCGTGCTTCGCACCCTGCACGCCCTGCTGCGCGAGGGGCAATTCGAGAAGAAATATCTCACGCTCCTGCGCGGCAAGTGGGAGTTGGGACAGAAGCGGATCGACGTCCCTTTGCGCACCGACCTGCGCATCGGTGGCGAGCGCACCGTGCGGGCCGATGCGTCGGGCAAGGCGTCGGTGAGCCAGTTTCGGCCGGTGCAGTTCTTCGGCAAGCGCGCGACGCTGATGGAAGTGACCCTGCTGACCGGGCGCACGCATCAGATCCGCGTGCACACGCAGCATGCGGGCCATCCGGTTGCCGGTGACGAGAAATACGGCGATGCCACCTTCAACAAGGAGCTGCGCGAGCTGGGATTGAACCGCATGTTCCTGCACGCGCACAGCGCAAGCTTCCTGTGGCCCACGCAGCGTGAATTCAGCGTCAACGCTCCGCTTCCCGCGGAGCTGAAGAGCGTCCTGGACGAGCTGACACTGCGCAAGGACAGCCGGGGCATGGGCATCCGGACCGCGCGCACCCGGGGCGGCCGCAGCACTCAGGGCAGGGAATAACCGACGCTGCGCAGCGCGCTGGCGAGCCAGATCAGCGGCAGGCCGATCAGGGCGGTGGGATCCTTGCTTTCGATGCCCTCGAGCAGCGAGACACCCAGGGCCTCCGCCTTGAAGCCTCCGGCGCAATCGAACGGCCGCTCGCGCTCCACATAGCGCGCGATCTCTTCCGTGCTCAAGGCGCGAAACGTCACGGTCGTCGTGTCGAGGTGGACCAGGCGTTCACCGTTGGCGATCACTGCGCAGCCGGTGTGGAAGCGCGCCGTCGCCCCGCTCAGGAGAGCCAGCTGCGAGGCGCAGTTCGCGGCATCCCCCGGCTTGTCCAGCACCCGGCTTCCCAGGGCGGCCACCTGGTCGCTGCCGATGACCACGGCATCCGGGCGCAGCGTCGCGACCGCCTTTGCCTTCGCGGTCGAGAGGCGCAGGGCGCGGTCCCGAGGCATCTCGCGAGGCAGGTGGTCTTCCGGCGCATCGGGACGCATGACCTCGAAGGCCAGGCCCAGGCGCTCCAGCAGGGCACGCCGGTAGGGGGAGGTTGAAGCGAGAATCAGGGCGGGCATGGCCGGTCCACCCTGCAGGCTTGCCTGTGCGGAAATTCGTCCACGAGAAACAACGGCTTAAGCCTGAACCCGGTTTTGACTTGGGCGCACCCCGTACCTATTATACGCGCCCCATGTCGCCACCCTGGTCCAAGCCGCTCGATGTTGAACGGCTGGCGGACGGCGAGGCCGACATCGATTTCGAGGTCCCGCTCGCCGAGCTGCCCCGACTGCGCTCGCGGCTCGCTGGCGTCGCGGGAATGGTGCGCGGGCGTGTGCATTTTGCGCGTGAATCGGGCTTCCCGGTGGCGGAGCTGACGCTCGAGGGGACGGCCACGTTGACGTGCCAGCGCTGTCTGGGGCCGCTGTCCCAGCCCGTCAGCAACTCGGCGCGGGTGGCGCTGATCGGGACCGAGGCCGATGCGGGCCGGGTGCCGGAGCATCTGGAGCCCGTACTGGCGCAAGCCGGCCGCATCAGTGCAGGTGAGCTGGTCGAGGAAGAATTGTTGCTCGGGTTGCCCATCGTGCCCCTGCATGCGCAGGCCGAGGAGTGCAGCCCGGAGGCCGCCGGGCCCGGCAAGAACGGCGAGCGTCCTGAGCAGACCACACAACGACCGTTCGCGCAGCTCGGCGAGCTGCTCAAACGGTGATGTAACACGAGGAGTATCGAAATGCCTGTGCAGAAAAGCCGCAAGACGCCGTCACGGCGCGGCATGCATCGCTCGCACGATGGACTGGCGAAGCCGGCGCTTTCCACGGACCCGCAGTCCGGAGAGACCCACCTGCGCCATTGCATCACGCCGGATGGTTTCTACCGCGGCCGCCGCGTGATCGAGAAGCCCGCCGACAGCGACGAACAGGAATAGTCCCGGCCCCCAGTTCCGCGACACACGGCGGACGTCTCTCGCTTGCTCACTATCGCCATCGACGTGATGAGCGGCGACCACGAGCCGCGTGAGTACGTATCGGGTGCCCTGCGCGCGCTGCAGGACGAGCCGGATCTTCGGGCGCTGCTCGTAGGGCAGCCCGAGCAGATCCAGCCGCAACTGGCCGCGTCGGCCGCCCCGATCCGCGAGCGCGTCGAGATCGTCCCCGCCACGCAGGTCGTGGCGATGGACGAGTCACCTCGCGAGGCGATTCGCCGCAAGAAAGACTCCTCCATGCGTATCGCGATCGACCTTGTCAGGGACGGTCGCGCAGCAGCATGTGTGAGCGCCGGCAATACCGGTGCGCTCACGGCGATGGCGCATTTCGTGCTGAAGACCATCGAGGGCGTGGAGCGCGCCGCGATCGTGTCGGCCATCCCCGCCGCCCACGGGCACACCCAGATGCTCGATCTGGGCGCCAACACCAAGGCCACTCCCGAACAGCTGCGTCAGTTCGCGGCGATGGGCGCGATCATCGCCCGCGACATTCATGGCCTGGACAATCCGCGCATTGGCTTGCTCAACATCGGCGAAGAAGACATGAAGGGGCACGAAGTGGTGCAGGCTGCGCATGCGCTGCTGGGTGCTTCGGGTCTCAACTATGTCGGGTTCGTGGAAGGCGATGATATCTTTTCAGGCGATGTCGACGTGGTCGTCACCGACGGCTTTACGGGCAATGTCGCGCTGAAGACGATGGAGGGCGCGGCGCGGCTGATCGGCAACCGCATGCGCCAGGAATTCACTGCCTCCTGGCTGGACCGCCTGGCGGGCCTGATCGCCCGTCCCGTGCTGCGGCGAGTGGCCGCGGGCCTCGATCCCAATCGTTTGAACGGCGCGTGCATGGTCGGACTCGCGGGTATCGTGGTAAAAAGCCATGGTCGCGCGCACAGTGTTGCTTTCGCGCGGGCCATCGCCACGGCGGCGGTGGCCGCGCGCCACGACCTGACCGCGCACGTCGCGCAGGCGTTGCGCGCGGGACCTACTGCGGTTTGAGGGTGTTTCCATTTGATCCATTCGCGCATCATCGGCACTGGCTCGTACCTGCCCACGCGGGTCATGACCAACTTCGATCTCGAGAAGCTCGTGGACACCACCGATGCGTGGATCCGCGACCGCACCGGCATCGAGCGCCGCCATATCGCGGCTGATGGCGAGACCACCGTGGATCTGGCCGAAAGGGCCGCACGCCGCGCGCTCGAAGCGGCCGATGTCAGTCCCGAGGAGGTCGATTTCATCGCCTTCGGCACGACGACGCCCGATCTGGTATTTCCCAACTGCGGCGTGCTGCTGCAGGGCCGGCTCGGGTCGCGAGGCGGCGCCGCGTTCAGCGTGGAGACCGCCTGCAGCGGGTTCATGTATGCGCTGTCCATCGCGGACAAGTACGTGCGCTGCGGTGAGGCGAAGAAGGCGCTGGTGGTGGGGGCGGAGACGCTCTCGCGCATAACGGATTGGACTGACCGAGGCACCGCGATCCTGTTCGCCGACGGGGCCGGTGCAGTAGTGCTGGAGCCGTCCGCGGAGCCGGGAATCCTGTCCACGCATCTGCATGCCGACGGACAGTTCAAGGACCTGCTGTACTGCAGTCCGGGCGTCTCCACCGGAATCGGTGGGGGCAAGGGCAAGATGGCCATCTCCATGGCCGGCAGCGAGGTCTTCAAGATCGCCGTGACCACGCTCGGCCGGGCCGTGGACGAGGCTCTCACCGCCAACGGCCTGGAGCGCTCGGCGCTCGATTGGCTGGTGCCGCATCAGGCCAACCTGCGCATCATCCAGGCGATGGCGCGGAGACTGGATCTGCCGATGGAGCGCGTGATCGTGACCGTCCAGGATCACGGCAACACGTCGGCCGCTTCGGTGCCCCTGGCTCTGGATATCGCCGTGCGCGACGGCCGGATCAAACGCGGGGATCTGCTGCTGCTGGAGGCCTTCGGCGGCGGCTTCACCTGGGGTTCCGCGCTCGTCCGCTTTTGAATGAGCCGCCCTGCGGGCGGCGGATGCTACCGACGGAACGAATCGGACTGTGGCCAAAAGTGGTGACTTTTGGCCCCAGGAGCACCGGCCCGTCCAGGATCTGGCGGATTCGTGTCCGCAAAAAAGAACGCCGCGCAGGCGAGCCCGCGCGGCGTCCACACTCAGCCGGAAGCGTTCTTACTTCGAGATCGAGCGCTTGAACATCCGGTCGATCTTCTCGTTGGTGGCATCCACGGCCGACTGGGCAGCCTGGGCAGCCGCCAGAGCCTGGTTCGCAGTGCTCTGCGCGCCGCTGGCAGCCTGGTTGGCCGACTGCGCCGTGCTGTTCGCCTGATCCGCCGAGGACTTGGCAGCCGCCACATCCGATTGCAGCTTCGCCACCTGTGACTTCAGATCTGCGACATCCGCCTGGAGGGGCTTCAGATCCTGACAGCCTGCAAGTCCCGCCACGACTGCCACCGCAGCCACCTTCAAAACGATCGCGCACTTCATAAACGTCCCCTTCTGGGTTGTTGATTCGGGAGGTCCCTGAAACAAATGCAAATGAGGCACGCAAGTTCCATGCCGCCACTCACAAGCGCGCAACTGCATCAAATTTACCAAGGGATTGCAACTGCATCCTTGCACTGTCGGCCGACTGCGACAGTGATGTGCGCGCGCTGGCCGCATGTTAAGAGAACTGCAGGAAAACATCGATGCGCATGATTGCGGCAGGGCAACGCCAGCCGGCGACGCAGCTGTCGGATGTTCGGACCGTACGGGCGGACCGTACGGGCGGGGTGGATGTGGAGGCGCGTTGCGTGTGGAGGCGCCGGCGAATCGTGCAAGCGCGGAGGGGTGCTGCGCCAGGTTGGTGCGAGATCCATGTGCCGTCGCCAGCGACCTCGCCAGCGATGTGTAAGAGGTACCGGCAGGTTTTCACCGGTACTGTCGTTTCGAGTGCTCCGGCTCACGGGATGCGGCGGCCGGAGGTGGGAGGCAGTGGATGAGTCGGGGAATTCAGGAGTCCGGCGGCGCTTGCGAAGGCGCATTACCAGCGTCGTCCAGGGCGAGCTTGCCGTCCGTCCCGATCTGGATATAATCACAGTCACTGTATAGATAGACAGGTGCCGACATGTCCGATCTGACACCGCGCCAGACCCAGATCCTGCGCCTCGTGCAGCGCTTCATCTCCGATACCGGCATGCCCCCGACCCGCGCGGAGATCGCCCGCGAGCTGGGTTTCCGCTCCGCCAATGCGGCCGAGGAGCACCTGCGGGCACTGGCGCGCAAGGGCGTGATCGCCCTGGTCCCCGGCACCTCGCGCGGCATCCAGCTCAAGGACACCATCCGCGAGCAGATGGGCCTGCCCCTCATCGGCCGCGTGGCCGCCGGCAAGCCGATCTTCGCGGAGGAAAACTTCGAGGCGCGGCTGCAGATCGATCCGGGCCTGTTCCAGCCCCGGCCGCATTACCTGCTCAAGGTGATCGGCATGAGCATGAAGGACGCCGGCATCCTCGATGGCGACCTGGTCGCGGTGCACCGCACTTCCGAAGTGCGTAGCCGGCAGATCGTGGTCGCCCGGCTGGAAAACGAGGTGACCGTGAAGCGCTATCGCCAGGAGGGCTCCGTGGTCTGGCTGCTGCCCGAGAACACCGATTTCGAGCCCATCCGCGTGGACCTGAAGGAGGAGCCGCTGCTCATCGAGGGCATCGTGGTGGGCGTGCTCCGCCGCGGCAAGACGGCAGGCCTGATGTGACTGCGGCGCGCTGAGATCCAGGAGCGCGAACGGTAGGGCTGCGTGCGGCGCCTGTCATGCTCAATCCCGAACTGGCTCGGCTGCTCGAGCATCCGGCCATCTGGCGCGGCGTCAGCGCCGCGCAGGCGGAAGTCCTTCCCACGGGCTTCGGCGAACTCGATGCGCATCTGCCCGGTGGAGGCTGGCCGCGTAGCGGGCTGATCGAGATCCTCGCGTCCCGCTTCGGGATCGGTGAGTTGTCGTTGCTGCTACCGGCGCTTGCGGCGCTGACCCGGCGGGCGATGGCGCGCTGGTGTGCGTGGGTGGCTCCGCCACTGGAGCCTTTTGCACCGGCACTGGCAGCACATGGAATGTTGCTGGAGCGCGTACTCGTCGTCAGAGTTCCGGCATCCTCGCCACGCCGCGGCCCCGGCGGTCGCGGCGCCGGCGGTCGCGGCGCCGGCGGTCGCGGCGCCGAAGCAGTCCGTACCCTGTGGGCGTTCGAGCAGGCGCTCGGCTCCGGTGCCTGCGATGTGGCGCTCGCCTGGGCCGAACAGCCGCGTTTGCGCGAGATCCGTCGTCTGCAGCTCGCTGCCGAACGGGGTCGCGCGCTCGGTGTGTTGTTCCGGTCGCGGCGCGCGGCTCAGGAATCCTCTCATGCGATCCTGCGTGTGCAGCTCGAGGCAGTCAGCCAGGGCGTGCGCCTCACGCTGCTGAAGAGTCGGGGCGGCCTGCGCAGTCCGATCGAACTCGCCGTACAGAGCAGCGGTAGTTAGATGCGGCCGCGCCTCATTCGCGGGCCGCGCCAGGGCGGCTTCGACTCCGCATCGCCCGCGCAACCGGATCAGGCTGCGCGCTTGCATGCCGTTGCCGCCGGGCGGCGCTGCGTGGAATCCCTCGAGCTGTGGATCGGGGTACAGCTGGCCCTCGCGACATCGGGCACTGCATCGGCATCAGCCGCTCCGCAATCCACCACTCAGCCTGAATCCATCGCTCAGCTGGAATCGACCCACGCACGGCTGGAGGCGCTGGCCACGCGCGCGCAGCGGTTCACGCCGCGCGTCAGCCTCGTACCGCCGGATGGCGTGCTGCTGGAGGTGAAGGGCAGTCTGCATCTCTTCGGCGGCCCGCAAGGATTGCTCGCGGCCCTGGGCGCCGAATGCGAATCCCTCGGAATACGTGCCACGGTGGCTCTCGCGCCCACGCCGCTGGCCGCGCTGGTGGCCGCTCGCAGCGGCCTGTCTCTCGCACTGACCGACAGGGCGCAACTGACCGGACGACTCGCCTCACTACCACTCACGCCGCTGCGTTGGCCGATGGACACCCTGGAAAGGCTCGCGCGCATGGGTGTCCGCACCATCGGCCAGGTCCTGCGTCTGCCACGTGCCGGCTTTGCACGGCGCTTCGGCACCGAACGGCTCGCCGATCTGGATCGGCTGACAGGCCGCAAGGCGGATCTGCGCCGAGGTTTCGAGCCGCGCGAGCGCTTCCGCCGGCGGCGCGAACTGACCTTCGAGTTGGAAAGCGCCCAGGGCATTCTCGCGGCGCTGGCGCCGCTGCTGGCCGATCTGGGGCGTTTCCTGCAGGCGCGGCAATGCGGCCTGCTGCAGCTCGACTGCCTGCTGCGCCACCGTCATGCCGAACCTACGCGCTGCCGGCTGCAGCTGGCGGAGCCTGTGGCCGATGCCCACCGCCTGACCGAGTTGCTGGGCGAGCGTCTGAACGCGCTGGCATTGCCCGAGGCGGTGCGCTCCTGCGAGCTGCGCTCGGGCCCGCTGATGCAGCGGGCGTTGCTGTCCCGGACGCTCTGGCAGCCTGGCGAGCACGGCGGGGGCGGGGGCACCGAAGCGGCTGAGCTCATCGAGCGGCTGCGTGCACGACTGGGCCCCGAGGCCGTGTACGGCTTGCAGGTCCTGCATGGCCATCGGCCGGAGAGGGCCTGGAGCGTCCGTGAGCCGGCCACGGGAGGCCCGGCACCCTTCGCGATGGGGCTCCCCTGGGGCGCATTCAGCCGTCCTCTGTGGCTTCTGGCGGCCCCGGAGCCGCTGCAGCAGCAGGCCGGCCTGCCGCATCGGGGCGGGGCCCTGCGGCTGTGTGGTGAAGCCGAACGTATCGAGACCGGCTGGTGGGATGGCGGGGACGTCGGCCGCGATTACTACACGGCCTGCGACATCCACGGTGTCCGACTGTGGGTGTTCCGCGAGCGCGCGCGGCCGCACAGATGGTTCCTGCATGGAGTGTTCGGGTGAGCGATGCCGGCGGCGTGCCTTACGCGGAGCTGCATTGCCTGAGCAACTTCACGTTCCTGCGCGGGGCATCGCATCCGCAGGAACTCGTGGAGCGCGCCAGCACGTTGGGTTACGCCGCGCTGGCCATCACGGACGAGTGCTCCGTTGCCGGGGCTGTCCGGGCGCATGTGGCCGCGAAGCGCGCGCGGTTGAAACTGCTGGTCGGTGCGGAGTTCCGTCTCACCTGCGGCCTGAAGATCGTCGCGCTGGCCATCGACCGGCTCGGCTATGGCCGGTTGTGCCGGCTGATCACCCGCGGGCGCCGCGCCGCGGCCAAGGGCAGCTACGCGCTGACTCGCGATGAGTTGCGTGCCGCCGGACTGGAACATTGCTTCGTACTGTGGGTACCCGAGGCCACCGGAGGACCGCCGGATGGCGAGCAGGCCTGCTGGCTGAGTCAGTGCTTCGGCGGCCGGCTGCGGATCGCGGCGGAGTTGTTCCACGCGGGAACCGATGCGCGGCATCTGCGTGAACTGCGGACATTGAGTGGCGAGCTGGGCGTGCCGCTTCTGGCCAGCGGTGATGTCCACATGCACGTGCGCGAGCGCCGCCGCCTGCAGGATGCGCTGACTGCAGTCCGGCTTAATGTGCCACTCGCCGAGGCGGGCTGGCATCTGTATCC
>DATKLO010000227.1:0-19365 GCA_035542375.1 Steroidobacteraceae bacterium | reverse complement strand
AAGGCGGCGGTCACCCCGGGGGATTACGAGAAGGTCTCCGGCCAGATCACCACCCGCTCGAGCTATTTCCGCCTGAGCAGCCTGGTCACTATTGGCACTGCGGAATTCAACTTGTACAGTCTTCTCTACCAGGACGACAACGCATCCCTGGTACGCCCCATCCTGCGTACCTTTTCGGCCGACTGAGGGCCCGAGCGGTAAACCCCATGGCAGACTGGCTCCTGCTCAGATTGTCCCGCGCGGCGGATCAGCCCGCGACCTGGATCACCGTGGATCCACGCGGCAATCCATCCGGACCACCCCAGGGCGGCCCTTTGTCGCTCGCTGCTCCGGGCGCAGCCGGGCGACGCGTGTGCGTTCTCGTACCGGGAACCGACGTCCTGCTGGCCGAGCCCGATGTGCCCATGAAGGCCGGCACCAAGCTGCAGGCAGTCGTGCCGTACGCCCTGGAAGAACAGCTCGCCGACGACATCGACGATCTGCATTTCGCGATCGGCAAGCGTGTTGGGGAGTCCTCGCGTACGCCGGTTGCCGTCGTGCGCAAAGCGCTGCTGGAAGAGTGGCTGACGACATTGCGTTCGAGCGGCATCGAGCCCGAGTTCATGTACGCGGACAGCGATCTCTTGCCACAGAACCCCGGACAGGCCGTGGCGCTGCTGGAGGAGGATGTGGTCGTCGTGAGGCCGCCGCTGGGCTCACCCGTCAGCCTGCCGGTAGAGGCACTCGCTGATGCGCTCGCGATCGCGCATCAGTCCACTCCGGAGCTGGCCGCCACAGGTGTACGTGGGCTGGTGCTCTACACGGGAGCGGCCGAGTGGCAGCAGCATTCGGCGCAGGTCGAGGCGCTGCGTGGCCAGTTCGACGGAATCAAGGTCCAGGTGCTGACCGGCGGCCCGCTGACGCTGTTCGCGCAGCAACTGCCCGTCGTCACGCCGATCAATCTCCTGCAGGGACCGTATGCCATAGCGAAATCCAGTGGCGCGGGCTGGGAGGCCTGGCGCGTGGCCGCCATTCTGCTGCTGGCCCTCGTGGGCCTGCACGTGGTCGGAAAGGCCGCGGAACTCAGCATTCTGAAGAAGAGCGAGCGCTCTCTGGACAGTTCCATCGGCGAGACCTTCCGGATGGCGATGCCCGGTGAGCAGAACACCACCGATGCGCGCCGCAGGATGGAGCAGCGCCTGATCAGTGTGCGCAGCGGCGGCGGTGGCGGACTGCTGCCCGCCCTGGCAGCACTCAGTCAGGCCCATGGCGCAGCGCCCGGCGCTGTCGTGAAGGCAATGAGTTTCCGGCAGGGCGCGGTGGAGCTGAAGATCGCCGCACCCGATGCTTCCACCCTCGACCGGTTGAGTCAGACCCTGCGCAGCAACGGCTGGGATGCGGAGCTGACCAGCGGCAACAATGTGGGATCCGGCTATGAAGGCCGGATCCAGATCCGGCCCCACTGACGCGGACACCACCATGAATCTCTCATTGAGCTCGATGTCAGAACGGGAACGGCGCATGGTCGCCATTGGTGGCGCGGCGGCGGCCGTGCTGCTGCTCCTGGGCGTCATCCTGCCCCTGGACCGCAGCGTCGCGCAGGCCCATGAACGCATCGTCAAGAAGCAAGCGGATCTCGTGTGGATGCGTAGCGTTGCACCGGAACTCGCCTCCGCGGGGCCCGTACAGCCCGGTGGTGGCAGCCATGAATCCCTCCTGGTCGTCGTGGACCGCTCGGCGCGCGAGTCCGGACTGGGCTCCTCCCTGGCCGGCAGTGATCCAAGCGGTGCCGGCGGTCTGCAGGTGCGCATGGAGAAGGCATCCTTTGACTCCATGGTCGGCTGGCTGTCGCGGCTATCGCAGCAGAACGGAGTACAGGTTGACGGTGCCACCATCGACAGCACGGGCACACCCGGCATCGTCAATGCGGCGATCGTACTGCACTCGCGCTGATCGCCGAGGCCCGAGCGCGCTTGCGACCCAGCGCGCAACGCGACGCCCACGAACCAGTAGTTGGCCTGGTGCGCGACGCGCACCGCAGGATCACCGGTACGGCGCGCTGTGACGCGCACCGGCCCTTCATGAAGCGCACCGTCTGGCTGATCGTCCTTGGAATCGTGGCGTTCGCCACTATCGTGATCGCTCGGTTGCCCGCAAGTTGGGTCGTTCCAGTCGTACCCGCTCCGCCAGCATCAAGTCCCTCACCGATCAGCCTGTCCCCTCCTGGCGCGGCGGCATCGGCCAACGATGTGGGCTGTGTGGAGACTGAAGGCACGATCTGGAATGGCAGCTGTATGGGACTGGTGGCCGGGCGCCAGGCCATCGGCGATCTGTCCTGGGAACTGCACCCATTGCGGCTGCTCGACGCGAAGCTCGATGGCGACATCGTGCTGACAAGCTCCACCGGCAACCTGCGTGGCAGCGTGGAGATAGGCTTTGGCAAAGTCGTTACCGCGCGCAATGTGCACGCGAATCTGACCATCGACCCGCGATTGATCCCGCAGCTTCCGCCGAATCTTCGCGACGTGCGCGGCACTCTCAACGCCCAGATCACCTTGCTGCGCTTCCAGGCAAACACCATCCGCACGCTGGAGGGAACCGTTGAGGTCCACGATATGCAGGAAGGATCCGGCAGTGCCGCCGAGCAGTACGGCAGCTATGCGTTGAGTTTCCCCGGTGGAGGCGGTCCTCCCGTGGGACAGCTGCGCGATCTGGGCGGGCCCCTGGCCGTGGAAGGCTCAGTGCGGCTCCTCCCGGGACCCGGCTTCGAAGCGCAGGGACTCGTGGCCCCTCGCCCCACGGCGAGCCAGAAGCTGGCCGATGACCTCCGCTATCTCGGCTCGCCGGATCCCCAGGGGCGCCGCCCCTTCATGCTGGAGATCTCGTTCTGAAGTGCCTTCAGGCCAGCTCGCGAAAGGCCTCCAGCAAGGGGAAGTAGAGCGCGGCCCGCACGGGCTCCGGGCCCAGGGCGCTGGCGAGATCCACGTAGGTCTGCAGCTGCGGCCGGTAGCGCTCCAGTTCCTCCCTCAGGAACTCCTCCAGGCCACCGCCCTGGTGACGGCTGGTCTTGAAATCGATCACCCAGCGGACTCCCGCGTCCACGAAGGACCGATCGACGATCACGTTGGTCAGGCGCCCGTTCGCCAGTCCGGTCAGCGCAAGCTCACTCGCCGCGGACCGGTGGCTGGCGGCGAAGATCCAGCGCCCACGCTCGCTACCCAGGGTGCGTCGCAGTGCCTCCACAACGATTTCGGTCGCTCGCGCGAGACCGTGTTCGGGCACGCCGTGCCGACGCAACTCGCGGGTGAAGTAGTCACGTTGCGCGTCAATGTGGGCCATCTCGGGAAGTCGTTCGAGCCGCCCGAAGCCCTCCAACGCAGCGTGCACGACCGTACCAACATGCCGTGCCGTCTCGCCGACCCAGCTGAATTCCGGGGGTTCGAGCGACTGGCGGGCCAGCGGCAAGCGTTCCAGCCGTGGCCCGCTGCCGAGCACGGCCGGTGACCAGTCGGACTTGAGTCTGGAGAACGGCACTCGCCGCGCTGCAGCCGCTTGCGCCGCCTCACCCGGGGATTGGCGTGCATCAATCCAGGAGTCGGGCCTGCCGGCGAAGGCTGGCCAGAGGCTGTTGAGCAATGTGCGGCCGCGCGGTGCGGGCGCGCCCTCCTTGTTGAACACCGGTGCACCGGACAGATGCAGCGACTGCCTGGCCCGTGTCGCGGCGACATACAGCAAGCGGATCTGCTCGTTGGCCGATCTTCTGTTCATCAGCCTCTTCAGGTACTCGCCCACATCGCCGCCACTCTCGGCGCCAATGGCCGGCACGGGCGACATCACCAGATCGCTCTCGCCCTGGGCGCGCGGCAGGTCCAGCCAGCGCAGCAGCGGCTCGCCGTTGCGGCTCAGATCCCGATCCAGGCAGGGCAGGAACACATGCTCGAACTCCAGGCCCTTGGCGCGATGGATGGTCATGATCTGCACCGGGTGGCGCCCCGTGGCGAGCGGCTCTGCGTACAACTCCGCAAGCAAGCTGCCGATGTCATGCGCGCCCTGCCATTCGCCGCCCGCCACACGCTCGCTCAGCGCGGCGAAGAATGCCCGCGCATGACGCAGGTCGCGTCCCGGATAGGCATCTGCCCCCCCGAGCTGCAGCCACGTGCGTTCGAGCCATTCCGCCAGCGGCAGACTGGTTCTGGATTCCAGCGCGCCCGCCATCACATCCCTGACCCGCAGCAGCCGTGCCCGCTCTTCCGGTGCGCAGGCGGCAAGACGGCTCCCCTCGTGCAACGTCTCCCAGACGAACCGGGAATCGCTCCGCGAGAGCAGTGCATCGTCCCGGGTGGACAGAGCGGTCAGCGTCGCGAGCGACAGCCCGCACCAGGGAGCCCGCAACACGGTCAGCCAGGCGGTCCGGTCGCCAAGGTGGTCGGTCGCCTGGAGCAACGCAACGAGATCCCGGACGATGGGCAGTTCCTGCAGCGGCACGAGATCGACACCGACTGCTTCAATGTCACGATCCTCCAAAGCGGTCATGATCGGCGCGGCATGTGCGCGAGAGGCCACGAGGATGGCGATGTCGTCCTCCGGTCCACTCGCGCGCAGGTGCGCGATGCGCTCGACGATGCTGGCGGTCTCTGCCTCGCGGTCCGTATCCGCAAACAGACGCAAGCTCACTTCGCCGCCTGGTTCGGTGCGCGATGCCAGGCTGCGCGTGAATGCAACCGCGCTCGCACGCAAGTCATCGGCCGCCGGGAACCGCGCGGCGAACGTGTCATTCACCCATTCGACGACTCCCGGCACCGAGCGGAAATTGCGAGTCAGGCGCAATGGTTCGAGCGCAACACCCCCCACACCGTGATCCCTTGCCCGCAGGAACAGCCCCACCTCGGCCTCACGGAACTGGTAGATGGACTGCATCGGGTCGCCCACCACGAACAACGTTCGGCCATCGCCGGGCTCCCAGCCGGCGGTGAGCGCCTCGAGCAGATCGAATTGCGCGAGCGAGGTGTCCTGGAATTCGTCCACCAGGATATGCCGCAACGCCAGGCCCGTCCGCAGGGCCAGATCCGTCGGCTGCCCTGCCTCGGTGAGGGCTGCGCGGGCGGCCCCGGCCACGTAGGTATGGTCAACGCGTCCGGCTTCGGCAAACTGCACCTGCAGGTGCACCGCAGCCGCCCGCAGCACCCGTGAAAGCGCGGCGATCGCCGCACTGTCCGCCGCGCTGAGAGGGACCTGCGGCAGCGCCACGATCTCCTCGAGAGACTCCTTCATCGAGTCCACGCGCGCGAGGGCGTCGATCAGCTCGCGCAGCGCCGCGCAGAGCGACTTGTCACCGAACTCCTCACCGAGCGCGCGATTGAAGGCGCGGCGCCAGTCGCCTGACTTGATGAGGCTCAGTTCGGCGAGACGTTTCCAGGCGCGCAGGTGGCGGGGTTCGGTTCCGAGTTCACCCACACCGGGCTGTCGCTGCGCCTGCGCGAGCAGGTCCGCGGAGAACAGACTGCGCGTTTCGGTCAGTTGGTCCCCGACCATGTCCTCGAGGCTGCGGCCGATGCGCTCACACAGCGCGTCCGGCTCGTGGGAGAGTACATAGCGCAGCCAGTGGCCGCGTCGCCTGAGCATGTCCGCCAGCAGGTTGGCGACGTTGCGCCAGTTGTTGTCCAGCCGCTCGAACAGCAGGTCCACATCGCGGGCGAGAGCGGCATCTTCGTGAGCCGCGGCCAGAGCGCTCTGTGCGGCTCGGCGGTACAACTCGACCGGCCGATCCGACAGGCAGAGCGTGCCACCCGCGCCCGCCGCGATCGTCAGCTGACTGGCCAGTCGATAGTTGAATGAATCGATGGTCTGGATGCGCAGCCGGCCGGGATCCTGCAGGAGATTCCAGCCGCGAACACCGGAACGCTCCAGAGCGGCCTGCGCAAAGCTCTGCAGGCGCTGGCCTTGGGGCGTGTTGGCATCGATCTCACCCCGCAGCGCACGCAGCAGCCGGGAGCGCATCTCCGCGGCGGCCTTGCGCGTGAACGTGATCGCGAGGATATCTTCCGGCTGCTCTACTTGCGCCAGAAGCCTGAGCACACGCTCAGTCAGTACGGTGGTCTTGCCCGAACCTGCCGGAGCCTGTAGCAGGACGGACCTCCAGGGCTCGGATGCGCGTTCGCGCGCCGCCGCGTCATCGATCGCGAGATCACTCATCGACTGCATAGGGCATGCCGTTTTCCGCATCCAGCGCAGGATCCTCATCCTGCGTCCTGATGCGGCACAGACTGATGGCGTGGCAGTTCCGGCAGGCGCCGCTCTTGGGATCCACCGTGGCCCGACCCGCGATGAAGTCGGCTGCCAGTTTTTCAACCAGCGCCAGCCACTCACGCCTGCGTAGCTGCCACGCGCCCGCGGCGTCCTCAGCCGCGCTCCGCGCGGTCGGAAGCTGCGCCACTTTTACCCTGGGCAGCAGATCGGAGAAACGTGCGATGCCGTCAAAACAGACCTCCCGGGCCGTCAGGTTGACGGTAGCGATCGCCTCTACGCGCTCGCCTTCGGCAGCCAGGTACACGAGCAGCTGCGGGTGCGAGGGGCGCTCTCCATACCAGTCAGCGCTCACTCGCCGTCCACTCTTGTAGTCGAGGATGGCCCGCGCCCCACCCTCGATCTCATCCACCCGATCGATTCGCACCGTCAGTTGCGAGCCTCCCAGGACGACGGTGCGCTCGGCCTCGCGGGCAATGACGCGGAACGGCAGTCGCGCGAGTTCCTTCTCACACAATCTGCCGATCAGGCGCGCTGCGCGCCGCCGTTCGCGATCAAGCGACGCGTCCTGACCCTCGTTACCGCTTGCGTCGCTGCCGAAAACACGCTGAACGGCGTCATTCACACTCTCTTCGATCCACGCGTGAAGGCCGGCACCTGACAGTTCCGCGAGCTTGCCGGAGTCACCCACCCGCTGCCACAGACTCTCCAGCGCGGCGTGCAGCAGCCGGCCGCGCGTGTCGGCGCGAACTCCCGGCTCCGGCGCTCCCAGCTCCGCGCTGCCGAGCCGCAGTTCGGCGTAGGCGCGGAATGGACAGGTGTTCTGCAACTCGATGCTGCGCGTGCCTCCGGGCAGATCGCGTGCCGCGGGCCAGACCGAACCGAACTCGTCCCCGGTGAATTCGCGGCGATCTGCACGATGCATCCGGTCCGCCAGCCAGCGCGCTCCCCGGGTTCGGGTGGTCTGCGCCAGCCAGGGCGCCAGCAAAGGACTGGGCAGCAGCTCCAGATCCTCCGCGCGCCGCGGCGCGCTCAGAACCAGATCGTCCGTCGCCGCGCGCCATGACGCCAGAAGCGAGTGCGCTTCCGCGAGACGTCCATCGGCGCTCGCCGCGGGGATTCCCGCTGCCCGCTGCAAGTCGTACGGCAGGAACGGGTCAGGCTGAACGGGTTGCGGAAAGGCCTCCGCATTGAGCCCTGCGACCCAGATGCCATCGTAGAGAACGACCGGGTCGGCGAAGGCCGATGAGATGATCACGGCCGCGTCCGCGTCCGCCGGTCGATAGGCATTACGCGCGGCCAACGCGGCGAGCCACTGAACCGCTTCGCCGCGAGACACCGGACCAACCGATGCCGCCAGTTGTCCAAACTCATCGAGGAGTTCGTGGAAACGCACGACGGTCTGCTGTTCGCCACTGTCGAGTTGCCGCGAACCGGGCCAACCCAACGCCTGCAGAGCCGCACGGAACCTTTCGGACCACTCGCGTGGCGAGGCGTTGCCACGTGGCATCGCCTCATGTGCGCTGCGCACGCGCCTGAGCAGTTGCGCGACGTCCACCGCAATCGAAGCCGGGAAAGGGGCAGCCGGGCGCTCCAGCAGCGACAGCAGATCGTGATTGAACCGGGACGGGCCCGCCTCGCGCAGCCACAGATCAACGCGTGCGCGCGCCTCGATACCCGGCATGACCCAGTAGGGAGCGCGCAGCCACTCGCTGAAACTGGAGAACGCCTCATGGGCTGAGCCGGCCAGAAAGCGGAGGCTTTCGAGTGCGTGTCGGATGGCTGGGATCTCCGGCAGCGGCAGCCCTCCCTCGATCACAACCAGCGCATCGATCGAATCGCGCTCGGCGGCGCTACTGGCAATCCAGGCGCCAGGACTGACGGTCTGTCGGATGAGCGTGGCCAGCCGCTCGCGCCTCCCGACACTTCCCGGCATGAACACGAGGAGTCTCGCCCCGGGATCTGCCCCGAGGCGTTGGCGGCACCAATCCGCGATGTCCTCCATCTCGTCCTGTTCGTCGGCCGGCAGGACAACCCGAGGTTCAGCTCCTGTACCCCGTGACGACTGCCGCGACGCCACACCCAGGGCATCCAGACCCGGGGGCCGAGGCAGGAACCCGGCGGCGAGGATGTCGCGACCTGCACCCAGCCCTTCGAGGGCTGAGCTCTTTGAGTTGACGCGAGCCACGCCAAGGGCGGCACAGCGCCGCTGAACTGCGTCTTCAACCCTCGCGAGCAACTGCGCTTCCGAGCCCGCCGCCGCGGCACGAGTCAGGTTGATACCGAACTCCGCAGCGAGTGCACTCGAGTGGCGCAGCGCCTCGCCCAGACCGGTCCGATTCAGCAGTTGCTGATCCTGGGTCTGCTCCAGTGTGCATTGACGCCAGAGCCACCAGTCCTCGGCCGGCGACAGCAGGCGGGGCGCCGAACGATTACCCTCCCGCGCACGCCGGTCGAACTCGCGCACCACCCAGACCTCCCGGGTCAGGATGTCCGGCGTCGCCCACACGCGCTGACCGTCCCGGAGTCGTTCGGCGGCATGCGCCAGGCGCGCCGCGTAGGCCCGCTGGCGTGAAGGCACGAGAAGCGTGCCGCCGCGCAGGATCAATTCCCTGAGATCCGATGGAATCCTAATCAAAACAGAACTTTAGAGTCCCTATCTATCAATCACTTGAATCTAGTCGCCGCCGAGAGGACATTGCTGTCGTCCCGCGGCGGCGCGCTAGCGTATTCGGTGAGCAGCTCGTCGATGCGACCGAACACCTCGCGCAACGTGGCCGCATCCGGCAGATTCGTGACGCGGAAATGCGTCCGGTACGGCACGTTGAAACTGACACCCGGCGCGATCAACACGTGTTTCTGCTCGAGCAGGTCCAGTGCGAACTGCTGGTCGTCGAAGCGGGGCAGCTCGCCGGTTTTCACGCCGATGAAATCGTACAGCGCCCCGCCCGGTGGTGTCAGTTGCAGGAAGCGGCTGGCGCCCACCGCGTCCGTGATGGTCTGGCGCGACTCATACAACCGCCCCCCAGGTGAGACCAGTTCGCGGATGCTCTGATGTCCCCCGAGAGCGGTCTGCACCGCCCATTGCGCCGGCACGTTGCTGCACAGGCGCAGGGAGCTCAGCAATTCCAGAGCGCTCAGGTAGTCCGCTGCTGCATGCACACGACCTGAGAACACCGCCCAACCCACACGATAGCCGCAGGCACGATAGATCTTGGAGAGACCGGAAAGCGTCGCGCACAGCGTGTCGTGCACGAGGGTGGCCATCGGAATGAATTGCGCGTTGTCGTAGAGGATCTGGTCGTAGATCTCGTCGCTGAACACGACGAGCCCGGAGCGCTCCGCCAGCCCGGCGAGCGCCTCGAGCACCGCACGCGGATACACCGCGCCCGTCGGATTGTTCGGGTTGATGATCACGATCGCCCGGGTGCGCGGCGTGACCAGGGAGGCGACCTCCTCCGGATCGGGCACGAAGTCATTCTCGGGGCGGCATGGATAGTGCACCACGCGACCACCGTTGAGAGTGACAGCGGCCGTCCACAGCGGATAGTCCGGACTCGGCACCATCACCTCGTCCCCTTCGTTCAACAGCGCGCGCAGCACCAGGTCGATGAGCTCGCTCACGCCGTTGCCGATGAACACTTCCTCCGCGGTGACTCCGGTGACCCCACGTCCCTGCTGCTGCATTACGACGGCTTCGCGCGCCGGAAAGATTCCCTTCTGATGACAGTACCCTTCCGCCGCCGACAGATTCTCGATCATCGCCAGCCGCATGGTCTCGGGTGTGCGGAAACCGAAGGCACCGGGGTTGCCGATGTTCAGCGAGACAATCTCGTACCCCAGGCGCTCCATCTCATGGGCGCGGCGCGCCAGCCGCCCACGGATCTCGTAGCGCACGTGACGCAGGCTTTCGCTCGGGCGGACACTCAGTTCGTTCTTCATGGTCCGCAGGATACCTCACCGGCACGAGTGCGACTCATCGGCCGCCTCCAAAGTGTGACGCGACCTCCCGCCACCGATGACACGCCACATGGCGGCCAGAGCCGGCCGGATCCCAGCCGGGTCGTTGCTCGCGACAGATCGGCGCCGCCACGGGACAGCGCGTGCTGTAAACGCAACCGCTCGGCACCGCTGTGGGTGAAGGTAACTCTCCCGCAGGCGCATGCAGGAGCCGTCCTGGCTGCACGTCGGGATCCGGAACCGGCACAGCGTCGAGCAACGCACGCGTGTAGGGATGGTTCGGTTGCGTGAATAGGTCGCCGACGGGCCCCTCCTCCATCATCCGGCCCAGATACAACACGAGCACTCGCTCGCACAGTTGCCTGACCACGGCCAGGTTGTGGCTGATGAACAGAAGGGCGAGGCCGGTGTTGCGCTTGAGGTCATCGAGCACTCTCAGGATCTGCTGCTGGACGGTCACATCCAGTGCGCTCACGGGCTCATCGCACACCAGTACCCGCGGCTGCAGAACCATGGCGCGCGCGATCCCGACCCTCTGGCATTGGCCGCCGCTGAGCTCGTGCGGGTATCGACCCGCGAGTTCGTGACCCAGACCGACGCTTTGCAGCGCCGCAGCGACCGCGCCGGCAGCTGCCGCGGCGCCGAGCTCCTGCCGGTGCACGTGCAGGGGCTCGGCTACGATTTGCGCCACCGTCATGCGCGGATCCAGGCTGGCCAGTGGATCCTGGAAGATGACTTGCAGATCGCGGCGCAAGGGTCTGAGCTGCCGTTGCGACAGCTCATCCACGGGTGTGCCCAGCCACAGGACGCGACCGGACTGCGGCCGGATGAGTTGCAGAGCGGCCCGTGCCAGCGTGGATTTCCCAGAGCCGGATTCCCCGACCACCGCGACGGCTTCACCGCTGCGAACTTCGAGACTGACGTCGTCCACGGCGTGAAGCGTTCGAGGTGCACCCAGCCATCCAGTGCTCACGTCGAATTGCACCCGGACATCCGTGATCCGCAATGCTGGCGGACCACCTGACAGATCGCTCGGCGGACCGCCTGACAGATCGCTCGGCGAATCAGCTGGCGGACCCGCTGGAGGATCGGATGGCGCCATGCTCGTTGCCGCCGAAGCCAGTGAGGGTCCATCGATTCGCGGCAGGGCTTCCAGCAGCGCACGCGTGTACGGTTCTCGCGGTGACCGCAGTATCACTCGCGCCGTGTCCGACTCGACGATCCGTCCCGCGCGCATGACGGCCACCCGATCCGCCACGCCGGCTACCGCGCCCAGATCGTGCGTGATCAGGACCATCGACATGCCGCGCGAGCGCTTCAGCTCGAGCAACAGGGAGAGAATCTGCGCCTGCACCGTGACATCGAGTGCGGTCGTGGGTTCGTCCGCTATCAATAGCTGCGGGTCGCACGACAGTGCTATGGCGATCAACACGCGCTGGCGCATGCCGCCGGACAACTCATGTGGGTACTGCAACAACCGCCGCTCCGGGTCGGTCAGTTGCACCTGCCTCAGCAGATCCAGGGCCAGTGCCCTCGCGAGGCGCCAGGACAGCCCGCGATGCCGCACCAGTGGTTCGGCAATCTGGTCCCCTATGCGTACGTGAGGCGTGAGCGAGGTCATCGGATCCTGGAAGACCACGCCGATGCCAGCTCCCCGGATACGGTCCAGCCGCGCCGGCGCCAGCCCGATAAGATCGGTTCCCGCGAAGCGAGCGTGACCGCTCACGCGACCGCTCGCCGGCAGCAGCCCCAGAGCGGCCAGAAACAGTTGGCTCTTGCCGGCGCCGGACTCGCCGACCACACCGAGGCACTCGCCCTGGCCTACCTGCAGCGATACTTCGCGTACCGCGACGGCGGTACCGTGCGCGGTCGTGAAGCTGACACTCAGGTTCTCGATCGACAGCACGCCCGGTGCCTGATCCGCTGCAGCGATACTGACCGGCGCCATCTCAATTCTCACGCGGGTCGAGCGCATCGCGCACGGCATCGCCGACGACGTTGAAACACAACAACAAGGCCACGAGGAAAGTGGCGGGCACGAGCAGCATCCAGGGTGCGCTCTGCATCTCCTGGGCGCCGTCGTTGATCAGGCTGCCGAGACTGGCCAGGGGCTCCTGCACACCCAGGCCGAGGAAGCTCAGGAAGCTCTCGAACAGGATCATCTGTGGCAGTGTCAGCAGAGCGTAGGCCACCACGGGACCTGCGAGATTGGGCAGGATGTGTCGCAGCAGGATTGCGGGGGTGCTCAGGCCGGTGGCGCGCGCGGCCTCGATGAATTCCCGCCTCTTCAGTGCAAGCGTTTCCGCACGCACGATCCGGGCCGTCGTGAGCCAGCCGACCGCACCGATGGACACGCACAGCACCAGCAGGCTGCCGCGCGTGAACAGCGTCGTCAGGATGATCACGATGAAGAGGTACGGCAGGGAATACAGGACGTCGACGAAGCGCATCATCAGCCCGTCGACGCGGCCGCCCACGTAACCCGATACCGCTCCCCATGCCACGCCGACCAACAGACTGACCGCCGTGGCCAACACGCTAATCACGAGCGAGATGCGCACGCCGCTCGTGGCTCGCACGAACAGGTCGCGCCCGAGGCGATCGGTGCCCAACCAGTGTGCCGTCGCATGAAACGGCGGTGCTGCCAGATGTTGCCAGTCCAGTGTGTCGTAGGCATACGGACTGAGAGCCGGGCCCACGACGGCCAGCACCAGGATCAGAGCCACAAGCGTGGCGGCAGGAAGTACCGCCCGGTTGTGGCGCAGCCGGCGGCTGACGACACTCCACAGGCCACCGGAGCCACGCACCGCGAGCGCGACTTCATTCATGGCGCACGCGTGGATCGAGCCAGCCGTAAAGCAGATCGGTGAGGAAATTCAGCACCAGCACGAGCGAACCGTAGACGACCACCATCCCCATCACCAGCGTGTAATCCCGGTTGATGGCGCCTTGCACGAAGTAACGGCCGGTGCCGGGCAAACCGAATACGGTCTCCACGACCAGCGAGCCGGTTACGACGTGCGCCACGGCTGGTCCCAGATAACTCGCCACGGGGAGCAGTGCCGGACGCAGCGCGTGACGCCACAGAACCCGCCACTCCCCCAGTCCACGGGCACGAGCGGTACGGATATAGTTGGCACGCAACACGTCGAGAAGGCTGGCCCGTGACAATCTCGCGATGGAGGCCGCCACAGGCAACGCCAGCGTCACCGCGGGCAACACGAGGTAGCGGAGCGAGCCTTCCTCCCAACCTGCCGCGGGCAACCAACGCAGAGCGATTCCAAACGTGAGGGCCAGCAGGGGTCCGATCACGTACGCGGGCAGCGCCAGTCCCAACACGGCCACGGTGTTGCCGAGATGATCGAGACCGCCTCCCCGGCGCAGGGCACCGGCGATTCCCAGCGCCAACCCCAGCGCCAGTGCCAGAACCAGCGCGAGCAGTCCCAGCGTGAGACTGACCGGCAATCCCTGTGCCAGGAGCTCGCTCACGGTGAAATCCGGTTGCCGGAACGACGGGCCGAAATCCCCATGCGCCAGGCCCTGCAGATAGTGCAGATACTGGATCGCCAGCGGACGATCGAGCCCGTACGCGCGTTCCAGATTGGCCCGCACCTGCGGGGCCAGCGTCTGTTCCTGGTCGAAGGGGCCGCCGGGGGCCAGACGCACGATGAGAAACGCGGCCGTGACGATGACAAACAGTGTCGGGACGATGCCGGCGCAGCGCCGGACCGCGTATCGGAGCATTAAGGCTGCCTTTCGTGCGTGCGAATACCGCGCGCCGGGCCGATCAGCCGTTGCGCTGCGGTGGGCACAGTTTCTACACTCGGCCTGTTGCCGTCTTGAATTTCATATACCACTACAAGGCCGATCCATGGAATCGACCCGTCCCATCCGGGCGCTCGTGCGGGGACTCGATGCGCTCACCACTCTCAACCTGCGCAATGGCTCGACGGTCTCGGAGATCGCCCACCAGATCCGGCTGCCGCGCACCACCACCTACCGCATCCTGGAAACCCTCACACACGCCGGCTATGTATACCGCGATCCGACCGATGACCGGTATCGACTGACGATCCGGGTTCATTGCCTGGCGGATGGCTTCGACGACGATGCCTGGGTGACCCAGATCGCCCGCCCGTGCGTGGACGATCTCGGGCGCGAGCTGATGTGGCCGGTGGCGTTCGCCTCCCTCTCCGGCACCCAGATGCTGGTCAGGGAGACCACCGATCACCGCAGCCCGCTGGCCATCGAGCGCTTCTCCCCCGGGGTGCGGCTACCGCTGCTCGTCACGGCCGCCGGGCGGGCCCATCTGGCCTTCTGTCCGGCCGCACAGCGTGAATCGTTGCTGGAGATCCTGCGCCGCTCCGGCAGCGAAGTGGACCGGCTCGCGCAGAACCGCGGCGAACTGGACAAGATCCTCGAAGAGACCCGGCAGCGCGGCTATGCGAGCGCGGTGCATGCCAAGCGCGTCTCAGATGAGATCAGCATGGCGGTGCCCATCCTGGTCGAAGATCAGGTGCTGGCCGCCGTGGTGGTGCGCTTTGCCGAGAAGGCCGTGCCGTTCAGGACGGCCGTCGAGCGGTTCATTCCCCGACTGCGCGATGCCGCCCAGAAGATCCGCCAGACCTTCATCGAGCAGCATCGCAACCCGCCCTTTCGCCTCACGTAGGCCGGCCAGGGCACCCCTGGACTGCCTCCCGGTCCATTCGGCTGCGTCGCCCGCTATAATGGTGGGCCGCGTGCCCGAAGGGCCGGTCGCGCGTTTGCGGAGATCTGTGGAATGAAGCGAATCCTGGTCGGCATCAAGCGCGTTGTGGATTACAACGTGCGCATCCGCGTCAAGCCAGACGGAACCGGCGTCGTGACGGATGGCGTCAAGATGAGCATTAATCCCTTCGATGAAATCGCCCTCGAAGAGGCGCTTCGCATCAAGGAAAAGGGTGGCGCCGAGGAGGTCGTCATTGCAACGATCGGACCTGCGGACTGCCAACAGCAGCTGCGCACGGCGCTTGCCATGGGAGCTGACCGCGCCCTCCACGTCCAGGCCGATGGCGTCATCGAACCGCTGGTCGCCGCCCGTGCACTCCTGAAGCTGATCGAGAAGGAGCAGCCCTTCCTGGTCATCGTGGGCAAGCAGGCCATCGATGACGACAACAGCCAGACCGGCCCCATGCTGGCGGCATTGTGGAACCGCCCCCAGGTGACGTTCGCTTCCAAGGTCGAACTGTCAGAGGGCAAGGCCCGCGTGACTCGCGAAGTGGATGCCGGGCTCGAGACGCTGGAAGTGGATCTGCCGGCGCTGATCACCACCGACCTGCGCCTGAATGAACCACGCTATGTCAAATTGCCGGACATCATGAAGGCCAAGAAAAAGCCGCTGGAGACGCTGAACCTCGCCGGCCTCGGCGTGGATTCGCAGCAGCAGCTGCGTCTGGTGAAGTTCGAACCTCCGGCGCAGCGTCAGAAAGGCGTGCGCGTGAAGGATGCCGCTGAGTTGGTCGAGGCGCTGAAAAAGAAGGGGCTGGTCTGATGTCCGCGAAAGTTCTCATCGTTGCCGAACACGACGGTGCGCGGCTGAATGTCAGCACTGCCAAGTGCGTTACCTGCGCCCGAGCGATTGCGGGTGCGGAGATCGTCGTGGCGGTCTTCGGCGCGGATTCTTCGGCTGTCGCCGCCCAGGCCGCGCAGCTCTCCGGTGTCACGCGGGTGGTCAAGGTAGAAAACCCTGCCAACGCGCATGCTCTCGCGGCCGTGCTGGCCCCGCAGGTGGCCGCGCTCGCCAAGGATTCCACGCATGTCTTTGGTCCGTCGAACACCTTCGGCAAGGACCTGATCCCGCGCGTCGCGGCACTGTTGGGCTGCGCCCAGATCAGCGACATCATGGCCATCGAGAACGCCAACCGCTTTCGGCGCCCCATCTACGCCGGCAATGCCATCGTGACGGTGGAGACCGATCCCGCGCGCAAGATTGCGGGCACGGTGCGCACGGCCTCGTACGAAGCGACTGCCGGCGGCGGATCGGCTCCAGTCGAGGCGGCATCGGTGAGCGCCGAGCTCCCGACCCACACGCGTTTCGTGTCGGTATCGGCGGCAAAGAACGACCGGCCGGACCTGCAGACCGCATCGCGCGTTGTCTCGGGGGGACGCGCCCTCGGCAGCGCGGATGGCTTCAAGATCCTCTACTCCCTTGCAGACAAACTTGGAGCGGCCGTCGGCGCCTCGCGCGCGGCGGTTGACGCGGGTTACGCACCCAACGAGCTGCAGGTGGGACAGACCGGCAAAATCATCGCGCCCGAGCTGTACATGGCCATCGGCATCTCCGGCGCCATCCAGCACCTGACGGGCATCAAGGACGCGCGCACCATCGTGGCCATCAACAAGGACGGCGAAGCGCCGATCTTCGAGGTGGCGGATATCGGTCTGGTGGGCGATCTGTTCCAGATCATCCCGGAGCTGGAACGGCTGATCGGCGCCCGCTGATGCGCGTCCGACGATTCGCGCCCGCTGATCTGGTCGTTCGTCGGTTCGCGCGGTGGATCGGCGCCCGCCTCTACCCGCCTCTACAAGTGCTCGGGTGCGACTCGCACCAGAGCCTTGCCGAAATTGGCCCCGCGCATAAGGCGGCAAAAGGCCTCGGGGGCGCTGGCCAGGCCTTCGGTGATGTCTTCCCGGTACCGGAACACTCCGGAGCGGATCCAGCCGCCGACGACGCGCTCCAGCTCAGGCAGGCGATGCAGGTGGTCCTGCACCATGATTCCGCGCAGGGTGGCCCGTGAACTCAGCACGGGTCCCAGGAAGGGCCCCGGAGGGGGGACTTCCAGGTTGTAGGCCTCGCTCATGCCGCAGAGAATCACCCGCGCATGCGGCGCCAGGCAGCCCAGCACGGCTGCCAGCACTTCACCGCCCACATTGTCGAAATACACGTCCACGCCGTCTGGGCAGGCGCTGTGTATCTGGGCCGTGAGATCACCCGCGCGGTAGTTGATGCAAGTCGAGTAACCGAGCTCGCACACGGCGTAGTCGCACTTTTCATCGGAGCCGGCCAGACCGATCGCGCGTGCGCCCACGAGGCGGGCCGCCTGCCCGGCCGTGCAGCCCACGGCCCCCGTGGCGGCCGATACCAGGACCGTCTGGCCGGGCCTGGGCTCGCCCATGTAGATCAGTCCCGTGTACCCCGCCAGCCCGGGCATACCCAGTACCCCCAGGGCCGTCGAGATCGGTGCCCGTCCGGGATCCAGGCGCCGCACCCCCTGGCCGCTGGACAAGGCAAACTGCTGCCAGCCGTTGCGCGCCACGACATACTCGCCCGAGCGATAGTCGGGGTGACGTGACTCCAGCACCTGAGCCACGGTCTCCCCGGTCATGACATCGCCAGGATCGAGTCTGCGTGAAGGCTCCGTCGTCACTGGCATCGAGGCGCCGTAATAGGGATCGAGGGACAGGTACAGCGTTCTCGATAGGAACTGACCCGGACCTGGCGTCGGCACCGCCGTGGTGTCTGCGCGGAAATGGTCCGGCGCGGGCAGACCGACCGGCCGGACGTTTAACAGGATGCGGTGGTTGCGGTCGCCGGCGTCGTGCATGACTGATCGGGCCGCCTGGACCTTCAGAGCTGGCTGAGGACGTGCTCCGCAGAAGAGACCTTGAACTGACCGGGTGCCTCGATGTTCACGTGCTTCGCGATGCCGTCCTGCACGATCAGTGCGAATCGCTGTCCGCGCGTGCCCATCCCATAGCCGCTCGCATCCAGTTCCAGGCCCAGCGCCTTGGAGTATTCGCCGTTGCCGTCCGCCAGCATCAGCACCTTGTCACCGACGCTCGAGGACTTGCCCCACGCGTTCATCACGAACACGTCGTTCACCGCCATGCAGGCGATGGTATCCACGCCCTTCGCGCGGATCTGGTCGGCCAACTGGACGAATCCCGGAAGATGCTTCGCATCGCACGTAGGCGTAAAGGCACCGGGCACGGAAAACAACACGACTTTCTTGCCCTTGAACAACTCATCGGTCGTGACGTCCTTCGGGCCGTCCTTGGTCATCGTCTTGAGCTTGCCCGCGGGCACGCGGTCGCCTGCCTTGATCGCCATCTGGAGTTCTCCTGTCGAAGCGGTTGCGTGGAGGCACTGATGGTAACACTTCGAATTTGCGCTCACGCACCGCAGGAGCTGCAAAGCACGAAGGCCGGGGGTCACCCACCCGGCCTTCTGGCAGTCTTGCGCGAGCGGCGGCGCCCGCTGCTCGCCGTTACGCCTGCCTGGCGTGCAGCGTCCAGAGGTTGGCCAGGCGCTCCAGGTTCGGATCACCCTTGACGGCCTTGAACGCCTTCACCGCCTCATCCTTGTGGCCGCCCTTGAGCTGGGCGATGCCCAGCAGCAGGCGCGCCTCCGCCTCGTTCTTCACGCCACCCTTGCCGAGGCCCTTGCTGAGGTTGTCCGCAGCCTTGTCGTACTGCTGGTAACCCAGGTAAGCCAGGCCGACGCCGACGTTCTTGTCGCCGGTGGGCGCCGCATCCGCATCCTGCTGCACCTTGGCGAGGATGGCGAGATCCGTGGCTGCGGCTTTCTTGGCGGTCTCGAGCAGGCGCTTGTTCTTGTCCTGCTGGCGCGCATCCGTGAAGACGTTCTTCTCGAAACCCTTCTCCAGCACGTGCTGCGCCTCACCGGGGCTGCCCTGCTCGATGGCGAGCTGGGCCATCTCGTTGAAGTCGTTCGGCTCCTTCAGGACATCCACTTCGAGCATCAGCCGGTACAGCTGCATCGTGGCGCGATCGCTGGTCTGCCTCTCGTTGTGCAGCGTGGCGAGCAGCTGCGCCCAGTACTCGGTCTTCGGGTAGTACGTCACCAGCCGCTCGAGCTGCTTGGTCGTGCAGTCCGCATCGTTCAGCTTGACGCAGGCGCTGAGGGCGATCTGCAGGGTCTCGCTCTTGGGCGTCTTGCCCGCCTTGACCTGCTGCTCGATGAGGTTGTCCTCGAACTTCTGCGTGCCCTTCCAGTCACCCTTGAGGTAATACGCCTGGCCCACCAGCGTCATCATCTCATCGTCGGCGGTGCCTGACTTGATGGCGCGGTTGCCGAACTCGATGGCCTTGTCGTAGTTCTTGAGCTGGTAGTTGACCTGCGCCAGCGTCTTGACCCGGTTGGCCACATCACCCTGGTCGAGGAAGCCGTCGTTCAGACCGGCC